>JAHFFW010000002.1 GCA_023247725.1 Candidatus Omnitrophota bacterium | reverse complement strand
GACCAGAACCTTAAAGAGCCAATGACTTTGGGCTGGATGGATAAAGATAATTGCCAGCCCCAGGACTTGACCGGTCAAGATAGCGCCAGCGATGAAAATAACCCATTCAATAATCTGAATGCTCCAAGGAGTTCTTCTATCAGTCGTATCAGGTGGTTCTTGTAGTGCTGCTGGGACGGTTGGAGCTTTTGCCTCCTGACGAGTTTCTTCTTCCGCGGCTTTAGCCTTTGCTTCCTGCCCGGCCTTTTCTTCTGCGGCTTTAGCTTCTGCTTCCGCGGCTCTTGCCTGAGCTTCCTGATGAGCTTTTTCTTCTGCGGCTTTAGCTTCTGCTTCCGCGGCTTTTGCCTGAGCTTCCTGACGGGCCTTTTCTTCCGCGGCTTTAGCTTCCTCCTGACGGGCATTTTCTTCCGCGGCTCTTGCCTCAGCTTCCTGATGGGCCTTTTCTTTTGCGGCTTTAGCTTCTTGACGGGCCTTCTCTTCCGCGGCTCTGGCCTCTGCCTCTTGCCGAGCCTTCTTCGCCGCTGCTCTGACTTCTGCTTCTTGGCGGGCATCGATGATCTCTTTCAGCACCGCCTGAACGTTCACCTCAATATTAAGGAAGCTCAAAAGATTTTCGGCGATCTGGGCGTAATAAGATTCGTAGATAGCCCCGGAGCTGTGGCCGGATTCGTAAGAATGCTTTTGGCCCATGCGAAGAACGAGCAAGTTGAATTTCTGCTCGGGCGTTTCGGCAGCGAGGATCATTACAACCGACTGCGCATCGGCCGCTGCCTCTTCCTCCGGTGAAGAATTGCTTCGGATGGAACCAATGAACCCGGCCAACGGCTCCTGGCCGATGGTCATCAGCTCTTGCTGCGCCCGGGCAATGATCCAAGGGTCTACCCTGTCTTGGGTTTCTTTCACTCTTCGATCGATATCGCCACTGAAATTCCGTAGTTCCTCAACCAACCGGCTTATACGACTCAATGTGTCTCTTTGATAAGCCGTGTCGATCAATTTCATCCCCCGGGCTTGGTTTTGCGCATCGTTGGCATCGGATACTTTTCTGTAAATATCACGACTTACTCTCCTTAGGTCTCTCAGCGTATATGATACCGGGAAGGCACGAACAGCCGCGCGGGCTTCCTCCAGGAGGGCTTGAACCTGACGTTCTGTGGCAAGCAACCGGGCCTTAGCGGTTGTTTCCTCTCCCAAATGATCCAAACGTATCTTAAACGCCGCCACTTCCGCCTCGAGCGCTTCTTTAGCAGCCGTCTCGCCGACAACCGTCACCCGGGCCAAAGCCTGCTCGATGGCAGCCAGGCGAACTTGAGCGGCTGTCTTAAAGGCGCTGACTTGAGCCGCATCACCGGCGCTCTGCGCCATTCGAGTTTCTTGTTGTTGCAAGGCAACCAGCTGTTCTTTCAACCAACCCAAAAAGCGAATAAACAAGCGAACCAGGTACAGGCTCGGATCGATGACGACAGAATTGAGTTGATCCAAGGTGCGATCGTGTTCTTGGGTGAGATCTTGAATCTTTTGTCTGGCTTCGTTGTAACGGGCCTCAACTTCTTCAATACTTTGGCCGGGTTGGGCAAAACTTGTAAAGGCGGCAATTTCCGATTCCCTGGCGTTGTTATAATATTCGGCAGCGACCTGCCGCAGAGTATCAATGGTAGAAGTCAGAAGCGCGTCCAGTGCGCCTCTGAGTGATGGCGGAATATCTCCCGCTCTTGTCTTAATATCTCTCAGTTGACCGCCGATCGCCGGAAGATCGGCAGAAGGCGTCACTTGGATTCTTTCAATTTCCGAAATAATAGATTGCGCTTTGGTCCGACTGTCCTCTTGCCCGGCTTTTTCGGCAGCGGCTTCAGCTTTAATGGTCCTATCAAAAACGGAATTAGCGATCGGAACCAAGGCGTTCAAGGCAATTTGAATCTCGGCTCGACGTTCTTCGCGATACACCGCATCAGTTAGTTCAATGCGGTAGGCCGCTTCGTCATGAATATCGGTGACCTCACCGGAGAGACGATGGATTTCCGTCCAGACTTTACGAAGTTCCGCCGCGGTCATGCCTTCGCCTAAGCCGGCGGCCTTTTGCCGAACTTCCTCGAGTTTGGACTGAGCTTCCACAACCAGCCGATTCAAGCGGGCCTTGGCTTCAGCCTCAGCTTTCGTTTCAGCTTCTTTCTTGGCTTTTCTCTGCGCTTCTTCGGCCTTGGCTCTTTCTTCGGCGGCCGCTGCTGCCGGGCCACTGCCCGAGTTGTCCACCGCCGCGCCGTCGGTTTTGGGCTTGGTTTTGGGCTCGGTTTCGCCTTCCTTGCCTTTGGTGGAGGCCGCGGAGAGGTTCTGACGTGCCAGTGCTAAGACCACCTCGGCCGCTTCCACGGCTTTTTGCTGCACCGCGATCTGTTGCTCTACTTCGGGAATCTGTTGCTCCCATTGAACGACTTGCTCCTGGGCGGCTAAGCGTCTTTCGAATTTGAACTCTGACATTTCAACATCTGTTGAAAGAAAATCCTTCAAAAATTCTGGTATAGCGATAGGCTCCAGAGTACGGTCTATTGACCGACGATTTATCTCCATCGGATTATTCTCTACATATGAAACAAAATTCTGTAATCCACTGATATGATTTAAGAATTCATCAAAGAATTGAGTATTCACACCTCCAGTTTCCAAAGCCTGATTAACCAAAGCAGCAATGACCGCGAGCCAGGAGGACAGTACAGCCGAATTCATTTCTGTATGATCGATTTTGTCTTGGATTTCTATCAATCGTTTTATCCTTTGATCTATGGAATCAGTAAATGTCCTGTCCAATAACCATTTCTTTCGTTCTCGAAGTTGTTTTATGCCGTCTTTGGCTCTTGCGCTTAAAAATTTTCGAATAGTCTCCCCAATAGCTCTCATCCTTTCTACACGATACGCGGCCATATACTGTTCTCGAGAAGGCCGCTGTGTCGGATCGGACGGGATCGAATGCTCCGTTTGAAGACCTTCTCTTTGCCGATTCAAAGATGTCAGTTGAGATTGCAATGTGCCTAACCGGACTTGGGCCTGCCGAAGTTGTCGTTCGGCCTCCTCAACCTGCCGGGTCAAATCGGCCAAGTTTTGTTCTTCCTCTTTCGTCTTCGCGCCGTCGGTTCCCTCCGGCAGGGCGCCGGTCGCCTCGTCCGTCTTACCGTCTATCAGGTTCTGGACGCGACGACTTAAAGCCTCCCGTGTGGCATGTGTAGACAGTTGAAGCGGTTTGAGGAAAACTGGATCTCTTCCCTGCAGGCCAATGTTTTGTGGACCGATCACAAACAAAAACGGATATCTCGCCTCAGGTTGCAGCTCCTTATAGATTTTAGGGAAATGAGATCTCACCATGAAGTAAATGGCCCCCGGATCAAATTCCAGCGCCGGTCTAATCCGGTTGAATTCCGACTCCGGCAATAAAATAGTGATTTGGACCATAAAGTCCCTTCCCCCAAAAGCGATCGCCGGCAGATAAACCATCACTCCGATTAATGGTTCGTTCCCCTCATAGCCGGTAATGGCATCCCGGGCCGGCACGCGAGGATACTCACTACCGGAAGCTCCCCCCTCCCTGGCCTCAAAGGCAACCATCGTCGTTTTATAATTCGTACCATTTTGCAGGGAACCAAGAAGACTAGAAAGAAGAGATAATTCCAATATATGGTGGACTTTCTTCACATTCGCCATAGCCTGCTCCTGAGCGAACGTGAAGAAAGCATGCTCGACCACACAAGCCGCGCACGGGCTGGTCAGGGTCTTTGCTGCTTCCACTCGCCGACGGGAGACCGAGACTTTTTCCCGCATTTCCGGGAATCGCGACTCGACCTCGTTAAGGATGCTAAGCGCCTCATCCCATTGACCGGCGTTTTCCGCGGCAGTATAGCGCTGGATCAACTGCTCCCGAGACTGATCCGCACTCCCTTCCAATTGCCCTCCGGCGGTCGCTCCCGCAACCGCTCCGGCCAATTTCCCTTGAATGTCCTCAAGCAATCTCCTGGCCTCAGCAATCAGCTGCTGAGCTTCATCGGAAGTGGCGGGCTGGTCCTTCTGTCTTGAAAGACGTTCCAGGAGGGCGGCGACCTCCCGGCCCAAAGCTTCGCGAATGGCCTGGTCGACAGCCTGGTTTAGCGCTTCGCGGGCCGCATCGATCTGCTGTTGCGCTGAATCCCGTTGGGTCGGATCGGCGGAAATGGAATGCTGCCTTTGTAAAGCTTCCTTTTCTTGCTCCAGGCTCCGCTTCGTCCTGGCCGATGTCTCAAGCCGGGACTGGGCCTCCTGAAGCAGTCGCTCGGCTGCTTCGACTTGACGGGTCAAATCTGCCAGCTTTTGTTTTTCCTCTTCCGTCTTCGCATCGTCCGCGGGCTTGGGTTTGTCCTGGGACGCGGGTCCAAAGCGGAAGCGTACGTTGGACCCATCCCAAGGCCCGACATCAATCAAGCGGCCATAACCCACCCGGGCCAGGATAGGTAGGCTTTTGGGCCCACTGAAGTCAATAACAACTTCTGCGGTCGTCGCATCACCATCTTGAACAATATGAACATCTCCCAATTGGATGGCATCGGAATCGTCAAGGCGGCGCGCGTCATATCCTGCCACTTGCGTGCGTCGCTCGAATTCATCAAGCAAATATCTGTCGAAGCGAGCAATGAGGTCCAGAAGGCCCATGTTTTCAATCGTCTCCCGAAGCTGACGAGATCGGTGAACGCGACGATCCAAAGCTACTCTTAATTGGTGAAGCGTTAAACCACGCAACCAATCCTGGAAGTCATTAGCGCCTCTGGAATGCGTTTCCAGTTCCGTGCGCAGTTGTCCAAGGCTGATCCGAGGCAATAGGTTGGCCAAAGGCCGATCGAACTCAAATTCCGGCGCGAGGGTCTCGGCCAGTTCTTTGGGCATCGTTTTTTCTCTGGGTTCGGGTTTGGGCTGGGACGGCGCCAGGCGTCTGACCTCGGCAGCCGGCCAATGGACTTGAATCGTGTCGATGGAAGTGAGACTAAAATCCTGACCAGGATCAAGCTGAATCAGAATTTCGGTTTCGCCGGGTTGCTGATCGCGAACAACGGTTCCGGTCAAACGATCGGCCGCTCGAGTTGATACCAGTTGAACCCGTTCGCCCGCCTTAAAGAGCGTCGGCTCTTGTCTCTTTGGTTTGTCTTCGGGTTTGTCTTCTTTCTTGACTTCTACCAGCCGATAAAACTTGCCATCCTCCACTTCGGTTCTGTCAATCTCTACCAAGCGACCATAAACTAACGACAAAACTTGATAGACCTCTGAATTCCCACCGGGAACAATGATGTAGGAATAGGAATCAGCCGATATCACCAAGTCCCCAGGATTCAAAGTTTCCCTCGCTTGCACTTGGACCATCTGTAACTGCCGGTCATCTAACCGCTGTCTGATTCTCTTCGATAACACATTGGAAACAGCACTTACGGGTAGATAAATGGTTATACTGAAGACGCGGCCTTGAGATTCAGATTCGCGTAATCTCTTCACTAACTCCAAGACAGTGAGCACCAAAACTTCAAATGACACGGCCACGCTTGAAAATTCTTTTTCAACTCTTTGTATGAAATCTTCTCCAATTTGCTCTCTTTCATCCGAGTCTCGAAATGTTCGGGAAGCAAAAGTATGTGTATATATCGCCATAACATAATCCGCCAATGTCTCGGCCTGGCGCTGCGGCGTCTTTCCTACCAAATCGGCTTGCGTGATCTCAGGAACGCCGGTCTTAACCTTACCCTTCGGCTCCAGCTTGGTTGGCTTTTCACCCTTCACCGGCTTTTCACTCTTCGCCGACTTAGGTTTGACCAGTTTATCAATCAGGCCATGGTCAATATCCTGTGGATTAATCGTTTGCCGTCCGCCTCCTCCGAGGTCATAGGCATAGGGATGCACGTCGTTTTCTCCAAAGGCATGCTCGCCGAAAATCAACCTCATGCCGTCACGACGATCAATGATAATCAAATCTCCGTCCGCTAATTTCTCGCCGGGATTCATCCGTGCTCTTACGATCTCGCCTTGGGCCATCAAGGTCTCTGCCTTCCGTCGAATAGCCTCAAAAATCGTCTCGCCCGCCCACGAGTTGGCTCGATTGTCTTTTTGGGCTTCCTCGGCCTTGAGAAATTCCTCCAAAATCTTGACGGCCGCCTTGGCCAACAAACTGACATCCAGCATGACCGAATGCATTAAGTCTTCAATCAATTCTTCTTGAACTACTCGTAATTGATGCTTGGCTTCATCGGGGTCTAGATTTTTATCGGCATCGTTAGCCTTAATGCGTTCATGGAAACGGGCACGGATATGCCGGGCCAGAAACTCAGGCGACATTCTGCCCAGAATTTCGGGAGGTATTCGGGCACCCAATTGCTCTTCCTCTTTTTCCTTTTTCTGTCTATTCCATTCTTCTTGAAGGGATTGGACTTCCTCCTTTTGCTCTGGTTCCATATCCTGAACCGCGTTGTTGTCTTCCAATTTTTTCAAGGCTTTTCCAGCTTCCGGCCATTTGCCCTCCGTAAGCGCTCCTCTTGCTTGCGCCAGGAGTTCTTTGATTCTCTTAATCCAGTACGTCCGCTTTATTTTCTTGAAACTATTCCAGGCGAGAATGAGCGCAATTCCCAAGATAATTGCCAACACGATTTCTTTGGCCGAGGTGGGGGAAGGTTTATTTTGCGGCTGTGCCGGATTTCTTTCGGCACTTGCTCGGGTATTCACCTGCTTCTGCGCCACACCTTCCTGGTCCACCACAAATTCGCCGTGGCCCGGAAGATTGAACCACACCTTATTATCGCGGGTTAGATTAACATAGGTGATATCGACCCGCTTGGCAGGATCAACCCCCGCTTTATCGCCGGCCGCCGCCAGAGTATTGTCGAAGAAGATCATTTTGGGCTCATCGCTAACCTTGAGCATCAGGACCCGGCCGTTTTCCACGTTCCCAAAGAACAGCTGGCGGGGCTCCAGAGCCCCGGCCAAGGTGACGGCGGCAGCATCCTTCGTTGCGGCGTCCGGGGCTTGCGCGCGGCGTTTCAGATTCTCCACTGACTTCCAGATGATTTCATCCAATGTATAAATGTGCAGAGACTGAGCATCCTTTTGATCCTGCGAAAGTTTCGCGGTGTCGGCAACGATCAATAAATCAGTGCGATCTGGCAAGCCTTGCGGCCCCGCAGAAGCAAAGGCCTGGCCGGATGCGGGTGGCGGGGGCACTGGAGCTGGGGCTGAGGCCTGGCCAGCAGCTGAACTCGCAGTCGCTTGCGCGGCATCCGGAGCCTGCGGCGGATTTGCAACCGGCGGCTGGGTGGTTTGTAGTGTCGTCGGAGACGGCGGAGCTTGAGTCCCGGCTCCCGCCGGCTGGACCGGTTGCCCGGCGACCGGCGCGGGTGACGATTGAGCGGCAGGCGCCGGCGTGGTCGGCGTGGTTTGCGTCGCCGGAGCCGGTGGTTGGGCGGCCGCGGGTGTCGGCGTGGTGGTGCCCCCTGGCGGCGGGGCGCGAGGCTGAACAACCGTTGTCTGTGAAGACTGTACCGGCTCTCCGGCGGCATGAAGCCGATAGAGGACTCCGCTAGCGCCTAAGAGCGCGGACACGACCCCGAGGATCAGCAACACCCGGGTGACCTTCACTTTAATTTGTGAGGAGTGCTTCGAGGCCCATTGAGCGATGAGGACGGCCAAGGCGAGGACGATTCCAATGGTCAAGAAGGTCGTAGAAACAGCTGCCAGAATTTTCATAAAGCCAGTCACCATCGCGCCGACAGTAAACGTCTGGTTTGAACCGATGAGGAGATAAATCCCGACGCACAATCCGAACAACGAAAATATCGCAGTAGCTTTTCCGGGTTCTCCGTGCCTCAGCTTGACCACCATCGCGATCAAGAGAATAATGCCAATCACGATCATGATTTCCTTCAACGGTAAGCCGGCTGCGGCGATTTGGAGGGCAGGCAGATTGATCGCCGTCAATCCCATGCGGGCCCCAATGGCACTAACCCAACGATAAAAATGAGCATATTGGAAATAGAAGAATCCGGCGAGTAGAACCCAGCTGAATATCTTAAACCAGAACGGTATGTGGTTCTTTGTTTTGTCTTCATTCATGACGGCTTTTTTGCCGAAGTAGATATGGGCCGCGTCCGACGTCAAGTCGCCCATCATCGGAAGTTTGACCGAGATGGCCAGAATGAGGTTGGGGATAACAAAGTAAAGGTCAACCAGGATCAGGATCTTAGTCCCCCAGATGATCAAGGCCGGGATGGTCACAAAGTGACCCAATACACTCATCGCTCCCCAAAGGATAAGTCCGCTCAAGGCGCCCAGGATGTTGAATAACGGTCCACCTAAAGCGACAAACCGGTATCCTTTGTTCCTCATAACTCTGGGATTAATGGTCGTCGAACCGCCCTGTCCCAGACCGCCAAAGAAGACCATCCCGAAAAGATTCATTGGTTTTATATACTGCGGAATATTCTTAAATAAATTCCAAAGAGATGGTTCATTTGTTCCTTGTTTATTAGGATCACCCACCATGAAGGCGTGCAGATCATGGCCGTATTCGTGACGGGCAATGAGCAAGACGACCGAGAGAATAAACGGTAGAATGGCTTGGGCTTTGTCTATCGGATTGAATGCAACAACGTGGCTGAAGGTCAGAGCCTCAGCGAAATTGATGGTGACAATTTCAAAACCCAGTAAGGAAAGGTGGACAACCCCCCATGTTGCAGCCATGACGGCGATGACATGGAACACTAAATAAAGCACCACAATGGCCGCAATCTGAACGGCCAGCGGGACCAAGACATATTTCTTGATATAGAATCCAAACGTTCTCTGAGCTCGGATGGCCGCCATGGCCCTGGCGCGGAATTTGACCAGCTTGCCGCCACGTTGGGTCTTGCGATTATCGAGATCGTATTGAACTTCTTCCTGGATGGCCTTATAACCCTTGCTGTCGGTATCTTCCATCAGTTCGACCGCATCCTTAACCGTCATGTTCCCAATCGCCAAAAGCTGAAAGATTCTTCCCTGGGTTTTCACCCCATCCGCATGTTGGCGGTAAGCGACATAAGCCTTATCGCTGGCATCTGCCGCCGCACTGCAACTGTTGGCAAAGGCTGTTTGAGTCTTTAAATAATCTGAGCTCGGATCCGAAATGGATTGAACATATTCTGTATAGTGCTCTTGCAGTTCTTCGAGCCTGGCCCGGTCTCGTGGTTCTTCGTGATCGGCGCGGATCGCGTCGAAGATGGCCTCCACCGTCAGGATCGTGCGCACATTATTGGTACTTGCGAAATTAACCGATCGTAACTCGTCCAGCATATCATTGGTCACTGCCCCGGCGAAGCCGCTGATCATCATCAGGGTGCGTTGAGGATTAGAGGAGCGCACGGCATGCGCGAGGGCTTCCTGCCCCCGCGGGCTGATGAATTGCGTGATCCGCGGCCGGCCGAAGGTGTGCTTCAACCAATCTTTAATGATGCGATATCGGTTCAGGCCCCATTCGAGGTCACCGGCCGACCTGAACCCGCGGCGGGCGGTTTCTTCGGGCATGGAGGCCACGCAGACATTCCCGTTGGGCAGAGGCAGCGACTGCATGAGTTTTCGTCCTCCCCGGCTGGAAGCAATGTCCCCCAGGTCTTCATTGGTTTCGCCAGGCACAACCGCCACTTGGGCCTGCTCGCGGATGAATTGGGCATCATTCTCAACTTGCGCTTGCTGAGCCGGAATAACCAGCTCGATATGATCTTCCAGATACAAGGTCATATGCTGCGGATGAGACAACCGGAGAATCAATTGGCTCACATCAAATTGGCCGCGGTTGGCCATCATCGGAGCGATCATGAAATCTCGGTAAAATTCTTTCCGCTGCGCTGGATCGACTAAGGTATCCCATTGCGCCATCATGTCCATAACATCCACGTCTTTCTTCAACAGCGCCAGGATGTCCTTCTCACCGACAAACAGACCGTCATAGACCATCGTTCCCAAGGATCGGCGGAACAGCCTCAGATCCCCTTGCACGATCTTGTGAGTGTGCAAGGCAAATCCCAGTTCCTGCAACTGACGGCGGATTTTCGCCTGGCGCTTTTGTTCGGTCAGCCACTTGTCCAAATCTTTCTTATCGTCATTGTAGGCCTTCTTCTGGCTGTCATTGGTGTGACGATTGGCATAATTTTTGTCCAATTCTTTGAGGGATTCGCTGTATTGCCGCTCCAGGTCATGAATTTCCAGCTGTCCTTCCCGCCTTAAGCGGCGATGCAATAAATCTTGGTCGAATTGGTGACCAGGTTGAAGCGCGTCCTCATCTTGCACCACCGTCGCTTCGCGCAAACGCACCGTCAAGCCGACCAAGTCATCTTCCGGTTTGAAGAAGATGCGCTGCTGTTCTTTATCTTCTTCATCTTCCTCGAGCAACTTCGCCAGAGCTTCCAAACGATCCATATTCCGGTCAAAGATGCCTTCCAATAAATTCTGCTGAGAATCACTGGAATAAAGCCGGTCAAATTCCGCCTTTAAGGCATCTCGATCATAAACACCCCGCTTGACTCTGAGCGCAATGACTTCGAGAATTTCACGTTCCGGCAAAACCTCTCCCCTTTGGATGCCTACGATACGCATGGTATCGCTAGCCAGGAAACGAACCACACCTTCGGGGCGGAGCACATCGACCAAGCGCTCGGTCGCTGCACCCCGCATAAAGGGCAAAATCTGCACGGCCAAATCCTTCATCATTTCGTCATCATCAATTAGGGTTGTGGCCCGGCCAACTAAGTTCTGCATCTCATTTGATAAACGGTAACCTCTCCGGGAAGCCCAAATCATATATTTCAAGTCGCTGCTGGTCGGATTTTTTAGGTTAATGCTGTGGACTCTCGACAGAATAAACGGCTTTAACACATCATCGCTAGGCCTCATTTGGGCATTACGTTGAAGTTGCCGAAGGAGATTTTCGGCTTGGGTGGTGTCTCCGGTTTCTGAAGTGAGGATGGTATCGATCAGCGAGGTTGCATTCTGACCATTCAAGGCCAGGTAGGCCAATTGGGCCTGAATGTTGGGGAGCAATTCAACTTGGGCAGAATCAAACATGGATGATTGATCAATCGTTACACGATGAGGATTACTTAATGAAGCGGCAGAAAGAATACTTGCGGCAGGATTAATTGCTGAAGTGGCTGTGTGTGACGTAACACGGGACACCTCCGAGCTTGGCGCTCTCGGCCTCGCGGCGAATATGAGACTCAGCATCAGAATCGACAAGGCGCCAGCTATTAAAATGTCGTTCATAGACCCGGCCGGTGTGGTTAACGATGAGGTATAAACTTCGACGTTTGCTGCCCGGTTGACGGCCTGCGCAAAAGAGGCAGTCGTTCTTAGTGAATTCAACAAAATGGTCAAAACGAATATTCTTGTCCATGGGAATCCTCCTTGGTTAGGAACTGATTGAACGTTAGCGAATTCTTTGAGGGTTTGAATGAGACGACGTAGGTTGGAAATCTGAGTAGAGATCAACTCTTGGACTGCAGAAACAGACTTTCTCCGTTGCCAAAGTTCTCTTGCATTGCGAACTTTGACAGACAGAGTTTGCAAAGCCACTGAAACGAACGTATTCGTTTCAGTGTTGACAATTGGAGCTACATTTTTATTGGTGGTCTTGCGGTTGGTTCTTAAAGCTTTAACCTCGATCCTGTTTAGGCTCGAGGGGACAGTCTTCAAAAACCACTCTCGGATCACGTTGAGCCATTTGGCCAATCGCACTCCGAAATTCTCAGGCTTGGAAGCACTGCTTGCTGCGGCTGTTGTTCGATCACCCATGAGGGCGTTAACGTTAACAGCTTCAGCAAGGTTGACTTCGTTGCCAGTTCCACCAACTGAACGATCCTGCTGAGCAAGAATTACGTTCCCGGTAACGTCGGAATTCCCGGTCGCATTTCGGTCTTTTTCAGCACCTTGACGCACTCCGAGAATTTCAGATGCCAGTGCTTCAGCAGTTTCCACTGCTTCCACCACTGGAACATTACGCTGAGAACCACGTTCATCTTCTCTACGACTAGTAACAGTGTCTCTTGAAGTCTCTAATGCGTCGACTCTACCACTATCAAAGGTAGAGAGTGCAAACTCCAAGAAGCTATTCTCAGCTTCAGCCTGTACCTTGATTACTTCTGCCAGGCGGACTCTAAGAACTGTAAGTAACGTAAAGATCCTAGCTATTGCTAGGGCAATTACCCTACTTGCAACACTGCTGAACTTGCCAGTAAAGACTGCAGCCGTGCCATGGCTGACACGCTTGTCAGAACCCTCTCTGGCCTGCCGGCCGACGTTCGCCCCAACTCGATTGATACGGACCTTGAGGGAACCAGCAAAACCAAAGATTTTTTCTCGGACCTTTTCCAGCCTTTCGGCGAGATAAACTCCAAGAACCTTCAATAACGCTCTCAAGTCAGCTTTAGCTCCAGTCACGGCTTTCGCCAAGACCAGACCTATTGCGAACCGGAGATTATTACCTGCTTCTCTATTACCAGAACGATACGGCTCAAAGCCTAACGTTACGGCTTGAGCTTTACTTCTACTGCCATCGATCTCGGAATCTAAGGCTTTATTCTTAAATTGTCCATTCTTACGAACAGACACTCTAAGAACCTTGGAATTGCGGATAATCTGAGCTATGGCCGCTACCGTGTAACGGGCACCGGCTTCAACTAAACTAACCGCATTACCGATGATGCGATGAGAACGATACTTCGGTGTTTCTACTGCACTTTCATCAATGGCAGATCCGGTTTCAGCAACCTTATTGCCATAGACAGAGCGATACTGCTTATTCGTACTTCTGCTTCTGACTACTGCTTTTACTGCCTGTGCTAACTTGACGATAACTCTAACCAAACTGCGATTAGAGGGTTCTACATTCACTACCCTACTACCGGTTGCACGAACTGTCGTTCGCCGCACTCCGGGAACCACCGATAAGGATCTCTCTTCAGCTTTAGCAGCCCCGTTGCCGGAACTATTTTCAGCCAAATTGAGTCCATTACCTACTTGCTTTGCTGCATTCAGAACAGTGCTACGTGTTACTTCACTACCTGCTACTTCTGCTGCGTATGCTTCTGCTACAAAGAAACTGCTAACTGCATTGACAACACTGCTTCCAATTTTTGTTATCCGCGCTCCTACATTCCTAACTGCTGTCTGCGCCATTGCGGAAATGGCGGACAGCATTCTAATGTTCCAAGGTCCAACGCCTGATTTGCTCGTTGGGTCCTTACGGGAGGCAAGACGCTCCCATTGGCTACCTTTTTCCTGTTCTTTATTGATAATTTCAGAATTTAGATGTTCATCCTTAGAGGCTAGGCTTTTTACGTACTGAACAATAGCGCTGGTTGCCTTCGCAAAACCACCACTTGATCCACTATTGCCTGGCGGCTCAGGCAAGGTGCTTTCCGATGGGGCAGGAAGGGTTGGGGGTGCTGGCAACGCGCCGTTCTTTGAACCACGATCGCGTTCATCAGTTCCAACCGGCGTATTATTAGAGGAAGGTAAGGCACTAAGATGGAATATTTGCAATAGTGTGGGGGAGATCGTCGGAAAATGAGGTCCAATTGTAGAAGATTTGGAAGGCACCAGCCTTCTATTTCGGAACTGATTCCACATCTTGGCAAACCCTCTTAAAGGCGACTTTTTATACTCTGGCTCAATTATTTCATCTTTGGGTGTAGAAATACCCTGTTTCAACTGATCAGGTTTACCCATTCGATCCTCTTGGCGATCCGCTTCATTCGAAGTAACACTCGCGGCATCAGAGGACGGAATCATTTGGGCTTTGGATTGCTCCGTGGGTCTTGCAACTGTGGAATCTTGTTCCTGTCGGGTCTCCAGCTTTGCAGCATCGGTGGATTGATCCGTATTGGACGGCACTCGAAACGGACTTCCCATGGACTCCAACAACGTATTGATCGAACCTTCCAGAGAAGCGACTTGCCGCGGTTTCTGGCGCTCTTCTATGAGGCGCTGGTATGCTTCCAGCAATTCACCGAGTAAACTCCAGGTTTCGGGCCCTACATCACCGTCTTCTCTAATATCGAATGCGTTTTGGAGGGCGACAATCGCTCGTTCCACATTGGCGGTATATTCCTCAATAGATTCGCTGTCTCGACGGGCTGTTTGCCATAGCTGTAAGGCTTGACGGGCAAACTCCTCATCATAAGGTCGGCCAGTGAGCGGATTCGTCTTGCCCGCAAGAGACCGAATGCCATCCTCGCCGTCAAACACCACTCTCAGAATTCGCATAAGCGTCCGCACCGCCGGACCGCGGTCACCGCGGCTGATCGTGGGCAGGCGAAACTTGAATTCCATCGATCCAATGACGATCCGCCCCTCCCCAACGCCTGGAGTTCTGCTGTCCGAAGGTTTCTCGGGCTGTTTCTTTTCAAGCCCGAATAAATTCAAGAACAATTGTTCTTGTGGGGTCAAAGGCCGAACGGGCAGGATCACGATGTCACCGGTAGCCGGTGTCCCTTGTTGATTGCCGGCTCCCTGAGAAGGCGCGCCGCGCTGGGAAGGAGAAGTTTGTTCCCTTTCTTGAGAAGAAGGTTCTTGAGGCCGGGAAGGAGAAGTTGGTCCTCGCCCTTCTTGTCCCGGAGTTTGTGGAAACATCCTTCTGACCTCTGGAAAGACACCATCCGGCAACGGTAAGCGCGGGGTAATGACCCCGGGAGACGGCTGGCCACGTTCGGCTGGGGTAGAAGAAGGTGCGCCTGGTTCCTTCGTCTTGTTTTCGGATGTTGTTGGACCGTTCGTACTCGTACCGGGTTTTGTCGACGGTGCTGGCGGAATTTTACTGAAGAGTCGGAGTTCTTCCCGTTTCTTGGCAATATCTGCTGGTGTTGGCGGAACAACTTGTCCCTGCGGGGACTGCGGAGGCGGTTGTATTTCCTGATTCAATTGAAACGCGAGAAGAGCCGTAGCAACGCCCGCAACCCTGACCAACCACTTGGTCCATTGAGAAAATTTCGGTTCTTCAGAACGGAATGTGGGTGGTCTTTGCGGTTGATAGTCTTCGCGGAAGGGCGGAAGTTCTATCCGTTGAGGATTTTCTCGAAATGGTGGCAGCTCAATCCGCGGAACACTTCTTGATTGGGCAATGGTTTCAGCAGGCTGGGGCTGGGGTACGACATCGGCCGCGTTACGAATTGCTTGAAGAACGTCATCACGATCGCGTAAGTCCATATATTCTTGGGGAATCGTGTTATCAATGGCGTAGGCTTCGCGTCGTTCCGTCGGAGGAGACCGGATGGCGCCCGGTGGAATCTCACGGTCGGATTTGAGGGTTGCTTCATTTGCCTTCACCCAGGCGACCGCTTCCGTCGGGTTGCCGGATATCGTGCTTAGGTCATCCGCCAGCGGAATGGGCAGATTCTTTTGCCGGTCGACACTCGCGGAGTCAGACAATAACGCCCGGATGCTGTCACGAACCAGGGCAAAGGCCTTCTCATCGCCGCGTGCAATCGCCCTCTCCAGAATTGGCAAGACCTGTCCCCGCAATTGCGGATATCGCATCCCCACGGCAAATAAATCCAGAATGTTTTCCCAATTCTGTCGATCGTATTGTTTGTTCAAACGGAAATCATTTTCTCTACTCCGGTAGTAATCCTGTTCTAATCTCGCGCCCTGCCGCGCCAATTCCTTCCCCAACAAATCAATCGCCGGCTGCGAACCTGCCGCAGCGGCCAACACGACCGGCTCCAAATGAAAATAATAATATTCAGAGGGGTCCTCCAGGATGCCGCTGCGCTCCAAGGCTTGAATGGCGAGCGCCTGGCCCTGCGGCGTTCCGTGAACAATGGCACGTTTAATCTGCTCCATGAGATCTCGATGGACCGATTGGTCAAACCGGGGCGTCTTTCTGCCCGTGTAATCACCCCGGCGATTCACTTCATCCTCCTGATAAGTCAATTTGCGGCGATCCGAAACGATTTCTGTCACGATCTGGGCCACAGCTCTATTAGCCCGCATGAATTCTTCTCTTTCTAAAATGAATGGGTCGCCTTCAACCTTATTAGCCACTTCATATTGAGCCAACTGGTGTCCGCTGATCGCCGCCATCGCGAGGACGGTTTGCGCCCGCTCGGCTTGTTGTGGATGAGATGAATTGACCATTTGACTCAACGCCGAAATCGCATCGGGATGCCCTCTTAAGGCCAGCGTTTCGAGGGCTTTCATCGTGGCCTCGGCCAATTGCGGTCTTCGAGGATCATTTGTAACATTTTCCGCGAGCCATAAAATATGATCCCTGTGGCCATAACTTCCAGTACCCAGAACTTGAGACCAATGACGGTCGGAAATAGTTTGCTGTCGATCGAGCCCGGCCACACCAAGCCCAATCGTGGCTTGCGAAAATTCCTTCATTAAATCGCTGACCCTAAATTGCTCCGCCAGGTTCACCAATTCTTCAACTGAACGGTAATGGCCCTGTCGGACATTGGCCAGCAATTGGTCAAAAGCCGGTTGCGCTATCTGCGGCCGCTGCGATTGAGCCAGCCGGCGCAGCGCCCTAGTCGCCGGTGCGGACGATGCTAAGGCCTTCGCGCCCAATCCCTGAATGACGCGCTCGCGCAAGTCCCTCGTCGGCGCCACTCTGGCCGCGAATTTCAGGATACCAGATGGTGTCAATTTCACCAAACGACTCGCGGACACGGCCGATGATTCGCTCTCCGTCGGTTTATAGGAAGTTGTCGATTCTTTCTCGCGCGGTGCCGCCATCGCGGCGTTGGAGTGCCGGGCCGTGGCCGATTGTTCTCTCTGCGTCGGTTCATAAGAAGTGGTCGAACCTTCTTTGCGCCGCTGCGCCATCGCGGCATCTTTGACCTGATAGACCCCATAAGCTTTTTTATCCAACCAACTACTTTCAAACTCGCCATCCCTAAAGTAATCGGTCGATAAGAATAAGAAAGCTCCGGGTTTCATGTTTCTCTTCAGACCCTCGAAAAACTCAGCTTGAGCCGACTTAGGAACTTCATACAAAATTGAGTTGATGAATACCGCATCGGCAGTTCGGACTTCTTTCCAAGACGCTTCCTCGAGAATACTGGCTTCTACGAAACGGATTTCCTGTTGCAAGGCGGGCAACCGCTCAGCGATCCAGCTGTTGATCTGTTCGGAGACATCTCCGCCCTGCGCCAATCTGCTCTTGATGGCCTCCGGAAGCGCATTGAAACCTTCGTACTCGAAAAGATATTGGATATATTCCGCATCGATCCGGAATTTGCCTGACTGCAGATTTTCTTTTGCTTTCGCGATCGCCTGAGCACTGATGTCGACACCCACCACATCAATGCGCCGCCCTTGCAAGTTCGGGTGATCCCCCATAGTCAAGGCCTTGGTCACCGGGTCATCTCCGTTTGATGAACCCAATAATACAGCCTTAAACGGCGCCGGCTTTTGTTCCAGGGTACCTAAAGCGACTTCGAATTCCCTGTCTTGAGAAGGATACCGGAACATCTCAGTCCGACCGTAAGCATTATATCTTTGCCTTAACCAAGCGGTAGCCCAGTTGCGGGCCGGCGACTCCGCGAGAGAAAGTGCGGCAATAAAATGATCTGGCGACGCCCCATAAACTTCATTGAAAACTGCGCTCTTGACGAGATCCAAGGACATCTTAGAAAGCGCCTCAGAATCACTAGACTTGTAAATATGCCCAATGGCCCGTAAAGCCTTCTCAAGGTCGTTTTGAATCGCGCGGCTCGCAATAACTGCCGACTGATCCTGTGTCGGATCGGCGGTCGTTAAATCCCGGCTTTGCAATCGCGCCGCCATCGCGGCGTCGGAGTGCCGGGCCGTGGCCGTTTGTTCTGTCTGCGTCGGTTCATAAGAAATGGTCGAATCTTCTTTGCGCCGCTGCGCCATCGCGGCGTCAAAACCCAGAACCCGCTTAATTTCCATTGGTCTGGCAAAATCTCCCTTCACCAGCCAGAAGTAAACTCTACTCTGGAAATCTTCGTGACTCGTTATCGGATGCGCCTGCATTTCCCGCTGCAGTCCAGAAAGCTTATCCATCGAATCAATTCTTATGGCGATTTTGTTGATCCCAGCAAAATCGATTTCACTTCTCTGAGACTCGGGGATGGAATTCACCAATATCAATGAAACCAGCGCCGGAATGACGTCCTGATCGCTCAACTCTTTTGCCGGCTTAATCTTCAATTCCTGAAATGCGATATCCCACTTGAGGGCGTCGTCCAGAGAGAACACCACCGGAGTTGTAGGATTATCCAAAAATTCCCGCGTGATTTGAGCAACACCCTGCTGGGAGGATAGATCCTGGTTGAGCGTCAAATTCATGTAGGGGGCGGTATTGGATTGCCCGTCGATGACCAAAATCTTCTTCTTATCGGGAAATTGCTGCTGAACCTTTTGAATGGTGGCCACCATGTCTCTGCCATGCTCCGCCGTCGCCGCACCCATCTTTTCGGTAAGTATTTTATAACTCTTGACCGCGCTTCTCATGTCGCCTCTGGTGATACCCCGGTTCAGCGCCTGGGTAATTTCGGTAAACGCTTCCTCATTCGAGGACCGAATCCGGTCACTGGGGAGACGATTACCTACAATGGTTTTCCCGGACCCATGGATCGCCGTGAGTAAGGCCTTCAGGGGTGAATCCAAATTGAGTTGAATTCTTTCTTCTTGAGCCTTCTGTTGAATGGCCGTCATCCCCTCGGCAGGAGACAGGCCGTGAGAAACCGCATTAAAAATTTCGTCGAATACTTCGGGAGTTTGCACGACCACAATATCGGATTGCCCAATTTGATCCGAGATTTCCCGCACATGCGAAGGCAGCTTACGAAAATTATCGAAGGCAAAGTGAATGTCGAATTTGGTCGGGGTTTCCTGATCTATCGACGGTCTCTCGGAAATGGGCAGAGACTCACCATCACGCCGCTCCGCCATCGCGGCGTCCGGCTTCGCCGAATTGCTTTCCTGCCTGCCGGCAGGCACGGCGCGTTTGGCTACGCCGGACAGGTCGGTGGGTTGAATCATCCGGGCGCCGGCTTGTTCCACCGTCGGCCTTTCGGAAATCGTGCGCTCTTCGGCACGCCTCCTCAGATCCGCATCTTCTGGCAATCCGTTCGTTGTCGCCTTCTCCGCCATCGCGGAGTCGGAAGGAACACTAAAGCGAGCCGTCGCCTGCGTAGCAGTATTCGGTTCGGCGAAACGGATCCTTGCTTGCTCTTGTCGATCGACATTTGCCAAATCGAGGATCGCTAGTTTGAACGCGTCTCTTCTCGCAATCCTTCTTTGTGACGCCGGTATTTGAATGTAGCGCGGCTTTTGGTAGGGCGTCTCCGGGGCGAACCTGAATCTTCCCCCCGGCTCCGCAAAATAAAGGTCTCCCAACGGCCGGTTAAAATTGTTGACCCCGATTTTGATTCCTTTCAAGTACTGCCTGGCAAGAAACGCCTCGATGGAATTGGGGGCTTGTCGCTGCCCGCGGATCGTATTCACCAGCCCATTCGGATCGGTCTGATTGACGAGGTAAAGGATGCTCGACGGATTGTAGTCCTTAATCAGCTCATCCAACTGCTTAACGGCCTGCTCTTTACGGTCCTGCCGGGGCCCGGAACCAAATTCTTCCAGACCCACCATCAAAACCCGTCGATCTGTACTTTCTCTCTGACGATCCCGATAAAAATCCTCCAATGGCCTTTGGCCCGAATATCCCCAATAGCGAGTGATGTCGATCAGCTCGCGCATATTCTGTTCATTGTTCAGGCCCTGGTCGACCGTCAGCGGCACATAACGGACCTGCCGATCATTCTCCAGTCCTGGAACGACACTCCAAATCTGCGCCGCAGGCCCGGAGATGATGATCAGGAGCTGATCGTTAGGCCCTACCTCAGTAAAATGATCACCCACGGAAATAACGAGTTCATCCCGGCTGGTGCGTACCATATCGTTATCCAGCAGTTTGCTTGATCCTATTTCTCTGGTCGCCTGGGAATAGCTGTCCGCTAATCTTCGATTTTGAAGAGCCGAAGCCATGGTATTGGCGCTGTTTATCGCTCTAGTGTTGTTGTTAAACCGCTCCATGGCCTGGCGCAAACGTTGCACCTGTTCTCGCAGCCGCTCCCGAGTATCCTGGGCACGGTCCCTGATCCCCGATGATGCCAAAACGAAAGGCGCCGCTATCGCAGTAAAAAATGATCTCCGAGGGATCTTGGGTGAACCCGGAAGTTCATCCCGATCGGCAATATGACTAGCTTCTCGCTGCGGCGCGCCGACAGAGACCGAATCCGGCCGGTCGGTTTCCGTCTTGGAAGTCGTTTCCTTCTCCTCGCGCTGGCTGCCGACGGAGGCGGCGTCAGGCAACAAGAACCTGATACCCACCGGAGCATCAGAAACCATGACCACAGGAGAAACGCCAGGAATTGCGGGCACGGTAGGAATGAGTTCTTTAATATCTCCCGCTTTCCCGAACGCATCATGAAGAGCCGAGAAAAAATTTACCTGCAATGTCTCAAGATCTTGAGCAGCGGTCCCAATCAATTCCACGCCAACCACGCCCAGTTTCTTTAATCTCGTCCTCTCCGATTCCAAGGTGCTTTGGAGAATTCCTGGCAATTTTTCCTTGTAATCTCTGCGGATCTTGAGAGTATTTGCGATGTCTTCATCGGAGATATATTCATATTCGCTCCGCGGTTCCTTCCGATTGACCATATCCGTAAGGACATCATAGACGAGCTTATAATTTGCCCTTTTAAAATTCCCAGCAGCCCATTGGTCGACTCTTGGAACAATCCTACTGACAAAAGTTTGGTACTGCTCTCGACTGAGGATCCGTTGCGCGGTGTCCAAGATCTCTTGGCGATCCACGTCCCTTTTTCGAGAGAATAGCCTCATTAACTCTATCCCCTCCCGGAAATCCAGCAGCGATAACTGCTCGGCTTTTGGTTGTGGTGGCTCCTCGTTCCACAAAGAAAGCTGGACCGGCGCCGACACGCTGGCCGCGGGTTTAGCCGTCGCGATGGGGGACACCAGTTGGACTTTCGCCTGCCGTTCGGCCTCAGCAATAACAAGTTTCGCCTCCGCCGCCGGGACGGCAGCTGAATTCTTTTGCGCCGCCAATCGCAGCAGATCGGTCAATTCACTGACGGTGGGTTCTTGCTCGGCCCTGGCTTTCTGGAAGGCGCCCAAAATCGTCCCGACTAATTGCTGGTTAACTTTCAGATCTCCGGAAGCGATTGAATCTCTTATCTTCGCATAACGCTCGATCTGCTCTCTATAGATTTCGACTTCCGAGGTGATTTTCCAGGCCTCGCGCGGCACGCCGACGGAGGCGGCGTCGAACGCCGCCATAATTTCTTGCGGGCGCTGGCTTGAGGCCGCTATCACTGAACCAGCAAGGTGGGTCCTCTCGGCCTGTCGCGTTTCGGCAATCCTTCTCAGATCCGCCGATGTAGTCAAAGACATAGACTGCTTGCGTTCGGTACTCCCCGCATCGTTAGCGGCAGTTTGCCAAATAACCGGATGGATATCGTAAGTCCGGTCATTCTCCGGATGATGGCCGACGACCGCATAGCGCGCGCTGACAAAGGAATCGGCTTCCTCCTGCTTGGGATTATTCCGGTCACGGACACGTTCAGCCACGACCGTGATGTTCCGCTGGCGGACCGCCTCGAGAATCGCTTCTCTGGAACCGAGGCCGCGGAACTCCCCATCCATATCCAGAGCCATCTGAATGTTTTCGAATTTGAACTCTTGGCCCGAGGCGTCACGATGCGTTTGTCCGAGGTAGTCCAGAACTCTCTCAAACTTGGCGAAGGCCGGCCCCTTCTGGCCGCTGCGGTCCGCTGGAGAGTTCGGATTGATGTGCGCGTGTCCAATAACGATCGTCTCCCGATGGCCGTCCGCATAGACCTTTTCCGCACGAATATCGCCCAGCAGGCAGATCACATGTTCCTGAGAGTAAATTCCGATAGTTTGACTGGGACTGGCTTCCACCATAACAAAATGATCCACTTGCGCCAGCGCGACCAGGCCTAGGGTCGGATGTTCGGCAAGCGGAATCTCATCGGCAGGTTCAGAAAGATTTTGGTCATTCATCGCGCTGCTTAAATTGAAATCAACCATCCCGTCGCGCCGGTCATCGTACCGCCGCGGCCGGAAATTCAAATTCTGAAGCTCGATATCCCGCAGCGCCATCTTTTGGTTGGTCAACTCGGTAAGGTCAAAGGGCCTAGTCTGGGCCGTCTGGTTCGTGGGCTTATAGGAAGGATTGGAATCCTCATTGTGCGATCTCACCGCCATCGCGGCGTCGGCGCGCATGATATCGCGGGCGACCACCGCCATCTGTTCATCGGTCACTTTTTCTGGCATCCGGACTTCCACCAGATAATCGACCGACGGACGATTCAGGGAATTCCAGGTCTCAGCAACCCTGGATCCGGCGATTTCGGTATCCGTCGCCTTACGAATGGTCGTCTCCGGTTTCGTTAATTGAGGCGCTTTCAACATTTGAACGATCACTCTAACCGGCACGAATCGAGGCGCCGTCGGAATGGTCTCGACCGGACGATCCCGGGTGAGATCGCCAGGCTCCGCCTCACCGGAACGAAACTCGAGAGGATAGGACCTAGTCTCTTGGCTCACGCCGGCAATCAGATGAGAACCGGTCCGCAGCATATCCATGCCTTGCCCGCCATAATTAAATCCTTTCTTCACCAGGGCATAAGTCAGCGTGGATTTGCCACTGCCTTCTCCTCCAACGATCAAAGTCCCTTTTTCACGGTTCGCATCCGCAACCAGATCCGCTTGCGGGATCGTCTGGATTTCTCCCTTATGTCTGGCGGCCAACTCCCGCAGGGCCGGCATATTGTCCTCCTGAGAATAGGTTCGGGTGGCCTCCGCCGCGATCAACTGAGCTGGATTGTGTCCTGCGACGAGCCGAATGGCCCGCTCAATATCCTCGGATTTAAGAACGCCCGATTGCTTTAATTCTCCAAAATACTTAAGGAGGTCCTTAAAACTTTTCTGATTCGCGCCCGACTGGGCCGACTTCATGATCTCCGCTGCCATCCGCACCTTCACGATCGAATCTTCACCGGAAAGTAAATCCTTGATCGTTTCTTTGGATCGTCTTATCTTTTGAATCGCCGTTGAGATCTTTGGCAATTTATTAACATCGTATTTCGTTTGCGTAATCCACTTCACGAATTCATAAGCGGTTTCCGGATGCACGGTCATTTTTTCCGTATTGTTCAGAACCGAACTGAAGAAGTCTGGCTGTGCATCAGCCTGCCTGGACAGATTAATCAATGAACTTCGCAAATTCACCGCCCGGTGCGGAGCAGCAAGAAGACCCCCTACATGAACGCTGTCTTCCCCATTTTCATTCAGCACCTGATCCCTCTCCGGGGTCCGTTCATTCGATTGAGAACTTTCTTCTCTGGGGTTCACCTGAGCGGCATCACTCTGTTGAGAGGAACGCGCCACAGCGGCTTCGCGATTGGGTTCCTGCTCCCAGGAAACTTTATGATCTTTGTCGCTTGGGGTGCCGATCTGGGCCTTGTCGGCGGTGAACGCCGGAACCAGCGCCACTTCGCGATCGCTGGCTGCAATTTCTTTAATCAGGCGGGCCACATAATCTTGATCGTCCGCGCGGCGGTTGAATTCTTTTTCAAAATCCCGATGGTCTAGCAAGGATTCCGGGGCCTCCCGCGCCATGTCTCCGGCAATCCGAATGGCAAGCTTAATATCCCCGCCGACCTTATCCACCTTATCTTCCATTCGGTTTCCCATTGTCCTGCCTACGGCATGGGAAATATAACGCGGATCTTGCTCCAAAAATTCCCTGGCCATTTTGCGGGGCTCGGAATAACCCATTTTCTCAAAAACATCGGTCAGCACAACTTCGCTGTTGCGGGCAGCATTGGTGACCCGGCTATACCGGGCATCCACTGGATGCGTATCCTGAGCAAACCCGAAAGTCTCTCTAAATCTTTGTTCCTCCTCACTAATCGAGTAATGCTCCAACGCCTGGCTCAATTCGGCGTCGCTCATGCGATCCAGAGACCGGGTAATATGTGATATGATTTCCTGCTCGGCAGGGCTTAGTATTTCCTTATAGCCAAGATAGTCTTGCAAAAGCGCCTCATAGGCCTCATCTACGCCAGGATCCGTGTCCTTCATTGGCCGATTCTCAACAAGGGCCTCCAGAAAAGCTGCCGGGGGTTGTTCCATAGGAGACGTGAGCCTTCGGGCCAGCATATGAGCGGTTTCTGCAGAGATATGTTGACGAATCTCATCACCTTGCATTTCCGAACTAATTAGGATGATATCCGTTCTTTCCAGGGGGTTTATATGCAGTTCGCCCAAAACTCCGGCAAGACCTGCTCTTAATTTCTCTGCCAGACCGGACAACTGAGTGTTCACGATATCGTGAGCCATTTGATATAGACTCTCTGGAGCCACCGCCGCGGCGGCCTCTTCCAGGACAGGCAGCAATTTCTGCGGGTGGTTGACCATGTCGTCAAAACTGGTCACCTGGGCCGCATTTACGGAAGCAAGGCCATCTACAATTTTCGAATCTACGAGGTATTGCAGATTTCCATCGTCGATCATAAGGTGGTCAAAGTGGGCCTTATCCCGAATTGGAATCTCATCCATTTTGGGACTCAACATAATCCCCAAATTGAAAAAATGATCTCCAAGCAAGGCATATTCTTCAGGTTCCAGTTTTGCATTGGCCTTAAGGTCGTTGATCAATCGGGATAACGTAAGAAACGCCCGATTGCGGGAATCCTGTTCGGAATCTAGTGGTGGGGTCCGGATGATTTTGACGGTATCCTTAATTTGATCCCGGAGTTCCGTCGGAGTGCCCAAGGCGCGCGCCTGCACGTCAATCAATTCATCGGCGGTCTGCTTTAACTGAGGATCTTTACTGACGCCCACCGTTTCCAAAAATGGGATAGAAATTTTTAAATCCACCACACCATTTCTCCGGATTGCTTCTCGAACCACATCAATGGCCAAGTTGTTCAGCCGATTCGCCTCCAAATGAGTGACAACCTTCTCGGCCAGGACACCGGTGACTTGGATCATTTCCCCTCGGTCAAGTCCCGATTTAAGCTGCTGCCAATCCTGATCCTCAGTAAGCTGCGGGGCCATCAATTCCAGCTCTTCGACGGTATAACGCTGGAATTCCACTGTTCTTTGCCGATTCAGATAACTAAGGATGCGTGTCGGTTCATCGAAGAGTCTTTGCGGAAGAAGTTCAAAACGATTAACCACACCGATTCTTTCCACCATTTCCGAGGGGGTTTGCCGTTGGAATCGATCCGGATCCCGGGCAGACAACAGCCGGCGCGCTTCGTCGCTCGGATTCACGGAGGCCGCATCCGCCGACGCAGATGCAAGACGTTCATACCGATGGGCGAGCCTGTTTCCGTCCTCTTGCTCAAAGGAATACGTCTGATCTTCGGAAAATCCTTGATTGATGATCGCTTGATGAAGCGCATCCGGAATGTGGCGTTTCCATTGGTCGTTAAGTTCTTTTTCCGTATAAGTTTTGCCAGCCACCAAATCCCCGGCGCCGCCTCCTAAAATCAATTGCTTCAGATCAGGAAAATTCTTTAGGATGGGGGGAACAACTTCCTGACTTACTCTTCCCGGCAGATTCGCCACCAGAACATCGATGGGTCCGATCTCATCCGGCGTCAAGTCTTCGGCCCAGGCCGTCTTAAATTCGATCTGGCCTCCCATGCCGTTCAAGCGCGTATTTTCACGAGCCAAATCTAAAACCGCCGCATTGTTATCAACAGCGATCACCCGCTTCGCACCTTTTTTCTTCGCTAAAATGGCTTGAATCCCGTCGCCAAATCCAGCAATCAAGACCGTCTTTCCGGTAAGATCCGTATCCGCTACCCCTTGAGCCACAGCTCCAGGGAGTCCGACTTCCCATCCCTCTTCTTGGGTCTTTCCAACCCATTCCGTTGCAGATTTAGAAACAATCTCGGTCTTTACCTGGCGAGGATTTTCCGTCGCCCAGTCTTTTCCATATACATCCATCATATGAAAAGCCCCGTCCCGGGTGGGCACCTTGGAGAGACTAAGATAAAGCGACAACAAGTAAATCGTGGAAGGAGATGTTTGAGCAGGAGGTGTGTTCACATATTCCACGCTGAATTCTCCCACCGGAATCTTCATCTGAACGCCGGGCTTCTCTTGGATACGAGCTTGGGCATTCGATATCGAAAATTGCGGATCTTCGCGCATGATCCGCCGTTGTTTATCACGCTCGCGGTCCGTGCTGGCGGCATCCGGCTTCGCTGAATTGTTTGTGCTTGTTTTTTCTATCGTCGGCCGTTGGAAAACTGTTTGCGCATTTTTATCGGGAGGAGTTACGCTGGCGGCATCTGCATAAACCCTAACTTTCTCTTCAAAATCCAAGCCGGGATTTGCGAGTTTCACCTCTTGCAAAAATTCATTAATCCCGGACTCTCTGCCGGCCGAACGGAATGCATAGTCGTCGAGATTCTTATGCGAAATCCCAGACTCTACGTCCGACAAACGCAACATTCCATTGGCCATATTCATAAACATGGAATTATTACCGCTGATAAAAGGAAGTGCCGAACCCATCTTAGTGGAAGAAGCCCCAGAAAATTCAATCTTGATCGATTGCAAATATGTTTCGGCAATATGTTTTACAATTTCTTCTCTAGAATAATCTCCCGATCCCGACATCCGAACAAATTCCTGCAGATTACCATAAAGGTTATTCCAATGTTTCTGGATATCTTCGGCGGCGTCCGGAGCCGAGGTCCGGTATCTCCCGGCTATCGATTTAACATCCTGCCCTTGGCTTGAGGAAGAGCTGAATGGCATATAGGAGCGCTGTCTTTTCGCTCCCATTAAATCTGTTCGGTTTAAATCCTCCATGCGCGCGGGAAAGGCTGACGCGTTTAGCTTACCGGTAGCAATATCGTCAAGAATACTTAAGAATTCTCCTCTCACTTCCGCCTGATTAGGCTCATAATCAAGCTGACTCTGTTGAAACGCAGGATCCCAAGACTTCATCAACTCAGCGGTTGGTTTCGGTTGATCCTTATACCGCACTAATTCCAGGAATGGCGTTTTTGTGGCATGATCCCAATACGTCCATCGACGGGCGGCGTTATTGGTCGGGTCGGAGATACGCTCCGTCATCGGCGGAGCGCTGACTAGAGCGTCGTCGACTTGAGCGTCAGCCATTTGGCCTTCGGCAACGCCCGTTTGCCGGCTTAGCAAAAGACTTCTCACCGCCGGCAGCGCGGCTGGCGAAGGCAAGGCCCGGAATCTTGGAGTAATGAATTTATCTGAGGAAGGAAATGTTGTCTTAAAAGGAACGAGTCGTTTGAGGATATTGGGAGCCAAACGGCGATTGAAATCAGCGACGGGAGGAGTGGATTTAAAAGGAATTAACGTCTTTTCAAATTTTTGGAATTCGGGCGATTCTTCGGTTAAAACAGAGGAAGGCGTCGGACGTTCGGCAACCGTTGCTCGTCCCTCGCCGACTGAACTGGACTCGGTCGGCTCGGGACCGGGCCGACGTTCTTGAGAAAAGTTCGTGGACGTCGGCCCCGTCGGCGGACGGGCCAGTTCCTGTGGTCCCCGACGAGTCGATCGAATTGGCGGACGCTGCCCGATGCCTAAATCCTCCTTTAATTGTTCCAGAGGAATATCTGAACGAACCTCCGGAATCGCCTTCATCAAATCTTTGAAACCCTGAACTCCTGCGGCCACCAAGACCTTCCCAAAGGAGGCGTTCTCATTGGTCGCGCTTTCGACAAAATCCTGGGACGCCGTATTCAAAAGATTTTCTTCATGTTTGGTTTTGATTTCATTCACGGCAGATTGTGGCACGAGCATGACGCCCCATGAGATCCCGTCTTGGTCCTGGACGTGCAGAATCACCGCTTCAGAGGTGTTATGGTCTTTTGCTTGCCGGCTAAACTCCTCATCGGATACGACCAATACATAATCGACGCCTTCGAATTGGGAATTAGGAAGGCCCCGAAGGACCTTCATGGCTTCTTGATCCGAAGAGAAATTATGCTGGACAAATTTTTCTGTTTCTCTTCTTTGCAGAGTCAAGGTCCGCGTAGGCATGGTCATCGAATGAATTTCACGGCCTTCATTGTCGCCGGGCTGGGGGATATCGGTCGTGTGGCCACCCAACCAGGCATTGGTGGTCCTGACCAAATCTCGGACCTTTCCATCCTGAGGGTTGACACTATTATTAGCGACCAGCACAATCGGCGGGTTGGTTTCGGTTTGTTTGGATTGCTGAGCAACCTTGAATAACTCTTCCTGGTCATTAACCACGATGATCGGCCGATCCACACCTAAGGCTTCCAGCTTATTTTTAAGATCGCTCTTCTGTGACTCACTGAGTTCACCCAAACCAATAATCGCCAACCGATCAGCGGGAGCCTGTCGCGCCATTTCGATGACCGTTTGTTGAGGCATTTCGTAAGTGACCTCGGCACTGCGCCCGCGCTCCGTCTTCGCCGCATCTGATACGTCCCACGTCCCCTGTTTGGCGGGCAGGTTACGTCCCACGTCCCACGTATTCTCCCTGTCGTTCGGATCGAAGGAACTTCTTTTCGAACTCGACTGCTCCTCCACCATAGCCCCGTCGAAAGGTGCGCTGGCTCTCATACCCATGAGAGAAGATGTATTTGTCCGGGCCGTTACGACTTCCCGACGGGCCAGAGCATCCTTGACGGCCTGCTTCGTGCTTCCGGCCAGAGAGGCCAAGAATTCCCGCGTGGCCTCACGATTAGCGCGTTGTAAAAACTTGCTGTTGTCTGGTCTAGCGGGTGATATAAAGAAGTGGATTGCGGCTGCCGCTGCGCCGTTTTGATAACCTATAACAGTTCCATATTTCCGATGGGAAGCGTATAGGGCGAAGCCTTCCGGGGCGCCGGATTTCATTTCCGATCTGAATTTGTCCTGATCAAACTCCTCCTCTTTCTTGTCTTTTGATGAATCCGGCTTTACGGTCTGGTCATAATTAATGATGACATCCACATTCGTCTGCGGATCCTTCACTAGCCGATCATAAAGCTGAGTCATTTCTGCTTTAAATTGATTGGCCGTCATCTCCTCGTCCATACGCGGCATGAGGAGTTTGAAAGCGCCCTTCATGATGGTCTTGTTGCTCCGTCCGGATTTCTCCATCTGCTCAAAGAAATCTCTGGCGACACGATGCTCCTCGGTTTCCTGCTTAAGGTTCATCGCCTGAAGGACCTCTCCCCGGACGATTCTGGAAAGCCAGGATCCTTGTCTATTGACCAAGTTCTTTGTGTCTTGTTTCGTCCAGCCCTGCATCACATTGTCGATGTAATCGGCCGCGAACAGGTCGCCGCCGAATTCTTCGATAACCCCAAAGTCTTTGGTAACGGGAACCCACCCTTTTTCCCGGTAATCCTCCGGACCAAACCTTTTGTACAAAGCAATAACTTGGTTGTGCCCCAACTCATGTCCAAGTATCGACATAAACTGCTTAAAATCCTTTTCCCGGGTAATAAGCTTCTGACCGAATTCCAACGATGAGTCAGCGTTATCGTATTTGGCGGTAACAACCGCTCTTGAAATTTGTTCGAATAGGCTGCCTAGTTCAGAATCCTTAAGGTCATTCATCTGAGTATTCGTCAACGCCAAGGCGAACAAATACTGCGTGAGGTGCAGCGTGGCTTTCTCCTGGGGGGCCTGAGCTACGTTTTTGTGCCAAGGCTGAGATTCCCGGGGCTTGGATTGACTTGCCTGTTGCTGGGCCTCGAGGAATTTTTTCGCTTTTTCCTGAAGCGGCATCCAATTCTCATTGAGCTCTCCGGTCTTCTCCCCGCCGATCACGCCTGAAGAAATGACATCCGTCAAAAATTCAAGTCCTTCCCCGCCCATTTCCCGCACGAAGGGAACCGCCCGCTGCGGAGCGACTCGCATCAGCTCCTGGACCACACCCAGCTTTTGGTTCGGTTCAAGCCGGCCTTGCCAATCGTTTTCATCCAGCATGCCCAGCATCGCTTGCGGATCGGACTGGGCCAGAACCGACAGGCCCTTGCCCAGATCTTTCGGCTCCCTCTGAACACGTTCGCGAATCTGCCGGCTTAATTCCTGCCGGGCCGCTTCGGAAAAGTTCCTTTGATGCATTGCGAATAAAACGTCAGAAGCGGACTTAGAATTTTCATTGAAGCCGGCTTCCACCAGCCTGGCAATGACCTTGGGATCGCTGGCCACCACCGGCATTTTCTCTCTCAGAATTTGGGCGCTGGTCAAATAAATCAATCTACCCTGGGTCGTTTGCTGCGCGTTGCCTATCCCGGTCAAAGTGATATCCAGGACCTCCGCGTTGAGTGGGGCTTCGGATTTCTCCAAAAGCTCCAATCCTTCCAAGAACAAACTCTGGTTTTGCTCGACAGCCTTAGTCGCTTTAATCAATTGGGTGGTTACTTCCGTGCGGTTAGCCGGCTGAATATTAAGACGTCCCAAAAGTTCGACACCGCGAATCACAATCTCAGGTTTGTTATCCTGTCGAATTAAATCTTCGATAGCCGAAGGAATCTCCCGTCGCAACTCGGGATTTGAATTCCATTCCGAAAGACGTCGGACGGCGCCTTGGATGTATTGCGACCGGGACAATTCTTCTCTGACAAAAGACCGGATGGTTTCCCGGGCATTGGAACCGGGAACATACTGCGTTTCGCTGCGCCCCGAAGGCGTGAGATCGGCGGTTCTCATCACTTCAATGATCCCGGTAACTTGCGTTTTTTCATCTCCTGTCAGCCAGCGAAGCGGCACCACGAGAGTGCGCCGCTCGCCGTCCTTCATTAAATAAAGGATCTGATTTCTCTGGACAGCAGCCTCCGCGGAAGTATCGATCATAATTTGGTCCACTTCGCTCTGATCGGATGCGGGCAGCCTCTCGATCAACTCCTGGATCCTGATGTTCAAATCATTGATCGGCGTCGCAGCCTGGGAAAAGTTAGCCTTGACTTCGATCCGGCGGCCCCCAACTTCTATGGAGTCTTGGTGATTAAAATTTTCCGGAATGATTCTGCTCAACCCAAACGTCTTGGTCACGGTAAAGTCCGCAGCCGAGGGTTTGGTCTGATTTTTCAATACCTGCTCGGGAACTGAAATCCAGCTTTTTTCATGACTGACAAACCAATAAACTGATTTCTCACCTGCGGAAGTTTTATTTTTCCGCACCTGAATTTGACTGAACTTGCCGAGCATGTCGGGGGGCAGACGATTCAAGAACAAGTCGAGCTGATTCCGCTCCTGTTGGCTCAACTTATCTTTAACTTTCGAATCGTTTTTGTACCAGTCCACTTTGATCGACCGGCCCTGAAGGTTGATTTGCGGCGATACTTTTACAACGATTTGTCCTCGAGAGTTGATTTGCGGCGGTTCTCCGATCACCTGCGCCTCCAGATCCGCCGAACCGGAAAGCACGGTGGTCAAAACCGGAACGGCCAGACGAGACATCCAGCGTCGGAACATTCCGCCCACGCGAACTGTTTGCGCGCCGTCGGTCGGCATTTCGGAAGTGACCTCGGCACCGCGCGCGCGCTCCGCCATTGCGCCGTCGGTGATTTCAATCTTCATTCCTGGCTTCAGCATAAACCGGCTAAAATCTTTTTTCTCCACCATCCGGCCATCGATTACGACCTGCTGCCTTCCACCAACGTAGGAATCGTATCCTCTCTGTTTTAACAATCTTTGAAGACTGACTGCGGAGGCCCATTCAAAATTCTGGTTCTTACCAGCGCCTATTTCCCGAACCTGAACAGCCACCGGGACGGAGGCATCGTTACGCGTTCGGCCCCACGCATCCGCCACCTCTCTGGCCAGTTCTTCCTGAACTTCCGGGAATCTCTGCTGGATATAATCATCATAGCCGGTGACCCACAAATCCCGGCGTTCTGCCAGCGCTTCTGGCCGGTCAAATTCATGCACATAGCGGATCTGATCGATGCTGTCAAGTTTTTCGCCAATATTTTCCTCGCCCGTTTCAAATCTGTTCCAGGCGACCAGGTCCACCTTCCCTTTCAGTTCACTCCCATTGTTGAAATCGGTGTTAACCCGCTGCGCAAATTCATGCGCCTGTCTGGCAAAGTCATCGGGCACCATCTTCTTGGTATCTTCCCGTACCGGAACGAGCAGCACTTTGGGACCAGCCGGCGGACCTTCGAGCATGTAAACTTCAAACCCGTCATAGGTGCCCATATTGGCCATGGCAGCATGACGATACAATCCCAGCGCTTGGTCGGCGGGAGTATATCCTAAAGCGGTGTTGAGTAATTTGATACCACCCGTCGAACCGGCGGTATCAACGCGGCGATCCTTGAAAGGAGCATCGATAAACTTTTGAATGACCGGCAATAATTTCTCTTTAACTGGATCCGAAGAGCCTTCAGCCAGATAGACCATTTCCGTTTGAATCAGAAACGCTCCCCGCAACCGTCCTTCTTTCTGGAGTTCCGCCATTTTAGCCTTGAACTGATCGTTGTCGACAAAATGATGGACGATGGTCGTTGACTTTTCTGCGGACGGGGCAGAGGACTGCGCCGTTGAAGCGGATTGTTTCAGGTCCTGCACGGAAATCGTGACCTCCCCCGTTTTGGCTGATTTCTGGATTTCTTTATATTGCTCAACGGCCTTAGCGGATTGTGGGTAATGTTTGAAAAGATCGATTTCCTCTTTCTCTTGATCGGTTCCCGGCTTTTGTTTATGACGATCAATAAAACGGGCATCCTCAACGGGACTCGCGCCGGCGACCAGTTTTCCATTCCCTTGAAATCTCTCTTTGGCTTTGTCCGCACCAGTAGTAGCAACGAGGTAAGCCCCTCGATCAGGATCGGTGGTCTCCAATTGGTTTTTCTTGATCTGATTTTCCACGGCTTGCTGGGTGGCGGTGCCGATCGAAAGCGTCGGATTGATTTCATTGTCAAACTTATAAAAGTCCAAGGCTCGGAAATCAGCTTTGAGACCGGCCACCTTATCTCCATAAGCGCCTTTGACATCATCGATTGCCTGGTAGATGCCTTCCTGAGCAGTCTGTCCCTCGGCCAGCGGCACAATTAAAATCTGTTCGTTGCCGACTTTGGAAAAGCCGGCGCCCTTCTCCTTCATAAAGTCCTTCGCTTCCGCGGGCAGAGCTTGTGTCCCCAAAGAGACCACGCCAAAGCGCTGAGCTTCGGTCTTTTGTTGAATCTCTTTGACAATTTCCCTGCCATCCAGTTTGGAAGAAATCAGCTGTTTGTGTTCATCCCCACCAATGCGTTCGGAACTAAATTCGCTGGATGTCAGCCCTCCCTGAACATCCTCCACCGCACTCGAATAGGAATTCTTGATGACAAAATCCATCCCCTCGTTGCCGATCATGTCATTCAGATTCTTTAAACGATTGAAGTCGGTGTGGGCCGTCATGCCGTCGGTGGGCTTAGCCTCTCGCTCCCATTTCATTTCCCTTGGCTTTTCGGAAGTGACCGCGGCGGCGGGCCGCTGGTCAACACTGGCGCCGTCCCCCTTCGCCAAAGTGCTTTCGCCTTTGGCTACGGCGGACAAGTCGGCGATCCCGGCAGCTCGAGCCGCCTGGGCCGAATTGAATTCATCGGGCTTGGCCAGAATAGTTTTTTCATTCGGTAAGGCGCCACTGACCTGGGCGGCGTCGTGGATGGATTTCAATTCTTTCGCAATATTATTGTAGTCGTAGCGGCGACTGTCAGTGGGGATCATCCGGTCCATCGCAGCGATGTTCGCCATGAACTTGCCGACAAACCGGCCGCTGTCAGATTCGAACCGATCCTGCACATTCTTGGGCAAACCCTCTTCTCTCATCAAGCCAGGATTATTCTCCGCAACCGCCATGATCAATTTGATCATCCGGCCGATTTTCGTGAAGTCCCGCTGCACCCTGGCCTCACTAAACTTAGCCTGCACCGCCTGCACGCGACGCTGGGTGAGATTCACGGAATCGCCCAAACTGCCGATCGCCAGATCGGCAGCCAGGAAGGAACCACCGTTCGCCAAAACGGGAACAGCCACTTCGCGGAACTTGACCGCTCCGGTCCGCTCGCGCAGCGTGGTCACCGCCACCAGGCTGGCCTTGTAAACTTCGCCGCTTTGGCCTTGAATGGTTGCGGCCTGATGCGCTACTGCCAATTGCTTGATGGGATTCACCCCTCCGGCCTCATCGGTATAATAGTCGCCCAGCGTATCAAGACCATCCCGGGCATAAGTCTCCGCTATCCCTTCGCCGACCATTTGCTGCTCACGCAACTTGCCATTTTGTGGCTCTGGCTTATTATTGTTGAGATCGGCATTGGTTATTTGCGCAAGTCCGTGATGCCCCAGCTCATGCACCGCCGCCGCCGTTTGGTTCCGGAATCCGCCGGCGTCCAGATTCATGATGATCCGGGAAATGGTCTTCTGCCCCATCTTTATCCCCAAAAGAGAACCACTTTGCATCATCTTTATATGGTGTTCTGAGAACGTGACTCCGCCTATCAGTCTCTTCTGGGTGTGAAATTGAGATTGCTCCTCCTGTATGCCGTGATTGCTACGGATCTCATCCTTTTCCGCCTCACTGAGAGAACGTCCCTCTATGATCTCCTTAGCCTCGATAACTTGGTTGATAAAATCATCAGTGTCCTGGGCGAATGACATCGAAACCGTCTCGGTATAGCCCGACGCCCGGCCGAAAAATTGTTCCTGTGCCCCACCCGGACCGCGTAAGGCACTGATAAAATTGACGAGGTTGTTACCACTCGGATCTTGCCGCCACATAAATGCATCAAAAATGCTTTGGATGATCCGTTGCCTCTGGTGGTCATCGGAGGCTGTACCCCTATAGCGCGGGTCGGTTCGTCCCCATAGGATATTCTTCACGATCTCATCGGTCTCGTGGTTGCTAAAATAACGTCCCAGAGCGCCGCGTAGCTGCAACGCGGCCTCAGAATCCTTATTGCCCACCACCAACCGCATGATCTCGGCAGTGGCTTCTTCCTCATCCTTTAAAGTGGAATAATCCTCAAGCTGTTCGCGGAAACGGGCCAGCGTGCTCATGTGTCCCAACCGATTTTCCAACTCATTTTGTTTCACAATAACCGCCCGGGCCGTTTCCCGGGTGAATTCAACATCCAGGGCTTTCCCGAGCTGGGAAGGCTGACGGCCCTGGACCCTTAACTGGTCGATCTTCTTTTCCAGCTGCGCGGCCTTTTCCCAGCGATCCGCACCGGAATCGATGATCGCCTTGACCTCATCTTTTAACTGCGGATTATTTTCAAATGGCTTCAGGATCCCCTCAGTTGAATTTTCCAAAAGCACCGTTTGCCTGACGGCTTCGAGTTTCTGGATTTGATCGTCGCTGCTCTTTAATGCGTTCTGCCGGGTTTCGATGGCTTGACGGTGTTTCTGAAGCTGGCCACGGGCTTCCGCAACCACCCGGTCGAATCGCTCCGGCGGAAGATTCTGCGGTCTCTGAAGAGTATTAAGGCTGGTTTCAAATTGGCCGAGTCGGTCCGAAAGGCCATTCAATTCGGAACTGGTCGCATTTGAAAGATCCTCATTCCAAATCCAGGCAAGCTTATCGGCATATTGTCTGTTTAAATCACTTTTGAAGGCGCGTTCCGCCTTGTCCTCGCCGATCTGGCGTTCTTTCTGTTCGACCTGTTGTTTGATTTGGGTCGCTCGTTGGTCTTCCGGAAAAATTTTAAGGGCGTTTTCCAAAGAAGCCCTCGCCTCAACAATTTTATCGTTGTTGGCCGTGGCGGACGCCGCCTGATGTCCGGCGCGCGCCAGAAGATTGTTGAAATTCAGTTCCTTGACCTCGGCGGCCGTGGTTGGAGAAAGGTTCTTTAATCCGTATTCGCGGCGCTTCTCAACGCCCCGCGGCACCGTCTGTCCCAATGCAGGGTTGTCCACTTCTTCCAGGGTATGCGAAAAAGTGAAGCGGCGGCCGCCCAAAGAACTCTCCAGCTGAACAGCTTTCACTTGATAAACCCGGCCGACCCCATCGACGAACAGGTCGCCCGCCTGGGTCGGGGAGGCTTCCTGGATGACTTCCGCATAAAGCCTATCGGATTGCCCTTTCTTCGCCGTTTCGGTTCGTCCCTGCTGGGCCAATTCCCGGGCACGATTGTATTTGCCAAGCTGAGCCGTGGTGATCGTCACTTCTCTATTAAGCCCGTCGATAAAACTGAAGGCGGGAATATTATTCTTGTTGTATCCCGGAACAAATTGCAACTTCGGATAACGTCCCCGGTCGAACAAAATAATGACATTGGCCCGGACACCGGCTTCGATGTCGACTCTTTCCTGGGCATCGAAGTGATCCATCTCGTAAGGATTGCTCTGAGAATCATAGGTATCACGATGGATCATCGTTCCGGAGAAGCCAAGACTCATATTTTTCACATACTCCAAGGTCTTTTCCTGCGAAGCGGGTATGCTCTCGGCGGTCAATCCCGGCGCGGTGAATTGCAGATCGTCGCCCTTGGCATTGAGCCCGATCAAACCGGTTTCGATGCCACGCTTGATTTGGAGCGGACTTAAGAATTCTTTATCATAAATACTCTTGGCGCCATGACGCTCAATGGCCCAATTCTGAACGTTATCATTATGTAAACCACGGTATCTATCGAAGAAATCGAACGCCGCTTTCTGGGACTGTGCAGCAGACACCTGCGCGGAATCGGTCTGGGCGGAAATGATTTTCTTTTCGGGCGTTCCATTCACCTGCGCCGCGTCAGGATTGACCACGCTTTCATTGAATAAATGACTTAATAATAAGCGTCCTTCATTGCTGTCGATCATCTGGGAAACTGCATCATTCATGCTTAACGTGTTGTCGATGAAAACAACGGATTTCATCAGTTGCGTGGCTTTTTCCCTGGCAGCGTCCGAACTCAGTCCCTCGTCCTTCTTTAACTTGTTAATAACAGCTTGCCGCAAAGAGCCCCTAAATTTATGATCCACAACAAAAACCGCACGGGTCAAAGGAGCCGTCTCCGGAATACCCACCCGGTCTTCTGCTGTACTGATATCTTCCGGTCTCAAACCGCCCGGGAAGAAATCACGGGCCGGAACAATCACGCCCGCCTGGAGATCTATTTTCGAATATTCTTCACGGAATTTAAACGCCGAGAAGCTCACCTCATTATCGAGCTTCTTTTTATCTTCCAAGTTTTCACTCTTTAAACGGGAAGCCAATATTTCTTCGCCCTCCTGAATTTCCTTCAACTCAGATTCAGAAGAAGGATGTTCGTCGATACTTTCAAAATGTTTTTTCTTATCTATTTTTTCTTTACCCTCAAGGGATTTGTACTTTGCACCTACTTCACCCGAGTTAACCGTTCGCCCTCGACGGATCAATTCTGCCTCAGACACAATCTCACGGTCGACGATCATCTGGCCCAGATTAATAACGGACGGAGTAGCATGGAATAACAATTCTTTATCACCAAAATCGGGGATTTGTTCAGTTTGCGGGGTCTTTTCGAGTTCTCGAACAATGTTGCCGATGGAGCTCTCGAAAGGATCAGTATGAAACTGGTACAACTTTAATTTCTTCTGTATTGTATCTCGAGTCGAAGTATTCAGAGTTTTAACAACAGGTGTTTCAGGAAGCTCCTTTCTTTGCTGTAGACTCAACCGCGGAGTTCCGACGCGATCCGCACTCGCCGCGTCGGTTGGAGGCCGGGTGTTGGACACGGAACGCTGTTCGCTCTCCTTCATTGCATACGGATTCGCAATCCACTCTCCGGTCTTCTGATTCACAGCTCCAATGATAAACTCCGGCTTCAAGAGGCGACGATTGGATAAGTATTCATCTCCCATGATCTTCTGGCTGGTTTCTTCGTCATAAGCCGCTCGTTGGTCATCCATAATATCCCAATTAGGTCTGTCCGGATCGGTATTCCGAACGTTCTCTATATCCCTGTAATACTCCTGGGGAATATCTATAACCAAAATATAGCCCAGGCCTTCTCCCCCTCTATTGTGTTGATAGGTCATCATTCCATCGAGGTCAGCTTGCGTATTATCTTGGGACAATGGCAAAGTCGTACCTGTGAGGCCTCGATTCTTTATCATTAGCCCCTTCTCAAAAATAGATGTTAACCTATTTTCTTCCAGAACACGTGGCCCTGTGAAATGAATGCGTCGTTGAACACCTTTTGGAATCTGTTTAAACTCATCGGGCGCGGAACGATCCGCCTGCGCCATGCGGGTGGGGTCGGCAAGGCTCTGCGGCGCGCCCTCCTTTAGGTCCGCCATCGCGGCGTCCGACTTCGCCCCGCTTCCTGCTTTCGCAGAAAGCAGCGGGGCTACGCCGGACAAGTCCGTCGGCATTTCGGAAGTGACCGAGGCGGCGCGCCCTTCTTCTTTTTTGACGCTGGCGCCGTCGGCCCGAGGTCCAGGATTTATGGAGGGAATCTCTCTTTGTTCCTCCAAACCAAACATCTGCCTGGCCACCGGCACCAACGCCACCTGATGTTCCTGCGCAGTTCTGTCGATAGCTTGCTTGACTGAATTCAGATACTCGGGATTATCAGCACGCTTATTAAATTCTTCGAGAAACGCCCGGTGATCCTGCCGGCTGGCACTGTTCGGGTCCCGGGCGATGTCCGCGGCAATCCGCATGGCGACGACGATGGAACCCGTTTTCTGAATCATCTTTTCCACGGTAACATCTGCTATCGCATGTTCAATACCATGAAAGCTCTCTTCATTATATTTCTTTGTGTCCAGGAGCGCGACTTGCCCCCGCTGCGCTTCAGATACAGGCTTGTTATTCGCCCGGATATAATTGGTGGCCAGGGAATCAAAAATCTCATGGACTCCATTGGATGGACCAGATCCCTTTTCTGACTGCGGCAGCATCTTCATAAATAGATAATGCCCCACCTCGCCGGCTATAACCGCTCTTTGCTCCTCGCTTTGATGACTGGGATCAATCAAAATAAATCCCTTGCGCTGCTCCTCGGGTTTGAGATCAACTCCGAGATCTCCTCTGAAATGATCGGCATGGCCTGACCAGTTAGCTCGTATCGCATCCATCGCCAGGGTACCTTCAACATCCGGCCCCATACCTGCCGTCGCATGGTCCATCACTTCTTTTAGAATGGCAATCTTCTGCGCTAGAGATAAACGATAGAAATACATTTCTGGAAACCTCAATTCCGGTATCGCAATGCCCGTCATCGATCGAAGATTGTCGAATATTCCTCCCACCAACTTAAGGTGGAAGAGTGCGTCATAATCTCTGGAATCAGCCTTCGGAAGATCGCCCGGCACCTTAAAAATAAGGTGCGCTATCATTGCTGTAGTTTTCCGATCTTTTATTTGTCCGTTTGTTTCCAATTCATGAATGAGCCTGGACAACACCAGAGCGGAATTTAGCTGCATTTTTTCTCCCAGACTCATGCGCGGGATGGTCTGGATAATCCGCACATCATCCTTGAGCTTGGAAATACTTTCCGGTTTAAATCCAAAACCCCGCGCTACCAAAGCAATAGTATCATCGGCAACCGGCTTTAAATGCGGATCGCTTTCCAGGCCCGATTTCTCTAAGAAACGCATGGCCATTTCGTTGTTGACTTCTCCTATTATGTCCAGGTATCCTCTGCCTCCACTTCTTGAGCTCCTCCCGGCCTGTCCTATAATCTCGGATCGCAGTCCTTCCAGGGTCGTCGGCAACGGTTTGTCGGAGCGCCTGGGGTTGTCGTCCCTTTCATTAAGCTGCGGCTCGGCCCTTTGACGCTCATCGGCGAACAATTGCTTCCCGGGCTCCGGCCGCTCGGTCATGGCGGCATCCGTAATCCGGCGCTCCGCCATCGCGGCGTCGCGCTCAAATATCTGGCTGGATTCAGCAGCTGACTTGACAACAGTCCGATCCAATGTTAAATTGTTACCGACTATGGAAGACAAATCTGAACCCAAAATTTTCACTTCTTTTCGACGTAAAGTACTTGGTACTGCATTACTAGACATCTTTAAAAATGGGGTATTAGCATTATTTATCGGCGACGCACTCATCAAATTCGGACTTCTATTAAAACTCACCGTTGTAGGACTTTTATTATCGAGCCTTGTTGTTGGGTTATATGTGCTTCCCCGGAAAGGAGAAGATTGAAATGTTGAACCTGCCTGCGGCTTTCTATTTGATTCTACTGATTCTGGGTATTTTTGTATGGTTCCTGATCGATCAATACCGATCCTCGCGCCACCATCACCATTAATCGTCCCTCCCTTAAGCGGCGACTGCTTTTCTTTCTCAATCTGAATGATCTGGTTGATTTCCCCACCAAGAAGACCCGCCGAATTTTGTGGCGAGGGGGTGGTGCCATGAGCCGACGCGAAGGCGGGAATCGCCATGAGCGCCCCCACCAAAAGCGCCTTCATCCCTATGCGTCGAAAGACCGAAAGTTTTCGTTGTGGTTCGGCGGTCGTGATCTCGACCGCGCGTGCCGTGCCCACCTGCGCACCGTCTGATTCGTCCCTCGTCCCTCGCCGCTCGCCCCTCGTCTTTCGGGTCGGATCGGCGATATTCTTATCGTCGGGGCCCACGGGGTTCGCCATCGCGCCGTCGGTCGGGCCCCGACGATTGGGATCGGCGATATCGGTTTCCTTGATTCTGTCACGCTCCGCCTGGGCGGCGTCGACTTCACGAACCGTGGTCGCCGCGACAATTTCTCCCGCCAGCTTGCTGTTCAAATCGTTAAACCTTCTTAAGCTATCAGAGGAAATAGCGTAACTCTTCTTATTAGCCAGGACTTCCGCGTTTGCCCTTCTGGAGAGGCTCCGGTGGTTCCATATATACAGGGGAATCCCTAGAAACCGACCAAACGCGAAAGTCCTGTTAGCCTTAGCGGCCTGATCATATTTCGAACTTTCGTCTTTTAAAACCTCGGCAAATTCCCGGGCTGCCGGCAGATCATGAATATGGGGAAGATGAATCTCAAAGCGTTTGCCGTCCTTCTGCCGCTCGACGACGATCCTGTGACGGTTGTCCGCCAATGGCTCGGAATCCAAGACCCCCACAATCGCGCCGCCGATCTGATCGCTCAGCTTATCCAAATTCAGCTGTTCTTTAGAATCTAAGGCGGGATTCAACCGCCGGCCGTCTTCCGTCGATCGGGCCAGATCCCGCCGCTCCACATCCAGGGTGATATGCTCTTCTCCGCCCGATAAAATCTTGAGCGCAGCGGGCGGACCTACATGATCATCTCCAATAGGGACCCCCCAATTGAGTCTTTGGTTCCCGTCGCCGGAATCTTTAAAAGCCGCCGTCACCCCACCCTGTTGGAAGCCCACAAATCCCGCTGCCTCTGCCTGCTGCTCTCCCGCAAAAGTCCCTTCTTCGATTTGCCGGCCTCCGGGTAACTTCAAAACCGGTTTGCCGGAATGATTATCCGTAATGACCAGCACGTTGCGATTCGGCTGCTCTGTCAGATCCATACGAAACGCCTTGATGCCTTTATGTTCAATCTGCTGAGTCGCAATCGTTCGCGGTGGTGGTGCGATTTTTTGTTCAGCACCGATGGTCTTGGGCGTCGCTTCGGAGGGCGCATGCTCCCCAGCCTGCGCGAGCGATCCTTGACGAAGCTGGGATAATTGTTCTTCTACCTTTTTTATCCCGCCATTATTAACCCTCTCTACTTGTGCTATTTGATCTTTAACTTTTTGCAGGCTGGCGTTTAGACCAGCCATGTTATGGGCTAACTTACGCAGCTCCGGAAGCTGGCCTTGCAAAGGACTTTTAAATTCCTGCCGTTCCAACAACAATTCATGATCCGGAATCTCCTGCCCGTCTTCATCAAATAACCCCGGCACTTGAGCTAAAAGATTCTGCGGGTCTATTTTGTTCAAGGTCTCAATATTGCGCATAAAGTATTCTCGGAACGCTGTGCCATGCTCCCCCAGGTCCGACTGCGCAACGATCGTCTCTAAAGCAACTCTTAAATTTTCTATTTCTTTATCCTCTAACACTGTTTTGTCGCTTTCTCTCAATGTGCTGATCAATTCTGAAACCACATCTTGCGCACGCTGGAGCGCATGAAGGTCGGGGCTATTTCTTCCTTCTGACAATTGCGCCTCTCGAGATCTCAAATAATTATACAAAGGCCCAAGAAGATTCCTTATCATTGCCCCTCTCACCACTTTGCGTGTTTCGGCGCGTTGATTGCCGATATAATAATCATCCAGCTGCTTCGCATCCCAGCGCAAACCCAACTCATACCGCCTTAAATCCGACTCTGCTGCAATTTTTTGCAGGCTCGTTAAATCTTTCTCCAGGGCGACGATTTCGTCGACCACCGCTTTTTGCCGGTCCAGGATAGCCAACAAACGGGGCAACATGGTCTCCAGGGAAGCGCTGGAAGAGGCAATGTTCGGGTCGGGAACGGAAGCCCCGCCGGTCGATGGTCTAAATAAATTTCCCTGCAGGCGAACCGCCAGGTCGGCGGCGCCGGCCAGGAGTTCTCTTTGCTGCACCTGGATCTGCCCTTCGAGCGCTTGCAACGCGGAGCGCTTTTCCGCGATCTTTTCCGCTAATTCCGCTTTGCGCTTTTCTTTGGAATCAACCTGATCATCCGCCGGGGTCTCCGGTTTATTTCCGGGGGCGGCTATCTCGGTGTGATCGGTCGGCGGCCAGGCATCGATTGCTCCCTTTCGCTGATCCTTATCAATTTGGGCGCCGTCAGCTTCTGTTTTCAACCTGTTGATTTCTTCTAAAAGTTCCGCTCTTTGCTGATGCAAAGCCTCTAAGTCTACGCTCGCCGGCCGTACGTCGGCGGAACTGCCGGCCGAAGCTGAGACGGCGGAAGCCGGCGAAGCGGCAGAGGCCAAAGCATTACGCGCTTCCCGGGCATCCGCCGCAAGATGAGTTCGCAATGCCTCCAACGAGGCGGTATGGTCATGCGCCACCGGCAGGCCCATAATCCGCTCCGTTACACCTGGGATCGTCGCGAAGGACGGGGCACGGGGCAGCGCCGCCGGAGCGGGTATTGTAGAGTCCGCCCCGGATAGCCTTTCCTTGGACTTTTCTGCACCGTTGCCGGCCGGTTCCGGCGTCTTTACTTCTATAACGGGAGCCGAACCCGTTGAAGTTTCTGCTGGTTCCCGGACACGTACATAATACTTTTTCCCATCGGGGCCGGTCTCGGTGATAACTTTGGTATTGTCATTAACGGGGGGCTGATCGACGGGAGTAGCGGCAACCTCCTCACCACTCTCACTCTCACCCCGGGGGTGCGAGGCGGGTTCGTCGTTTTTTTCCAGCTGGCTTCTAGCGTAATCTAATAATTTCATAAAATCTTGATTATCTGGAGCGTGCCGAACGGCCTCCTCAAAAAATTTGGCAGCCCGACCGTGATCACTCGCAAGGAAAACCTGTCCGGCTGCAACCGCCGCATTGGCCAGCTGTTCTCTATAATGCTTTTCTCCTGGATCCAAATCAACCGCTTCCCGGAAATATTCTATCGCTTCCCGGAGGCGGCCTTCCTCATTTTTGTTATGGCCAATCCTGCTGGCTGCCATAGCAATGCTTCCTTTGTAGGTTTGCTGATCTCTGGGATCCTTGGTAAGGCTCAGGGCTTGTCGAAAGTCCTCGATGGCTATTTCAGGATGACCTTCCATCTTGTGCATGCCGGCAGAGAACATGTCCGCGGCTTTTTGTTCCCGTTCTTCCTGCGCTTTCTGCTCTGCACGCTCTTTCCGCACTTCTGCCTCGATCTCGTCATCCGTTTGGGAAGCCGGTGCTTTAGCAGTGGGCTCCACATCCGGAGCAATGATGACTTTGGCCGGAACTAAAACCCTATCGCCCGCTACTTTTAACCCCAAGTCCACAGTCTCATGGACGACCCATTTTCCGGTGGGAGACGACTCCCCCGTTGTCGAATAAAGCGCATGCATTTCTCTTGATCCGCTTGAAGCTTTCGTACCGACGCTGGGAGCAATCACTGTTCCCCCGGTGCTTTGCAAGATAACTGACTGAAGCATTGCAAAGGCTTCCCCGTAAACCTTGGCCGGCGAAGATTTCTTCGCCCGATATAAACTATTCAACCTCTCCATGAGTTGTTTGGCATACTCCTCATCCGTGCCTGCGGTGCCCTCGGCCATTGTTCCCTTTAATCCTTCCACCAGGCTCGAAATATGCCCGTCCTGACCCGCAAAGGATTCAAGTTTCTGCAACACGGGCTCAAGCGCTCGCGATCTTCGCAAGGAAGTTTCCGCCTGCGCTTCCTGCGCGGTGGGTTCCGGTAAAACCTTCTCACCCCCGGGGTGCGAGGCGGGTCCGGCCTGTGCGGCACTGACTTCCGTCCCACTTTTCACCTGGTATCTTTTTCCCCTCGCAATCACTTCAGCAGAGAATTCGGATAGAATAGCTATGGCAGATCTTGCCTCCGTTTGCAGAGGAGAACTGACGTACAGGGGCTTCCCATTATTTAAATCGGCGACGACAATGGCGATGTTACCGACCATCACGACCTGACCCACCGCCAGAGGAACGGAGGCGTCAACTTCCTCGAATTCCGTGTTTCCGGATCGGATTTCCGCGACAATTTTTCGGGCAACTTCCGCATCGGCGTCAGCGAATTCGTCATTGGCCTGGCGAACGATCGCGGTGCTTCTCGAGTTTCGTCTACCTGTACCTCGATAGAGAAAATCCTCAACCAGGCCCTGCGCCGGCGTGGGCGCGGCTTTGCGGACTGCGGCAGAATGTTGCCGGTCATGGTCCAACTGCTGCAGATCTTTCGCTAACTCTAAATCATTTTCCGGCGCGGCGGGCCCCGGCGCGGCCTCTCGCACCTCTACCCTCTTAAATCTTTCTCCCCCAACATGCAGGCCCCCATCAAAAATGCCCTTCAATGTACCTCCTCTTGTTCTGCCAATCACCATCGCTCCCTTTGCTACCCCATCCGATCCATCGGATACTTCTTTAACAATATACAACTCACCATTGACTTGAATAACGTCTCCTCCCCGGAGCTGACTGAGAGTGACATCGGATACGGGTTTGCCGCGGCCTGCTTCCGCTAATTGCCGGTGAAGGGCGTCACTCTCATCTTTCATTTGCTGGATCATTTCCGGGTTATTTATAACATCGGTTCGTTGCGACGACTGAATAATGCTGCCGGCAATATCCCGAATACCCCCGATGATATCATCTGCCGTCCGGGCGCCGGAACCATTTTCACCCGCGCCGTTGCCGTCGGTTGGGGCAACCTTCTCACCCCCGGGGTGCGAGGCGGGTTTCGGTCGTTGCGCGAGTGCCGACTCAACTCGAGCCATTAAAGCTTGAGCGGATTGAATCATTTCATCAGAAAATGGAGTACCGGATCCCCTATTGTGCTCTAGATCAAGATACATATCCTTCATTTCCTCAGACAGATCTTCCTCATAGCTGCTATCTTCTTTCATTCTTATTCTTATAAGTTGTCCTCTCACATCCATGAATTGGTCGTAAAAATCCCCATCGGCCTGACCCTTTTCACTTGCTCGGTGAATCTCTATGCGCAGGCGATTGCGTTTAATAAATGAGGCTTCTCCTATGAAATGCACGAGATGGTCTAATTCTTTCCCAACGTTTCTAACTTCTTCGGGTTGATCTTTTTCGGGTAATTGCAGCAAAGAACCGTCCGGGTCAATTGTATTCAAACGCTCGCGCAATTTTTTAATATTAGCTTCATTCTCTTCTATGCGGCGGTCAATGTCGGCTAAAGGATTATAGTTTCCAAGCGCCGTGCGGGCAAAGGCCACGGCCTGCTCGCGGGAAACGCCCGACGCTGCATGCTCTCTTTGATCGGAAGATTCTTTTTGGCGAGCGACGATTTGCCCCAATTCATTCAAAGCTTCATTGCAAGAAGCGCAACTCTGGCTGGTGGAGCTCGCCAATTTCAGGGCGGCCTGCAAGGCACCCATGGCTTCCTGGGCCTCCGCAGGCGTCAAATCCCGAAGCTTTCCCAACCGCACATAAGCTTCGCCTAACATGGCCGCATATTCAAATGTGTCCGGATCGAGATCTCTGGCCTCACGATATTCCCCAACCGCCGCCTGCTGATGGTGAACTCCCTCCTGGGGAGTTCTGCTATCCTGGGCCAGATCTTCAAATTCAACGCCATGCCATGCCGCGTTTTCGGCCTCACTCCGTAGTTTTACTTGTGCTTCTTGCGCGGATGTCTGTGAACCGCTCTCAGCTCCGGTGGAGTCGGCAACGACCCGCCCCAGAGAAACTACCGCCTTAGAATGTCCAGGCTGTCCTAACTCGCCGGACTCATGGTGGGACACATTTATAATAAATCTATTTCCCACCGCCAACCCGGCAGGCGCCTGGCTTAATGGAACTTCTTCGGGTGCTGTCTTGACATCCAAAAATTTATAATGATCAAAATATCTATCCCCGACCTTTAAATTACCACCGTGACCTTCTCCCTGCGCGTGGACGGTGACTATTCCCTGCGAATTCCGCGGCCGCCAATCCACAGATCTTTCTTTCAAAAGGCTTTTCGCCTTCGAATCCCCTAACCGCGCCTTCATCACAATTTGATCCTCAGGAAGATCTTTCAGCCCCTGCACCAAACCCAAATGTTCAAAAAGATATGTAAAGGCTTCATTATAAGGCAAACTATCGTCAGAAAAATCATCCCCGGGCGTTAAAATTTCCGCGCCCGCCAGCAGAACCGACAAAGGCGAATCCGGGGAGACATTCTCGATAGGATGAGATTGCTGATTAATCCTACCGTTAGTCCTCAAGCCCTTTCCTGTATGATCAACTTCAATAAGGCGAACCTTCGAAACACCGGCGCGGTTGATCGGGGCATCTTTGCTGACAATTTCTTGAACAACAAAAATTCGGCCATCGGCTGTTTTGATAACCTGTCCTGCCTTGAAATCTACCGACGTCGATGAACCACTCTCACCCCCGGGGTGCGGTTGGGCTAATGCGTCATTGGCTCGATTGATTAAATCTTCCGAAAAAGGATTTCCACCTCTTTGGTGGTCCGCCATCTGTTTAAAAATATTATCCAAATCCCCTGAGACCGATTCTTTACCCCTTATTAGTTTTGACCGCGCTTGAGTAACACGCCGATAAAGGTCGGTATCACTGCGACCTTTATCACTTTCACGGTAAAGTTGTGTTTCCAATTTTCTACCTTGTAAATCTTTGACCGGGGCGGGCGGATCTTCCTGAGTCCTTAAGGAAGAATTCGGATCAATTTTATCTAACTGACGAAGATAATCCTCCTTTTCATTTGTTTTAGCGGTTATCTCCTCTTCTAATTGCTGGAGTCTTTCTTGAGGTGTTATGGAACTACCCGTCCCCGTCGTCCGGGCGCCGGAACCATTTTCACCCGCGCCGTTGCCGTCGGTTGGGGTTTGCGTTGGGGCGGGTCTTACATTCGCCTGGGCCTCAGTTGCCTCCTGGATCGCCGCATTGGCTAACTCAAGACGCGGAGAGGGGGATGTCCGCTCCTTCTCCGGTATCATCTCAGCAAGAAAATTGGTTATGTCCTTCCATTGATGATTGAGTACTTCCGCATCCCTAGCCTTTGATACCACGTTGCCAAAAGCAATGATCCTTTCTATGTTCTTAGTGGACGCATTGAGGCTAGCTTCCATCGCCTCCGGAACCTTCAGTGTTGCTAAAAAGTCATTTAACTCCCCGATGCTCTTTTCCAATATTTTCCTTCGTTCCTCCGGGAACGCCATCAGCTCGTGAATTTGCGGCAAGCCGATAACCTGCGCGGCATCCTCCTTCAATTGTTCGGCAATCTGATCTTTGATGCGCCTCAGCAACTCCAGCCCTCGATCTCTATCCGATTTCTCCCCTGGGGAGCCTAAAGCCCAACTTAGGCGATTTCCGAACCCATCCAATTGCTCTTGAACGTTTTCCATCAATACCCCTTGCGCGGCGCGACGGGCGGTCTTCAACCTGGCCTCAATGGAAATTTTTTGCCTCGTTCCGGCTTCTTGACCGGAAGATTTTTCTGAACCGCTCCCACCACCTTTCCCAGAAGCTTTCGTACTGGCGCTTCCTCTCACATAAAAATCCTGTCCGCCGCGGCTGGCATAGTCAACGGCTTCCGATTCCGATAGGAAACGCAGCGGTGGTGTGCTGCTGGAGTCCGCCGCCTCCTCATAGTACTCCTGCCCATTCAAACTCACCCCACAATAAACGCCTCTGACCTCATAGTTCCCGTCGTCGGTTGGAGAGACCTTCAAGGTGTAGGTGTACGCGGCTGCTGTCCGGGCTTCTTCCCTCGCCAGTCTCTGCCGAGTGGCCGGATCCAAGGTTGGGTCTAAGGAAGTCCCTTTCCTTAAGTCCCCATGCTCCGCATAATGATCCCCATGGTTCTTCTCCAAGAACGCGCCGAATCTTTCGGCTTCCTCCTGCGTCGCAAACTCCCGGCTGTCGCCAACCCTGACGACCATAACTATACTGTGGTCCAAACTGCGGCCTCGATAAGCGACTTGTACGACGAATTTTCCTCCGGTTGTATTCTTAATATCGACTTCCGGCCGGTGTTGCCGATTAAAATCATCTTTAGCTTCCTCTCTGGCCAAGCGATTTCGTTCCACGGCATCTAAAGTATCATCCAGCGACGTACCCTGATGCTGTCGCGAGTCGGTTGCCTGCGCGTCCGACTGTTGTTGGGTAGCCGGCGCATTACGGGTAATTTCAAACGCCGGACGCTGATCCCAGCCTGGAGCTTGCGCATCATTGCCCCAATGAACGGTAAAGACGTTGGCGCGGGGATTGGTCACGCGAAGTTCATACCGGCCGGTTTGCGGATTCAAAGTAAGCGGCCGATCTTCTACTTCCGTCCAATTCCCTTGGTTATCCCGAACACCGATATGCACGGTACCGGAAACCGGTGAAGTAATCAGAGGGTCCTCATCCGGCGCAATATGCATCACCTGACGTTTGTCGGGATCGGCATGCGCCAGATTGGGCTTGTCAAAGGACCATTCAACCAAGGGTTGTTGACGCCGCTCCACCGGTATTTCCGCAGACAGGCGGGGCGCAACCGAGGCCGCTTTTGCTGGGTTAGGACGATTCCGCGCGGAGCGCTGCCGTCGTTGACGATAGACGCCATAACCTGCCAGGCCGGTCGCAAGCAACCCAATCCCTGTGATAGCGGCGCCAGTCGCATTAAATGGAAATTCCGAAGAAGGAGGCTGGCCGCCTTCAAGGTCGTCCAATTTACTTTGGGCAAGCCGGGCATGTTCACCGTCGTTGAGAGTCTTTCCCGCCTGCAAGGCCTTAGCATAGGCCTCTCTCGCTGCTTTCCTATTTCCATCTTTAAGGTGTTGATCGCCCGTATCCAAGAAATAACTTATATATTGATCCCCAAACGCCTTAGAGGATTTCATATATTGATCTCTGGCCTCTTTAGCCGAAACCCCGCCGTGCTGAGAATCTCTATCCCCCGCTTTTTTCTCTTCCAGCGTCGGCGGAGTGGTATCGACCTGGACCGGGGAATGTGTATCGGCGGAGGCTATTTGGGAAACCGCCGGCGCATGCGGCTCCGGCGGAGGCAGGGTGATCGTTTGAGAAGTCCCGGAAGAATGGGAAGCGGGCGGCCGTTCTATCGTGCTGGTGCTTGTTTTTTCCGGCGCCGGTCGTTTGACAACGGGCTGCGCCACGACCGGTGACGGTTTCGTTTTGGAAATTTGAGAAATCGACGGTGCGGGAGGCTGTTGGATTATTCCTTTACCCTTTCCGGGTTGTTCTACCACCACCGGCACGCCGTCGGGGTGCGGATTCGCCGGCGGCTCGGCCAAGGATGTCACCGGCGCCTGGTCGGGAATTTCTGCCAACGGCGCTTCCACATCCAGGGTCGGTGAAGTCAATAGCGGAGATAATTTTGCCATGGGTAATTCATGGAGCGGAAACTCGGCTATGGGAGCTTCAATACTCGCCGGTGATTCCATCGTCAGATCGGTCAGCTGACCGGCCGCCGTGCCTTGAGCTGGCTCCGGTGTCACCGGCGTCGGCATCGTCAATTGTGTGCCAATGGGCGAGACAATGGGTTCGACCAAAGGAACAACCACTTCGTCGGAAGAATCAGGCGCCGTTGGCGCTGCTAATTCTGTGCCGATCGGGGAATGGATCGGTTCCACCAAAGGAATAACCGCTTCGGAAGAGTCAGGTGCCGTTGGCGCCGTTAACTCTGTACCGATCGGGGAATGGATGGGTTCCACCGGCGTTGGCCGCACTTCCTCGGGCGAACCCTGCGGATCCGATTCTGCTGTGGCGTTTTTCAATTCAACCGGTTTAATGTCCGGAGACTTCGGGATCTCCGCTTGGGTCGGAACATTGAGGACTGGCTGCACGTCTTGAGTAGGCTGGGCCCCCATCTGATCGCCCGTCGGGGGAAGATTCGGGTGCTGAGCCAATGGACCGATCTCCCCTACCGCCCCGGCGGCACTCGCGATCGCCGGCACAATCAACGCCACCGCAACCACCGCAGCGACGAGCTTGGGCACCATGACCAATCTGCCCCGCCAGGGACTGACCTTTATGGGGGATTGAGATTGAACCGGCGTTGCGTCGGTGTCCGGACGATTTAAAACCAGCATCAGGTCATCATTGTTGAGCTCTCTGGGGTTGTTTTCATTGTCCCTTTGCTGGGCGAGGCCTAACAAATTCGCCATTCCTTCCCGCACTTGCTGCCGGTCGGCCACGTCGACAAAATTTTTAATTTGTACCAAATTATTATCGCTTAATTGCTCAATGGCTTGCCGGTGGGCGTTGAAATCCTCTTGATGCATTCCCCGCTTGATTTGATCCAAGATATCGGTACGGGAGAAGCCTTCCGTTCCCAAGGCGCTTTGCAAGACATCGATCGATTGCGCGACATTTCCTAATTCCTCAGACGATAAACTCTGCGCCGCCGCCGCTTGTTGGTTTTGCAACGGCGTTGATTTCGCGGTCATGACGCCCAGCCCGCCGGCCACCGGATGCAGCCGGTCATCGGCGGCGATCAGGCCGCTTAAAGCATCCAACTTCTCTCCCACAAAATCCCGGTCTCCCTGCGCCACCAAAGCGTTAGCCGCGGCCCGCACCTCGATTTTGGCGGATTTTCTCTCCCGCTTGCCGGTGACCATGACCAGCGCATCCACCGCGTCGGTCAAACGCCGGCGCAACAATTCCCTGCGGGGATCGGCGGCGCGCATTTGCATCTGGGGCGGAGTGCCGACCTGGGCCGCGTCGTCGACTTTCTTCACAACCGGTTTTCCAATATCCGATGACTCAACCGACGCTTCAAACCGGCTCAGTTGATCATGATTAGCACGATAAACAGAAGCTCCGTGAGAATGCTCAATCGTCACTTCATTGTTGCGGTCAATGGCAAAGCTTTTTACGGCAGCAGCCTTGTTCGGCGCCAAAATCTCCGCGGCCTGAGGGAAGACCATGGCCCACATATTCGCCGGATTACTTTGCTCAAGACCGCCCTTGCCCGTAAAACAACTTTCAAGCAGCACTCGTCCTTTTTCCGCCAAAGCGCCGGAAACTTTCCCCCTTAGCGCTTGCCAACGGCCTACGGTAAGCGCTCCTCCTTTTCCATAGTTCATGCTGTCGGCGGTGTACGGGCCGTGCGCTCCGAAATCGATAAAGTCAGCCGGTTCAGTAAAATCCCGGGTGGCCGCTTTCAAGGCCTTCACAATATTATCTTCGACCTCAGCATCGGTATTTCCGTCAACTTCATAAAAAAGTATGTTAAAATCGGCCGCCATCAGGCCTTTAATCACCGCCTCATTATTAAACACCCCATTATTATCCGCCTTGGTGTAAACCACAATCGCCTTGCGGCGGTTATCTTTTTTGCCATGCTCATGATTAATCCGGTCGCGGGTTAATCGTTTTTGGATTTCCGGCGAATACAGCTTCACGCGATCCCAATCAAATCGGTTCACGTAATTAAGATCCTGTGTTAAATTGATTTTCCCGGGGGAAGCGGCGATCCTGAAAATAGTGAGGGCCATGGCCTGCTTCTTCTCTTCAACCGTTGCCGGATTCACCTGGTTTTGCGAATCTTCGCCGACGGAGAATCCAAGTCTATCTGAAAAATTCAAATTCTTTTCCACAACGCTTCGGGCCTTGACGATCCGGTCTGCGGCGGGGGGAAGTCGAAGATTGTTTCCCGAATCCCCAGACGTCTGATTCAACACCCACTGGACATAGTCCAAAGCGGCTTTAGCAACTTTTTTCTGAGAATACTCGGAAAGCCCTGAATCATTGGCGCGGGTTTGGATTTTCTTTTCAACCTGCGCGAGAATTTCTGGGAAGTCCTCTCGATCTTGTACATCGGACAACATTGTTCCAACGTCGGCTAAAGAATGAGAGGCCCCTCTTATCAACGAAAAATCTGACAATCTTGCTGCAAGGTCCGCTGAAGAATAGGCGGCATTTCCTACAATCATATCCGCAATTTCTTGCTTGCTCATTCTGGAAGCCACCTGGGCGGTGTACTTCCGATCTCTAAACAACATCGTTAGATAAGTATTTGCCGAATATGCCGGTATACTACTTCTCCACGAAAGGCCTCGACGATGCGCGGCTTGAACTAAACCTTCGACGGCCTGCGATCTGGCATTGGTATCCGATGCGGCCAAGGCCTGCTGATATAATCCATCTACAGCCCTTTCTTCTTTTTTCCAGTTGAAAACCAGTTTTATGGAGTGCGCAGAATCGGTCAATCTCGCTTTCCAATTTTCAAATCTTGGCGACTGAACCTCTTCCGTCGGCATTTCGGAACTCAATTGGGCCACTCTTAAATCCTCCGCCTTCGCCGCGTCGGTCGGCGTACGATCCGAGGACTCATCATCGCGCGAAATCGTCAGGGAGCCTTTGAATTTGTCCGCCTGCGCGGAGTCGGATTTCGTCGTTCGTCGTTCGTCGTTCGTATTAACGGAAATCTGATCCCGCGCCTCGGCCTGCGCGGCGTCGGTCGGATCGGCGAAATTCGTATCATTGCCTTCGCCTTTTTCGAGCTTGGCGGAGTCAAGCTGGCGGGTCTCGATTTCATTTTTTCCGATGTTCTTGATTTCCAGCTCGCCGCGCTCATTAAGCCCAACCTGTAAATCAAATAACACTTCGCCGTCCGACCCGCGCACTTTATAGGATTTTCCTCTGTGGAGACTTCCCCCCTCACGTTGATATTGCAGTCCGTTTTTGTCTTTTTTGAATTCAACCAAAGCGCCTTCAATTTTCACTTTAACAGCATCCCCGTGAAAAGGATAAACGCCGCGATCTCCGGAAGAAACATGGCGGGGGCTGTATCGCCTTAGCCCGTCTTGATCCCGGTCTTCGCCCAAGTCCGAATGAGTCACCTCGTAATCATTAGGATGTATTAAAGGCTCCTTAATCGGTTGAACTTCAACCTCCAATGATTGAGCAGGGGCCGCATTGAACAGCAAGAGCTCTCCTTTGGGGCTCAAAGCTATTCCCAGTTCCAATTGCCCGGGTAAGCTGTATCCATAGACTTGGCCAGGTTCTGCGGTGCGCAGATTTCCATTATTTCTTTGGAAATCGATGGCGCCGTCTTTCAATTTGAAAAACGAGACGGATTCTCCACTCAGAGTGATCATTAATTGCTTGTTTGCATCGAAAGGAATGACCACCGCCTTTTGCGAGTCGAGCGTTTGACGCGGACCGGACATCTTCTGCGGAATCATAGGGCTTTGGTTTTGCTTTTGCTTCACATCCGTCGGAGAGCCAGCTTGCGCTCCAGGAGACTTAATGCGGGGAATGTTTTGTCCCTGAATTTGAACCTCATCTGACCCCGGCCGCAATCTCAACTGGCTTAAGCTGATCAGGCGCCTGCCCGCCTTGCCCTGTTTCTCCAGTTGTTTCTTAATGTTGGCCTCCGGAGTGAGGCTGGAATCCTTAATCACATTCCATTCATTAAGCACCGCCGCCTTATACGAGGGCTTCTCTTGAAGGAGGGCTTGATGCCTGGACTTGGGGGTTATCACCATATACGCCTCATTGCCCTCGCCAATGATCATCGAGGACGGCTCCAGCCCCTCCATCCTTTTCTTATAAACCGCCGCCTCCAAGGGAGATAGATGGAGCAAAGCTAGGGCTAAGGCTAGGGCTTCCTTCTTAAGGTCTGCCTCCCGGCTTTCGGCTTTTTCGATATCTTCACCCAGTTCCATAGAAACAATCCGGCCCTGCTCTCGCATCTGATCAAATTGCTTTTTCTCTCCGTTGGAAAGCTCAGAGCGAGCCTCCTCAATACCTTGGTTGACCGGATGGTCGGCCCCGAGTTCTTTCTCCGTTGCTTGCTTAATCAAACTCCGATCTTCGGCTAGACCGGCCTCTTCACTCTGTATTTTTCGGGTGATGTTATGTTGCCAGTCGGCGTCATAGCCGATCTTTTCCAGCTCGCTTTGCTTGACGATGAGCTGACCGTTGTGCTCCACTCCCAGCCCAAGCCGGGACAATTCTTCCACTGCCTCGCGTTCCGTTTTCCGGTCAAAAGAAAGTTGTTTATCTTCTTGTATCTCGATCGCATCGCTGTCGAAGCTGGCCGCTTGACCCAGCCCGATTTCCCGATCGGAACCGCTGACTTTTATCCCCTCGGGATTATTAAAATTCTCAATCCGGGTTTTGCCGGTCTTTTCATCCACCTCCAAGACAACAAGCTGTTCGCCCGGTTCCGGCGTTGGCTTCGTGGAATACATGGCCGGGTCGCCGGCGGTGACGCTTTTTTCTCGAGTCCGAGCCAGCTTCAAACCCTGCCGATCATCGGCAATTGTTGTATCACTGGCTTGAGACGAATTCACCTGAGCAGCGTCGGCCCTTCGCTCATCGGCGATGACAACGGCTTGGGCTTGGGGCGAATTGACCTGCGCGGAATCATGGCGGTCCGGCGCAACGGCCGCCGCGAGCGCCGCCAAAATCAAATGGGTGTTATTTTGACCGCCTCTCACCCCCGGGGTGAGAGTTTGGGTTGGCGGCGCTGAAGCGATTTGGCTTTGGGAGGCGGAATTTCCCCCATCCTGCTTTAAGCGGCTCTCCAAATTCGCCACCAAAGCGGCTAAATTGTCCCGACGAGTCTGCATATCTGTCCCCTTCGTCGACCCACCGTTGCTGCTGATCAGAGCCATTGTTTTTTCCGTGGCGTCTAACTCAATCCGGGCCTGGAAGAGGCTGTCTTCTAGTCCATCCTTAAGACCGTGGGTCGTCCCTTGGATTTTTTCTTGCGGCTGTTGATTTTGCCGATTTTGTCGCGCCCGCCAAATCTGATCTTCTTGCTGTTCCCAGAGCACTTGTGCTGCCAATTTCTCTGCCGTTGCAACTTCTTTTAGCTGGACACTAATTTTTTCCATTTTAGGTAGAAGTTTAGGCAAAAATTCTGACTCTCTTGTTGTCAAAATATTCGTAAGTAAACTTTTTAATTCCTCATGGCTGGTGGCGGATAATGTTTTGTCCTTCAAAGCTTTTGAGAGATATTTCGAAACCTGCGGATCCTTTTGCAATTCAGATGATATTAATGATATTATTCTTTCTTCTTGCTCCTGGTTGGGGCTCGAGGTATAGGGACTTTGGGAAAAAAAATGGTAGTCACCCCTTAAATCTGTGGCCTCTAAGTATACATTGCCATCTTCATCCATAAAACCGCCAGTCAAATAAGGCGTATCATAGAGAGCTTGAGCCACTTTTTGATAATCCGCTGGATTCAATCTCGTGGAAGAAGCAACGGTTATCAACTTTTGCGCTGTCGCGCGAGGTGTCAAGGCAGCACCCATCGCCCCTTTTAAGAAAGACCTTCGGGAGAATTGACCGGGCTTGCGCTCGTCGGCAGTATTGACTCCGGGTGCATTATCTTGAGACTTTGCCGAGGCGGCGTCGGCCTTCGTCTCGTTGACAGAGCTCGCGCTCTGTGCTATAGTCCCTACTGTCATGGCATCCGAAGCAAAATTCTTCTCAAAATCGAGACGTGAAAAATTTGGAGCCGCGCTACTAGATATATTTAAAGGCGGTTGCATTACCCTTATGGTCGGGGACTTTCTTGCTAAAATTCCGCCCATGGGTTGGGCATTTATTGTTGTCGGCCTGGTTGGATTATTATTCGGAGCGCTTTCAATACTGCCCAAAGGAGATGATTGAGATGGCGAATATCCCTGCTTTCTTCTGGCTTGCGGTTGTTCTGATGTTAATTGTGGTGTGGATAAAGATCGGTGATTACCGTTCTCGCTCCCATAAACATCATCATTAATACCCGCGAATCCCCCTATTTGAGCCGCCGGAGCCGCCGTCTGATAAATTCCTGCCGGATTTTGCTGAGGGGCATTGTAAGGAGCAGACGGCGCATTGGTTAAGCCAATCGTCGCCGCCAGCGCCGCGACGGCAATTCGTTTCCATGGCCCCAGTCGTTTAGAGTTACCTACGGAAAAATCGACCGTTTGAGAATCCCGCGAATCCCGACCAAAATCGGAATCGGTCGGTTCCTGTTCCAACGGCATCGCTATCCTTCCCAAACCGGCATTAAGTCCAAATGCGGCCACAGCAATATGCTCGGGCTTTCCGTTCGTCATTTGCTGTCCCATCCGAGCCAGAGCCTGATTTTGCTCATCATTAATAGCCACCGGAGAATATTCTAAATGCTGAAACTGAGCATGTATGGCACCCCTAACGTTGTCACTTGCCTCTGAAAGATTTTGCAGCATAGCCGCCTGCTCTCTTACATATTTATCTCCAGACGGATTATCACGGATCAATGATCGCGTTAACGAAGCAAGCTGCTGTACATTTAAATCCTGATCACCGTTTTTAAGAACGTGGTCCAGGGCTCGATCAAAATTTTCTAAAGCGCTCGCCGGAGCGGCGCCGGTGGTTTGATTATGATCCGGCGTGCTTAAGGCAATCTTTTGTTGATGGTCAGTGACGCTGGCCCCGTCAACGGCGGGGCTGGCGGAGTCGACCTTGCGCTCATCGGCGATGGTGCCGGAGGCGGCATTATTGGACGAATTCACCTGGGCGGAATCATGGCGGTCTTTGTCGGACGAAACGGCCGCGAGCACCGCCAAAGCGAGCTGCGTGGTATGGGTTGCGTTCGCGCCGGACGTCTGAATAGCGACAGAGCCCGGAACTGTAAAGGTCACGGATGGCGCCGTCGGCGCAGCCGATCCTTTGTTCGCTGTCCTTTGTTCATCAAATTTCGGCCTCTGGGATTCTTCCAAACTGTCAACCCGCGCCTGCAAATTCTGCTGTCTGGTCAAAAGATTTGTTCCTTCGACGCTGCCACCATTCTGTACAATAGCCTCAATCTGAGTATTCGTCGTCTGCAATGCTTCCCTGGCCAGCGCCAGAGATTCTCTTTGTCGTTGGGACAACTTTCTGCCAGCAGCATCATTGGCTCGTTGAGAAGCATAAGCCACTCGAGTAACGATGTGGAAATAAGGTGCCAATTCAAAAGAACCCACTTTGATTGTGCCGGCTGGCTGACTGACAACATCTTCTATTTTACTGCCCTGAGTTTGATGGGCCGTAAACAACCCCTCCATCAAAGATTCAGCAACGCCTTCCGGACCATGCATTGTTACAGCAATGTCTACGGCATCTTGATCAGCTTGAAGTTCATTTCCCTGTACAATTCTTTCCAACTGATGGACTTCAGATTGTGTTAACTCTGCTTCTTCTTTATTAGCCAATGGATTCTTTTCCATTAGCTGCCTGTGTTGACGAGCAGCATGGCCGAATTCATGGGCCATCACGACATCCCGCGACGCCTGTGCCATTTTGAGAAAGGCTGGTTGAACCTTGATCTCTTTCTGCTCATTATAATAGACAGCAAAAGAATCGTCGGGATCAACGCGAGCTGTGGTTGGCAAATTATCGAAACCTAGTTTTCTGGCGGTTGCCTCCACTCCTACAAACGTATCGGCCAATTGTCCGTGGAGACCTTCAAGATATCCTCTTTGGTCTTCAGCAACATGATCGTATCTTCCACTCACGTCGTACATCGGATGGCCAACGGATTTTACCCCTTGCGGCGTGGCCGGAAGCACAACACTGCCCTCGCCCATATTCAAGGACAGGCGGACAGGTTTATTGTGGTCGGGGGTACTACTTAAGGCAATCTTTTGTTGATGGTCAGTGACGTTGGCCCCGTCAACGGCGGGGCTGGCGGAGCCGGAATTTCGCTCATTGGCGATAACAGCCGCGAGCGCTGCCAGGGCCAGCGGAGTCGAAGGCGTTTTTGCCGTACCGGCCAACTGAATCGCGCCGGAACTCGGAACCGTAAAGGTCACAGATTGAGCGTTGGGTGTGGCTAGCTGGGCCGGTTGCGCTTTGGCGATCTGAATTGGGGAAGCTGGATTTGCTGTATTATTATTAGAGAAGGAGGTGGAAGGGTTGTTGGAAGAAAGTGGGCCGATGAAATGAGGCAATACGGGCGGTCCCTTAATCGTCATTCCCGATACCCCCGGACTAAAGCGAGGCGTGGCCCCACCCAGATGGAAATTTCGTTGTAACGATGTCTTCGGCCGTAAACTGAAATTGACAGCAGTCGCTGCCGGTGACAGGGCTTTCCCTGAGGCATTACTCCCGGTGGAGAAGGTCGTTTGCGCCTTTTGCGAACCTGTGCCGAACACGACTGTTTCGCCCGGCTTAACATGAATTTTAATATTGGCGTTATGAATGTCGCCTGACCCCTGTGTGCTGATCGTGCCTTCGTTTTTTATTTCAATATTGCTGTCATAAATTTTTGTTGAACCATTGCTCTCGATGCTGCCGGCATTCTCGACTTTAATGTGGGTGGGGTCCATGTAAGAATGGCCTCGGGTCACAGCCAGCGAGCCCTCCAACCCCTTATACGTGAAAGTAGAACCATCATCTTCCACGATCATCGAACCAGTTCCGGTCATGGTTCCCTGATTGCTGATGTCGGTCGATCCTTGCGGACGCTGCTCCTTCTGGTCAGGCAATGCAGCAACCGTGGCTAACTGCAGCGTCGGCCGGGAGGGACCGGACGTCTGAGCAAAGGGCGCCGCGGCAAATTGATTTTCTTCCTTACAATTCCCGTCGGTGCAGGCATAGGAGGGCGTTCGTTTCTTACCCTCGATCAAACCAGCGGCGGTCATTGGCTGAGCCGTGGTCGGTGCCTGAGGTCCTTCCATGGCTTCCCTGGCGAGCTGCTCAAGAACTTCCAAACCCCGCCTGGCATTATCATTGGCGATCTGACTCTGGCTGCGGGTTTCAGGCGACGAGGAGGTGGAAGCAAACGGCGAAGCCGCGGCATTGTCGTGGCCGAACTTAAACGCCCGATAACTGGTGTACCGACTCTGATTGACGCGCGCGACCGCCTGATTGGCCGACATCTTTTTACCGGATTGTCTGCCCAACTTACGCCCGATGCGGGCGACTTTCACGACTTCTTCGAATTCATGCTGGATGATTCCATTGCGGATTTCTTCCAGAGTCATGCCCTGCGCCAGCTTTTCTTTCGCTTCTTGGCTCTGTCCATTCCACGCCGCCTGATCGATATAAATCTTGTTCCCATCATTGACCGCCGGACCTAAACCAGCTGCTTCCATTCCTTCCACCAGGATAATCTCATAGGCATGGGGATCATTATGGCGATCCTGACGATTCGGATTGCCGCCGCGGAAGCCAACGCTCTGCGTGCGGCCTTCCCGACGGGCCTTCTCCACATGCGCCAGCAATTGCGAACGCAAAGCAAACCGCCCGGTCAAACCGCCGACCAAAGCAAAATTATGATTCCTAGCCTCCTCGACTTCCTCAAATCTCTTGTCCTTTTTGCGTCCGGGGGGTAACCTCTCATCCGCAGCAAGCTCGTCCAAAAGGTGATTAACTTCGTCTGGAGAATACATAGGAAGCTTACTGCCCTTGAATAAAACAGGTTTATTTGGGAATGATGACCCGGGACGTCCTAGACCATAGGAAGAAAAACCCGCGCCGCCTTCGTGAATGGCGGTGTTGGCCAACATGAAAATGGCATCGCGAGGCCTCCCGCCTTTGAGGGCGCCAGAGGTTCTCTGACTCAGGACAGTGAATCCAAATCCAATCGCGGGGCCAGCGGCGGCCGCGGCGTCCCAGGGTTGCACAAACGTTCCTTGTTGAACAACGATATCATCGGGATTCATACCTTCCAGCAGGATGTCTTTATAACGTTGTTTTTTGCTCGAACTCAGGCGCGATGAATCAGTTCGGTCCAACGCATCCAAAAGATCATCCCGCGTGATGTATGCCAATTCCTCCGGGGCAATCAAGATCGGATTTTTTTGCAACTGATTTAAGAAGTCGTGCACATCAACAACGCCGGCTCCCCAATATAGGTCCAAAACCTCCTGCAATTGATCCCTGGCATCTTTATCCATCCGTATACTTCTAATCTGCTCCGTGAAAGAGTCAATAATATCGTCTGCATCTGAATACTTCCCCAAGCCAAGTCTACTAAAATAACCACTGCCGTCTTGTATTACCTCAAGTGTTTGTTTATCGATGAACTCTTTGATCACTTCCAAGGACACTTGTCTTAAGGCCTGGCCGGCGGCGTCTTTCACTTTGCCGCTCCACTCTTTTTGATAAATAGAACCCTTGGCAAACGACGTGGTTTCCGGAGTTTTGTCGCCGGCCTCCTGAACGATTTCCATGAAACCGTTGTAGATGGAGAAATACGGGCTGTCGGAACGGGGCTGACCCAAGCCGGAAGGCGCCAGAACGATCCGGAAAAACGTGGAAATGATCGGCTCGCGGAAGAACTCCTCGAAGAAGAAGTTCTGCGAATTGTTGGCAAAGTTGGCGAAGCCTTGCAACCACTTGTTGCCATTCAGGGACTCAATACTGCGGAAATTAAACGCCCTGTCTCCCATCCCTATAGCGTCATCGCCCAGATAATACATCGATTCCCCGATGAGCGGAATGGTCATTAACCCCGGATGCAGGACAAAGCGCATCCCGTACATCGAGGGGCCGAAGTACAGGGCCGTCTTGGCGCCCTGATAAGCCGAATTGAAAAGAACCCGTATCCAGTAACCTTCACTAGTACCCAATTCTTTATATGCATCCAATAATCGCTGATCACCCTTTTCTTGATATTGGGCCAATAATTCGGAGCGTTCGCGCTGTCTTGATTCTTCAAAAGAGTTATAACCGAAGATCTTGCCGAGCACTCGCCACCCTCCCGCCTCGGGAGTTCGCGCAATATCGCCCTGCTCATCCAGTTTCGCGGTCCCATAAAGAGGATTACTTCGATCAATGCCATCTTGCTCGCCATAAGTGTCAATCCGGGATTTGATCGCCGCCAGGTGCTGAGCAACGGGAATCACCATATTAAATGCCATCAACTGCGGCACCATATGCACCGCATCCTTGACAATGTTTGAGATGGCGACGAGAAGGCGAGGACCCATGGCAATATTTTTGGCTCTATAAAGGGAGGTCATGACACCCGGAGTCGAAAGACCAAGAAGCATCACTCCGTAACCGAATAGTTTTTGATCAAAGCCCAGGATATCTTCATTGCGACCGGTGGCGGTGGCCATAGAAAAACCGCCATAGGCCAGGCCCACCGACGAAGCAACGGTGGCGGTGGCCAGCCCGGCGCCGAGCAAACGACTCCCTCCCAGGCCTATTCCTTTTCCCGCTCCCAACCGGTAGGCATTGAAGGTCCCTTCTGCCATACCAGGGAGTATCACCATAGCCGCCATCATTTTGACGCCGGTCATCCGGTCGTCTGGGGTCGCCCAGCCGAGGAAGGGGATGGGCTTACCCATGGCCGAGTTGACGGCGATCGTCCAAAAGGCTTTGGTCCCAAGATTAACGATAACATTTCCAGTGGTACGAAGGGTTTTGGTGGCACTAACAATTTGCTTAATCTGAGTTTCGGTCAAGCGTATACCACCTGCTATTGGTGTTGGTTTTATCATTTGCCTCGCGAGTTTCCCGGCCCCGTCTTTCACCAAGTCATCCGCCAGCTCCATGTGCTCAATGCTCCAGATGTTCAATAATGGCTTGGCAAATAGGGCTGCCAATAAAAACATTCCCCATAGCTCGGCCTTGCTGTCTTCTCCCTTTTTCCAAAATTCATGCACGGTCTTAACCGCCAGGGCTCCTACCGCGATGTTACGGGCAAGGTTATACGCCGACGCCCGGCTTCCTACCCCGAAGGCTTTGGCGAACTCCCGTATTCCGCCTTTCTTTGCTCCCACCACTACGGCGCCCAGGGCCATGGTCGCGGTGGTTAATAAAACGTTCTGGATCCGGTCCCGAGTTTTTTTATCAACATACGCGTCGACGGCTTTCTTTCCCCCATAGACCAATCCCACCGTCGGCAAAAGCGCAGATTCTTTTGCTAGAGTCAAGAATAAAGATCCTGTACCTTTCCCATAGTTCCACAGGCCGCCCTTGTCGAAGTAGTCGTACATAAGGCGCCTGCTTATTGCTTGGACCTCTTCCTCGTTTGCCCAAGGCGCAAAGGCTTTGAACGATTTAGTAATCATCGCCTTAGAGAAGCTAAAGGCCGCCTCGCCCTCCTTGCCGCCCTCAAAAAGGGCGCGGCCAAAAAATATCATGGCAATTGCCGCAATGGCGCCTTTGCGGAAATAATACCGGATAGAATTCTGCTCATCCAGCCCGCTTAATACTTTCTGGTCGATCCCGTAGGCGGCCATGCCAAAACCGCCCATCACAGACCGAGTCTTCCAGCTGGTGATACCGCTCAAGAAACTTTCGGACGCAACCGCGCCAGTTCTGGTAAGGGCGCTTCGTTCCAACGGAGCTAAACCCATCTTTTTCAGAGGGTTCAACATTTTTCCACGAACCGAGCTGCTAAAGAACCCGTACCGGCCCAAAAAACTCCAACCGAGCAAGTAGACCAGACCGTCCATGCTCATCTTTTGACCGGTGAGGCCCATATAGGACATCAATAACATGGAATTCAATCCCCATTCTGCAGCTAATCGACCGGCGCCTGTTGCCAAAGCTCTGGAAATAATCTGTCTCGCGGTTAGTTTGGCATAGTTCCCACCCATTTCTTTCAGGACTCTTTCAAAAATAAGGCTGGATGCACGGCGGGATGCAACTTTTTGTCCTGCTTTTAAAGACTCCTTGACCGCCTCTCTAGCTACCAGTGACCACCCAAAACCTTTAAATAGAATGGTCGCCGCATCCGCCACGATCCAAACTATAAACCCCTTGTCTATAGCCCTTTCCCATTGCTGATTTGCTTTCATATTGCGGGCTTGCTCAGCCAGGTCGGCGAAGGGCAACACTCCCGTACTCACCATATAATCGGCCAATCGCTCCATGCTGTCGGGGTTCATATACCGGTAACCCACAAGCGTATCATATTTACTACCGGTGGAGGAACCGGTGAAAACGGACGTAGCAATATCGGCGAGATTGGTGGCGTTGAAGCGGTAATGACGTGCCTCCGATGGATCAATAGAAAAATCAAGCGTCCTGTCCCCGGGCAGCTTCGCAATCTCTTCCCGCATGTACTTCTGGGTCGCCGCATCCACGCCCATAATATCCAGTATTTCTGCGCCACCGAAAGAATCCGGCTGGGCGTTCTTTTTATCATGTTGGTTGACCATCATTTTGCCGCGATCAACGAAAACCCATTCCGTTTCGCCTTTGCTACGATTTTTCCATATTTTGATCTGGACCTGAGAATCGCTCTGGCTCGCCACTCTACTTTTGAATGCCTCGTCGATTCTTATCGGATTCCCATTCTTTTTCCGCTGCTCGTTCGTGTACGCCCAGAGGTTGACTTCTTTGCCATTCTCATCTTTGACATCCGGCACGATATAAATGTTATCCTGGGGACCAATCACCAGATCCAGATCATCCGGCGTACTGTTGGGTTTGGGCGGCGTAAAATCCTCGCCGGCTGAATTCAGACTATAAGGCAGTCCAGCTTTATTTAAAGTCCCTTTGGTCAGCTCACCGTTTTCGGTATCGCCATACTGAAGGTCCACGGTGGTTTTCCCCAGAAACCCAAAACCTTCCCAAGAAGAAATGTGACTGGTCCACCACCCTGAGTTGTCATCAAATTGATCCTTGGTAATATAACTTCCTATTGCTTTATGGGTGACCGGATCTTCGCCGGTACTGACAAAAACCATCTTTTTTCGGTCAGGTTCGGCGCCGCCAAAGGTGACCCCGCCGTAAGTGCCGCGGAAAGCATAATAGGCCAGCGGGGATTGTGGATCCATCACTGTTCCCAGCTTGAACTGAACGTCCCATATGGAAAGATTGTCGAGACCAACATTTTTGATTTGGGGAGACGATAAAGCGGAGGTCAAACGGAACTCGCCAAAATGGGGATTAGGGGCGTTCCAATCGGGAACAGTCTTTCCCTCTTCATCGAAATAAAGACTCCCGTCACCGTATTGCAACGACTCATAAGGATTCCAATCAATCGGCCGGTTCGGGTCAAACCCGAACGGCAAGGACTGTCCTTTTCCGTTGACCGTGAGCGCCTCATCCTCGGAATAATAAACCGACCCATCCCGATTTCGTCCCGGCATAAAACTGACCGTAAAATTTTTCTCTTTTCCGTCCGGGCCTATAATGCGAATACCGGAATTGGCTTCATTCTTGGCTCGGTTCCGGGGATCGGCGTTTTCCAACTGTTGGGTTAGCTCACGTTGATCTCTCGGTTCTGGATTTTTGGTGCCATAAACTATTTCACGCGCAGATTCACTAGACTGATCGGAATTCTTCTTATTGTCCTGGGAGGAGGATCCCCGGCTCGCCAACTCGGCCCCAATCTCAGCGGCTTCGAAAGGAGCTATTTCCCTATTTGGGTTCCTTTCCAATTGACTCAGTAGTGTCGATAACTTCTGGGGCAGGCCGTCATACGCCCTCGCCGCAAGTTCCTTTTGCATATTCGGAGTTAACACGCCTCTCAATCTGGTATTCATTCTGTTTTTTAAGAAGGATTCAAGGTTCGAAACGGTCAGGCCTTCCTGAAGATTTTCGGCGAGGGCATCGAGCGTTCCTGATTCTCCGGCCCCTTCTTCTTTCTTCTCGACCCCACCGCGCACGGCAAATCCCTTCAACTTTTCTGGTCCGACAAGGATGGAAAAACTCTCGTCGGAAGGCACAATGGCAAAGTCATGGAAGGCGTGGCCGAGATTGGCGGCCGTTGCGTCGTCGTGATAGATGCGCAGGGTGCCGCCGACAATATCCGTATTGTAGTAATCAAAATCGCCGCCCCATTCTCCCGCTTGATCCGTTTTATCCGCCATGCCGCGGGCCAGGCCGCGCATCTGAAACGCTTTCAAGGCAGCCGGCAGAAGCTGCGACTGTTTTTCTCCGGGCTTGGGTATTTCTACAATATAAGCGCGCCCAAAATCTCCGCTTTTATTTTCGAGCGAATAGTCATATACCAACAAATAAATCTCTTGCGGAATCTTTCCAAAGTAATCCGGGATGATATTTCCAGTTTTATTATCCCGCTTGACCTCAAAGCCGATGTCATTGCCGCTCAAATTCAATAAATGTCCGGCCAGCCTAAACCGGTTGCCAGTGCCGCCATTGGTCACGTCTTCTTCATTAATAGCGTAGTTGGCGAAGTTGCCGTCTTCCAACCAGACCTTGCTCTCCAGACCCAGGCTGGGGGCATAGGGCGCATAAAGATTCAATCTCAAATAATTTTTGCCACCCAACTGGGCGATATCGGCTCCGCCTCGGTTGGTCACGGAGAACCAAGATTCCGGCACCAGTTCTTCCAGGCGGCTGCGGTTCGTTGTTTCTCCTCCGTAGGCCTCTCTTAATTCCTGCGCCCTTTGTTTCTGATCGTACTTGAAATTATGGCCGAAGAGATCGACGGAGGGCATGTATTCACCGCGATTCACATGCATATAAAGCAGGCCGTCTTTTCCCGTTATCAAATACGGCGAAATGGCGGTGGCACTGGCGAGCGCCGGCCCGTTTGGCCGGGCAGCCGTATCGCCGGCGCGATTTTGCGCCGCGGCCAATAGGGCCGCATCCCAGACTTGCCCATCGATCTTGCCGCTGAAGGCGATGTCGTTGGCCGAAACTCCCTGACCCCGGGCAACATAACCCCTGACCTTATCGCCTTCCGTAACAATGCCAATTGAGCCATCCGGATTGCCCATCGCGGCGATGTAGTCGATGTTATTGATGATGGTTTCGGTAAGTTTTTCCGGCTTTATAGTCACCTGATCAACCGTCTCTTCTCTTATCAATATCGACGACAAACTGCCAATGAACTTAAAGAATGGATTGTACATTGCCCTCACTCCCCCCAAAACAGGACTGGGGTTATAATCGATCTTCTTTCTGACCAGAGAAATCGTCCAGGTCCCGTCGTCCTCATTAAAATGCTGTCTGAGTTCTCCGTTAACGTCCTCGTTTCTCAAATCCGCAATTTTCTTCTTATCTTCCGGAGAAAGTTTATACCGCGTCTGGGTGGTCTCGGTGGTGATTTCCGGCGAAATCGCCACCCAGGCGATATTGCTCGCGGTATCATCGACCTTCTCTGTGATGATACCGACTTGTTCCATAATCATGCGCGTAATCTGGTTGGTTTTTCCGGCGGGAGATTCGCCGATGGGGATGGGTTTATCCCCCTTCTTTACGTCCATGGCCGACCTTAAACCCACCCAGGTTCCCGTCTGGAGAAGATAGTTGCTGCCGTTCCATAGATACGCGCCTCCAAAAAAGTTATTCGAACCGATTTGATATAGTCCCTGCTCAGGATTTCCATAAGTGCCGGTCACCATCTTGCCATCGTTGGTATACTTGACGTATCCCTTTTTAATAGCCTCAGCCTTGGCTATTTTATCCGGAAAAAAGGTTTCCCAGGCCTTACTCGTGATTGTGACGCCGCCTCCGAACACTCCCACCGTCGGCAAAAGATCGCCACCGGGGATAAGCAGCCACGATTGCGGCACATCGACCGCCGCGAGGCGGCCCACTTTGGCCAGGCGGGTTATATGATCGGGAGGCCCTTCGGCCATGGCTTCCTCGGCGAGTTTTTGCAGGGCGACTTCGGCCGCCTCGGGGGAGGCATCTTGCTCGGCGTCGGAAGGTACTTTGTCCTCTTTCTGCAAACCTAATTTGAACTCGGCGTCTTTTGTAACAACGTTGGTGGTGTAGGCAAGCAGCGAACCGCCGACGACTCCAGGTGTTAATTGATTCAAACTTCCAGCTTTGGCGGCCCCCATCATTTTTTGCTTAGCGATTTTGACCGCCTGGGGAGACTCATCCTGCTCGGCGTCGGAAGGAATCGCGTCTCCCGCAGAAGAGTAGCCAGTCAATATGTTTAAACCTGCCACAGCATCCCGAACCGTATCGATCCCCTGGTTCTTGTTATCCTTGTCTTCCTTGGGCGGTTGCGGATGCAGGAACCCTGCCACTTTCTGTGTTTCTCCCGTAGCTCCAAAACCTTTCCACTCCGGCGTAAAGCCCGCGATATCGCCGAACTGCCCGTCGATCCAGGGTGTTCCATCGGAGACAAAATCCTGACGCGGCGGCAGCAACTCGAGCCTGCCCGATTGACCGCGAAGCGCCAGGGCGCTATAAAAGCGGTCTTTCACTCGATGCGGAGCGCCCTCGGCAAAAACCGGCTGCAGAAAGTCTTCTTCGGCCAACTGGCCTTTATCCCCGGCGGACGCTTCTTTTTTGTCGGCGAGTGTTTCGGCACCGACCTTTTGTTTGGCAATTTCGACGGCCTCGGGAGAGTCATCCTGCTGAGCGTCCGACGGCAGAAGCCTATCTTGGACTGACGGCGCAGGCTTCTGTTCCCAGAGCGTGTCGGTTCCTTGAAGCACCAGGGCCAGGCCGCTTTCCGAATGATCCCTACTGCGCTGAAATTCTTTTAGTCCTAACTGTTGAAAGGCGGGGATGACCTGGGAGCCACGGGTGAACTTCGGGACTTCTCCCACAAATTTTCCCGTATCCTCGTCTTTCGCGAGATTCCCATCTTTATCTCGGGCCATGTCATAAATAATCGCCGCCCCTTTCTTCAAAGTGAAAAGACCCGCCGTATTGGTGATCGCCCCCAATTGAGGGTTACCAAAACTCACCCCATCTTCGCCCGCCAGATAAAATCGTCCGATGGCGTGCAGCAGCGAAAGCTTGGAGATGGACTGCTGCTCGTCCACATCATTATTCAATCCGGTCACTTCACCGAGTTCAAACTGCTGTCCACCCGCGGCGAGATAATTGTTCTTCGCTTCATTATAAATGTCACTGAAACCTGCCTCGGTGAGGGCTATTATGGCCGCGTCCCGGCCGGTCGCTGCCGCTTCCTCCGGATTCTCGTCCCCTTTGTCTTTATGGAGATCCAAATAGGTCTTGACAGCCTTGGCATAGACCGCATCCAAGTCTAACCGGGGATTGGATGGCAACACCTCGGCACTGTCTCCATAATTGAGTTTTACATCCGCAGCTGCCCGAGCCCGCTCTTGGACGACATCGATCCCGACCTGTTCGGCCAACGCGGGAGTGGCACTTGCATCATATGTCGTGAATCCGAATGGTTCCGGGAATAATCTGAAATAGAGACTTCTCTCTGGAGGCGTTTCATCACTCTCTTGACCCATTCCTGGATAGAAAAAATACGTCGCCTTATAAGGATAAAGGTTGGCGGAGAACGGATGAACGTTGACCTGGACTGCGTTGTCGAAATTTTTCTGGGCGAGGATAAACTCGCTGCCGATCATCTTGGAATTCTCGTCGAGGTTTCCGAGATTCTTATTGAGGAGCTCCCCTTTGCCGTCCACAAGGTTTCCTCGAAAAAGTGTCTGCCGCAAGGCCGGCAGCCTGCCTTCCTCTTTTCCATAAACGCGGCCCGGATTACCAAAATTCGCAAAAGACATCCAATCGCCGCCCGGCGTCCAGAGATAATCCCCTTTATAGTTGAAGGCCACTTCCGATAAAATCGCCCGGTCAATCTTTTGACCGTCCGGGCCCTTGCCCTTGACTTTGTCGCCCAGAAGCGCTTCATTGACGGCAAAGGCGAGGGCCTCGGCTTCTTTATCCAGTTGTTGGGTTAAAGCCTTTATTAAATCTGCCTTGGCTGCGGGATTATTTTGCAGCGTTTTGAGAAAAGCGTCGGCGGGAGAGGGTTCCGCTTTTTTCTGCGGGCCGGAGGCAGCGGCGGGATTTGTTTCATTCAAACCCGCGACCGCACTCGCCAGGGTGAAGACTTTGCTCAGGTGATCGTCGACGGACTGGTCTCCTACGCCTTTGACCTTATCCAGCCAATCAACCACCGAATCCGTCAAAGCACTTTCGCCTTCTTCCCGATAAGTCTGGGGATTATTATTCTCATGTTCGCCGGCAAGATAGCCGGCCAGGCCATCTTTGTCCACTTGGGTGGCGGTCTCTACTGCCGTTTGGGCTAATCCATTGAGCGTTGCTTGGTCCGGCTTGCTAACGCCCACAATAGCGGCCACTTCTGCAAGTTTCAATTTGTATTGCAAAAGATTGCGTTTGAGCTGCTGACTCTGGCCCATGACCAACTCTCGTTCGCTTAAGGTGTCAAGCTGCGGTCTGAATTTACCTTTGCCGTCGATGACCCGGGTAACGGTCGTCTGCGCCCCGCCGACAATCCGGCCCAACAAATCCACGTAGACGGTTCCTTTCGGACGATCCTGGCGCGGCGCCGACATCCACAGACGATTGGCATCGCCAAAGGTGATGGGATTGGGGTTGACGTTGGTGTCGTATTTATCAACTTCTTCGGGGGGGTGAGAAGATTCAGAAGCTGATCCCTGTTTCACGCCGGCAGCATTCACATCCTTGTTGATAATCTTAGCAAAATCTACTTCAGAAACCGGTTCTTGATTATTGTTTTGCGTCGGGCCGGTTGCAACTCGAATGAACGATGTAAATGGATTATTGAAAGCGCCTGCTCCCGTTGGCTGGTTTGATAAGATGCCGGCAGATTGATCGGCAGTTGATGGAACCTCTTCACCACTAGAAGTTAGCTTAACGGTTACTTCCTCTTTAGGCGTTCTTCCGGCCAACTGCAGCGCCGGGAGAGGAAGATCGGGAATATTACCATCTAAAATCTTACTTAAGGCGTCGTTGCCTTTGAACGTTCCGAGTGGCGTCACCGTGTTGCCTCTTAAATCCGTAGAGGCCACCTGATATAGATACGACGGCCCCGCCCGCGGTAGCCTCCAAATCGCCCCCGGGGTGAATTGATGGGTCGAAAGATCCCCTTGCGTATTGATCTCCAAGACGGCTTCGCCTTCTTTAGCGGAAATCGCCAAATCCACGGAAGCCGTATTGGCAATTTGTCCCTTCGACTTCGTCAGCATGATGTAATCTTCCAGCAGGCCAGAATTATCTTGCGTCGAAGCGGCATTGCTGGTCTTATTCCCACTCTTAATGGCCTGCGCAAAAAGCTGATCCTTCCCTTTTACTTGTAAAGCAATCGTCTGGCCAATATAATCCTTATCACCCAAGGCATTCATGAAGCGAACTCGCAGGGGTTCCATCTCATCCGCATTAAGGGCGTCCACGATATCATTGGCTGAGGCCACTCGTTGCTGTGGGGTTAAAGACGCCTTCCCCACTATTAAGCTGGCTATCTGATTGATCACGTCGTCTTGCGAGCCTGATGTGATTTTTCCAAACAGAGATCTCAGCCGAGCCATCTCTTCTGGATCATTGAGGCTCTCCTGAAAGGCCTGATTGACACGATTGAGCAAATCTTTATCCTCTGGGGAAATCTCCGCCCGACCTTGGATATGACTATTCACTTCCGGCAAAAGCTTGGCCAGCTGTTCGCGTTGCTCCGCCGTCAATTGAGGAGCGCCGGTTCGCTGCGCCTCGACCTCGGCCATCAAACTGTCAATCTCAGCAAGAAGTTTTTTCTGGCGATCCGGTGCGATTTTGCCAAACCAGGATTCAAACCGACGCATTTGTTCTGGGTCCTCAGGATTCGTCCCCAAAATTTGACTGACGACAGCAATCGTCTTCATTTCTTCCGGAGAAAGTGCCTCGAGGCCTTGGATATAACCTCGCACGCCCCCGTCCTTCCCCAAAAGCTTAGCGAGCTCTTCCACATTCATGTTCTTAAGAACACCGGTAATCATGACATTCCATGACCCATGCGTGCTGAGATAATCTGCAGTAAAGCGATCTTTGACCCCCTTGGCTTCAATAAAACTATTTTTTTCAAACTCCTGGGTATCTAAGATGAGGCCTTGCTTTGGTCCAATGCCGCTCACGAAAGCCGGTTCATCCCCGGGTCCTAGTCCCAGCGAGACATGCACGCGCCGGTTATGCAAACTTGCTAAAAGAAACTTATCGGCCTCTTCTGCTCCGTGGTGAAGAAACGCCTGACCTCCGCCATATCGGGTTCCAAAGGCCCCGACCTCGACGAGAGAATTATGTCGTGGTATTTTAAATTCAATTTCACCCTTATCATTCATCACCCACAAACCTGCATCATATTCCTCTCCCTTGACTCGTTCGCCCGCTGACACAAGCTGTCCGTCTTTTTTGCGACGATAAACCTTCTGATCATCGGTGAGCTTCATAACCGTTGCCAGGGCCACGCTATCTTCTTCATAGAGTGGTTCTCCCCGGGCATTGGTTTTGGCATAGACGATCTCTCCCTTGGCATTCTTTGTAACAACCCTCTTAATATGATCTGGCAACAGCACCTGAATTCCGGGAAGCATATCATTGCGCATCCGTCCACTGAGATCAGCCAGACCTCCCAGATCGATTCCCATTCCGGCCTCGCCCTCTCCAGCGGTAAAAAGGAAAAATTCATTTTTTTCATCAACCTTGAAACCAGCCTTTGGCTTGCCGGACTCCTCTGCATTAGCGGTTCCCGAAGAGACGGCTTTATCCTGGTCATTGCCAGTATAAGCATTTTCCCCAGCTCGTTGATTACTGGCCAATTCACGAAAATAGCGCCGCTTAATGTAGTCCATCGAAGTAAGCGTTGAACCGCCTTTGACGAAATGGGAAATCTGCGCTCCAAAATTTTCGGCGTTACCGCTTAACGACAAATCAACCCCCTGCACGCCGATTTCTTGGACCTCGGCGGCTTTTCCTTCTCCTGGAATCTGCATGGCGACCGGTTTTCCTCCAATCAAAATCGCGGTCTTCAACCGACCAATTAAAGGAAGGCGTCCGATGTGCACAGAAAGTGGCTTATTGAAACCTGGCTCGAGGGCGATCTCCCTTTGTCCATTCAATATACCGATCATAAAGGAAAACCCGGCATTGGAAACGTTGGCAGAAGTTCCAGGCAAGGTAAAATATCCACCAGCATAAATAATCGCCTCTTGCTGAGAAAGGTTCTTATAAACCTCCTTTGGATTCTCCCCTTCCATGACCCTGGCATAAGAATTCAATCGGTCTCCCGTAACTTTTCCGGCGACAATACGGTAGATTTCCAGACCCGTACGACCAATACGCCTGTTGTTCATGTATTGCACAAACTGTTTTCCCGCCGGACCACCGAACGAATATAAAATTTGATCGACCAGACCGCCAGGGTGTTTAAATTGAAGATCAAAGCTGAGGCTTTTGCCTAGCCTTTGGGCAGCAATCTCCCCCTTCTGATCCACCACATAACTTTCATCCTGACCCATCGCAACATAGGCATTATCTACATTGAGCAAAAAATTTAATTTGTTGTCATCGGTGGACTTAACCAGGACCGGAACTTCCTGATCAAACTGCTTGATCTTACCGACTTGATCACGATACCGCAGATAGGTGTCCTTATAAGATAAGCCTAACTTCTTTTGTGCAGCGAGGCTTAAAACAGGCGTAGAGAAGTTCATACTGTACCAGTCATTCACGTCATAGGAGACGCTGACCTTGGCAGCCAGCGGGGAGATTGCGGAAGAAAGTTCATTGGACACAATTTTAATATGGCTATCGGCGGACAAGGTCTTTGTGATAATGCCGCCGTTTGGCATCAAGATTTCCACCTGGAATTTCCCATTAGGCAATTTCGTAATTTTATTAATTTTGCCCAAAGCCCCTTCTGACTCAGTCGTAGCGACCGTATCACCTAAAGCCAAGCCCGAGCCGAGAATGGAAACTGTTTCACCGGCGGAGAGGATTCTGGTCATAGTTTTACCGCCGGGCATGGCAATCTCAATCTCGAACGATTGATCCTTTTTCTTTGTAATTTTCGTAATGCTTCCCCCGCCACCGGATTCTGTAATGGCCAAGATATCTCCCAAAGCCAAATTTGCTCCGTCTTTTTTGGACGTGAGAGCATTGTCTTTCGTTACCGGATTGAGGGCTACGCTATAAACCACATTTCCTTTTTTGTCTTTTGCCGTTCGCACAATTTGCTCAAACTGCTCCGGAGATAACAACAAATTGACGGTCTGTTTATGACCTTCTTTCTTGCCTTTTTTTATTTTGATGCCTAATTGCTTCGCCTTGTCTTGAAAACTCTCCCAGTCCTCTTCATTGACCTGGACCGTCGTCACAATTCTACTAGCCATCTGGCCTTGAAGTTGACCCAGATTTTGACCAAACAAAAGAAAACGTGTCCCTACCAAATCACCGGTAATCACTCCTGGAATCGATGGGTCCTTGTCAGCGTTATAAAGAATAATGGTGCCATTGTCTGTTGTTAATCCAACCGTGTCGTAAAGAGTGAATCCTAAATTGTAGAACGCCTGACGGGCGCCGGCGGGTAAGGTTGATAAAATAACTCCCATGGTCGTTTCCATATTCGTAATGATCGAGGCAGGAAGAGTGATATTGGCCAGATAACTCATCTCGGCTGTCCCAGGGTTATGGCTGCGAAGCCACGTCATCCTGAACTGGTCTTCCAGAGTCATAATCTGGTCTTTCTTGCCTTGGGCCACCATGGCTTCAAAATTCTTCGCCCGTTTCTTGTCGTCCTTGCGCACCCGCTTAATAAACGCGGCCCATTTGGCCGGATCATTGATTTCCTCCTGGGTCGGTAAGACTTCGTCGCCTTTGGCCTCGGTATTTTCTTTGAGCATGGTTTTCCAGACACTGTCTGCTTCCAGGGCTGTTTCCACACTGAAGCCGCTCATGCGGGTCAATGCCGTGGCAAATTCCAGCATCTGATTAGTGGCAGGAATGTATCCTGGTTCACCCCTTTTGCCGCGATCCCATCGGAATATAACATTGCCGTCCTCGTCTTCATCCAGATACCCGAAGGCCCCGCCACCCGAAAAATAATTCTGCATGGCCAATTGGAATTGTTTACCGGTATTGTAGAAAATCTGGTCGAAGAGTCCGGAAGAGGCCCGTTGCCCTTCCTGAATCTTTTGGTGATCCTTCGTCACGATATATTTTTTCCCGTCTATCTCAATAACATCGCCGGGGTTTGAACCTTGGGGGGCTTGCGTAAGCGATATAACGGGAAAATATCCCACCAGCTTCAGGGTCAAGGCCTTAGAAAAGCCAACCACAACCGCTGACCCCAAAAACAACAATGCCCGGACCTCCAAGGCATCCATCCCTGGGCCCAGCCCCGAAAAACCTTGATTTCTAATTAACCCATCTTCAATTTTGTCCAGGCCAAGATACAGGGCTGCAGCAAGGGCGCCCTGCGTGAGTCGTCGAAGAAGCAAACGTCCCCACGATGTTTGTTGTTTTTCTTGCATCTGCCGACGGGCTGCGGGACTCAACCCAGAATATCCCAAGGAACCGATGGTGTTGCCGATCTGGCCCAGGGCCTGGGAAAAATTCGTATCCGCATCCGCAATATTTTTCTTCGCATTTTTTCCGCCGGCTAATCGATAAGCCAAAAGACGAATAGCCATGCCGCTCAATTGACCAACAATATTAGGCAATTCACCCTTAAAGGCCGCGAACAACTGACCGATGAAACTAAATTGGGAATTGACTTTGCTGAACTCCTTTTGGAACACGAATTCATCCCTCTCCATTTTGAGTATCGCTTTGCCAAAAACATCATTAGGGTCTTCCAAATTAGACTCACTAGACTGATAAACATATGTAGCTCGCATGGCCTTTTGTTCAGCCGCCTCTGTTGCCTTTGCCTTCGCTTTATCGTCGCCGGTCAATTTTCCGTAACCCACATGGAACGCCTTATCCGCAAAATGCGTGATCGCCGTCATCGCCAGAGCGCCGCCAACCGAGGTTCCAATCGTGAGGATGGTCTGAACGATAATGGGGTTTGCATCTTCCCCCAGGGCATCTTGGATCATCTGGGCGATTTCATACTCAACATAGCCCACCCCAACCCCCAAGGCAAAACCCTTGGTAAACCCAACGCCAAATCGACCCAAGGCCTGGACCACACTAATCTGGGCAACATTGGCAACTTTCTCGGCCACTTCGCCGGTAAATATTGCTCCCATGGGCACGTTTTCGCCCCCCCCGACGGTCGCGCCCGCTAAAACTCGGGCCTGCGCTCTCACCGTCGCGCCTGCCATAACAGTAGCGCCTTTTTCGATCACGGCGTGTGCTCCTACGATGGCATCGGTTGCAATAGTTGCATTGGCGCCAATCTGTGAATTAGCTCCGATCATCGCGTGTTCGCCAATATGGGCTCCAGATCCAACTACGCTTCCCGTTTTGATAATGGCACCGGCTTCGACGACCGCCCCGGATTTTAAAACAACATCGGATTCCACGACGGCCCCGGCTTTGACGACCACTCCTTTTTCCAATACGGCCGTAGGATCAACTGTCGCGGTCGGGTCAACCGAAGGCGCTGGTTTTTCTTTATAGCCAAAGACCTTGGCCAATTGTTTAAAGCCCCAGCCTATCCCTTTGGCGACCCCTTCTAATATTTGCCCAACAAAAGTTTGATGAGGCCCGATCATCCCCATATTTTGTAAAAATGAACCGAAAGGACTTTGAGCAAAAATCCTTCCTTGACCGATACCAAAAAATCTTCCAAAAATTTTAGCAATGTGGCTGAAACCCCCGGCAATGTGCTGGATCACGTCTCCCACGATACCAAGTTTATCGAGAAGGGCGTTAATCTGGGTCAGGGCACTGACGGAACTTGTCGGATTGCTATAGGGCCCAAAGGCTCCCGCCGAAGCCATGGCACTGACGCCCATCGTTATACCGGCACTGATTCCCATATTGAGCAAAAAGGCAGTCTTCGCACTACACTTGCCCGCCATGACACACATGGTGGCGACGCTTTCGCCAAGAATGCTTGCTCCCTGTCCAAGCGTCATAGCAATCTCTAAAAGAGTGGTAAAGTTTTTTCCCATCGTGACAGAGCCAAGCCAGGCACCGCCAAACATCATGCCCACATTGATGGCCGTGCTGATGGCCAGTGATTTGCCGCTGATAAGGCCAGGAAGCAGATGGTGCCGGCTGTGCCAGCGATTGCCCCAGATGAAGGCCATCATCTGGTCGGGAACCGGCTCATAAGCGATTCCCAAGTCGGTGGGTTCTGCCGCCAGGATAAAGCCGCTCAGCTGGGAAACAAACTCGTCTTGAGGCAAAGACATGGAACGGCCAATGTCCATAAAATAAACTGTATTGCCTTCGAAGCGAGTGACCGTCACAAAGTGTTCAGATCCAAAATTGGCAATGAAGGGTGGCTTGACTTTAAGAACATTTTTGGGATCCAATTTAAAAGGCTCAAGATTCAGTCCATAGGCATCGACGACTTTATTAATCGCGTAAAGCGAGGTCTTGAGTTTTTCCTCGCCGGGACGGACGATATTATTCATGAGATCGACCATCAAGGTCGCAACGGAGAGCTCTTCGAGGGAAATTTCAATTTGGTGGCTCGAAAGGATATCGCGAAGGGCATAAATACCGCAATTAAGCGGATGGATGTCGGGACTTTTTAACCAATCATAGATCTCTTTAATGCGGTTTTTGGTAAAAAAGACATTCGAGTCAATGGCCAGATCACGAGTGTTGAGTTCGGAATTGGCGATGGCGGAATTGGTGATCTTTAATTGGATGCGGGATTTTTCTTTGTAGGCGATTTGGTTGAGAAGCTGCTCAACGCTGGCAGCAATATTGGCAGAGGAGATTTCTTCGGCAGAGGCCACAGAGGAAGCAACCTGGGCTTGGTGAGCGAATTTATCGCGCCATAAAACCGTGGGGTCGTAATTGAATGCCCAGCTGATCTGCTCCGGAGTAAAAACGAAGACCACCACAAAAGCCACATTTCGAATCCATTGTTTAAAGCGGCTTTTGAAGCGCTTGCGCTCTTTGCTAAGATGGATATCTAATTGTCCAATATAATCATTAATAGGACTTTCGATACTTTCGCCATCTTCAGCGATCGCAGGATCTTTTTTGTCCATTCTGTTATCCATCCACCTAATCCCATTATTGTCCAATCTAAATTGGACTATACGGGCTCTATTCGGTAAGGACAAAAAACCATTGAGGCTCGGAGGATGAGCCAGCTGCGAATCAAATTCCCCATCGAAAACAAACAGTCAATTAAAGTAGTATTAGTATTATCAAAAATTAAGTGAAGCGGCTGGTTGTTTTGATGGGGTCGATTCAATTTTGTATGAGCTTGGTAAAACAGTTGGAATTCAAAAAGCCTTTTGAATTAAAGAGGAGGGTTTCTCATTTTTCCCGTCGGAAATGCCCTTCGAAAGAGATCCCTCGGGCGATGCAGTGAAAGTATAACATTATTGTAAAAGTGTGACAAGCCAGGGGCAAGCTAATTTAGAGATAAATGTTTAAATATATCAACAACTTACATGTCTCTTAAAAAAATCAAAAAAATAACCTCCAATGGGAGATTTTTTGTTTCGAACGTGTAAAGGAATTTCTATTTTTTTAAAATGACTTTTATCTTTTTAAATTTTTTCCGTCGAGCGTGGCAAAACAAACCGCAAAAAAATTTCAACCAGGAAAATCACGCGATTCCTGACTTCCACTGCCAAATATTAATTTTGCGTGAGATTTTTTTTATTCAAAGTTTAATTCTCTTTGGGTATAATTCCCCGCAGCTTGCTGCGCTTCCTTTTGGCAGTTTGCTGTGGATACCCCGTCAGCTTGCTGCGGGGTGGTTCATTGAGTTTTAAAAAAATGCCGTGTAAGGAGGACCAAGAGATATTAACAGCGCTTACAATTTTTTATGCGAAGCACGGCAAGGGTCTCCATTCCATCATTTCCTCAAATTTCTGAAACCATAATTCAAAATTTTTTATTAATGGACATTATTTATTAGAATGGACATAGATTAACCCTGCATTACCGATCTTTTTGATTTAAAATCAATTACTCTGGGAATCTGCATTGCCAAATGCATAAAACTTTTTTTTAGCAAAGTTTTTGGTTTGTCGTTGATCGGTAACGATCCCGGTATCGTTATGCGTCCATCGGTAACGGTTTTAAAAAGCCGCTAGACGCCACCGAAACCCGAAACGGGCATCCTAACCATAACCGAATTCCTTTTGGTTGCGGCTTCGCTGCGCCAGGTAATCCATGCAAAAAATGGATCTTTTTCTCGGGGGAAAATAAAGTCGTAAAAAACCCGCATTAGCCTGTCTCAATACCAATGCGGGATTGGTAAAAAAAATATTTTACCGCGTAGAAAAAAAGCCGCCGACGAAGTCGCGGCTTATCTAGAAATTTTACGGGGTTTACTGCGCGAGACCTTGCAGAGGATTATTTTGAATAAAATCGAGAAAGATGGGCCCGGCGACGAGAACTCCCACAACCGGGAAAATAAAAAGCAGCAAAGGCACAAGCATCTTAAGGGGGGCCTTCAAGGCCAATTGCTCGCCTCGACGGAATCGGGCCAGCCGCATATCTTCGGAAAGAATATTTAAGGCCTCCGCTACGGATGTTCCCATTTTATCCGCCTGAATGAGGGTGCGGGCCAAGGTGGATAAATCTGGCAATTCATATTTGGTGGCAAGATCTCGGATGGCGTCTCGACGGGTTTTGCCCAGATTAATTTCTTGCATCAGTGTGTTGAATTCACTGATCATGACCGAAGGCGGTGATTTTTCCACGACCCACTTGAGGGCCAACATGAAATCTAATCCCGCATTAACGCACAGTGTCAAAAGATCGATGGAATCCGGCAATTCCTTAACAATGGTATTTCTGACCTTCTTGATCTTTCCCTTTAACCAAAACTCGGGCAACATATACCCGAAGGCGATTCCAATGAGAACCCAGAACACCAGCATATCCGGTTCAACGTAAGGGTAAGATAAAGCCAATGTTCCGATGATCGTCACTTCCTTAATAAAGAAGAACTCTTCTGGAGTGAGGTTGACCCTGGCCATGGCCAGATCCCGGCTAATCCTCTTACCCAGATGCCCGATGGTGAAGGGTTTGTTAATGAGCGCGATCTTGCGCGTCAAACTTAGAACTGGCGTTAAAGGACTTTTCTTTCGTTTCGCCTGGATCATTTCCTCGCCAAACAAATGCAGCCGCGGCCGATTCTCCCAATCCACCGGCGCCACACCCAGGATAAAGCTGAAAACGGACAAGAAGATCATCATTAAAATGACGGTTATCATAGTCAATCCCTTTTCATTATCCCCTTCGGGGATTAATTCGCGCGCTAAGTTACGCTCCTTAGCAGTCGCGTAACTTATGCGCTCATTAAAAATCCTTAAACGTACTGATCTTCCAGATCAAGTAAGCGCCGATGCACTCCGAAAACGCCGCATAGACAAGGAGCATGCGTCCCATTTCTGTATTCACCATGCTGTCAAAAAATTTCGGGTTAGTTGAATAAACGATAAAAGCGAAACCAATGGGCAACAGACTCATCACCGAGCCCTGAATCTTTCCCTGTAAAGTCAAGGTGTCAATATTTTGCTGAATTTTATTGTGTTCCCGGATGGAATTGACGATGCGGGAAAAAATAACCGGCAGATTACCCCCGGTTTCCCTCGCCAAAAGAATGGCCGTGATCGTTTGTTGCAGGGCCGGGGAAGGGATGCGTTCATACAAATGGTTCAAGGCCTCTTCCAGAGACACACCCATTTTATTTTCGTTCAGAACTGTGCCAATTTCCTGGCTGATGGGGTCGGGCATTTCCTCGACGACGGCCTCCATGGCCTGAATCAAACTCAATCCCCCGCGAAAGGAACTTGACATGATCATCAAGGCATCGATGAGCTGGTGATTAAATTTATCCTTCCGGCGTCTGACCAAAAATTTGATGTAGATGCTCGGGCCCACGAACCCGAGCACGATGCCGACCACGACACCGATCACCCTCAACTCCGGAGGTAAAACAAAATAGCCAAGAGCGCCAAACAGAACCGGCGCGATCACATAAAATTGCGACATCCGTTGAATTTCGGACTTCATCACCACGCGCTGCATTTTATTGGCAAACGTTTGGGACCGCCTCTGACTAATGGCGACCGTGGTATTCAAAAATAATGGAACCGCCGCATAACAAAGAACCCCGACGGCGCCAAAGACCATTCCGATAATAATAAAAATCATGCATTATCCTTTCTTTCCATTGTACTAAGGGAGCGTCACGGTGCTCAGACATCCTTGAAAACACGTTTGATTTCCCGGCAAGCAACCCGCTTTTTCCGCACAATTCGTATCGTACCAAAAATCTTTCGACGGATCGGGGCTCACCATAAAAACGGCGTATTCCTTTGTTCTGGAGGGCAGGTATTGCCGGCCAAAACCAAAGGAATCACCGGCCGCCCTCCAGCGACCCGAGATCGCCTGCCAGACATACTTCTGCATGATCAACATAACCGCAATAAGGACCACGATCATCGTGGCATATTCAAGTGTTGAAGCGCCTTTCGTTAAAAAATCAAATCGTTTCATAAGAAATCTTGCGAATGACATTCAACCTTTTCGCTTTTTAATTCACGTCATCAACCGTGATTCTCCCCGGACAGGGAATAAATTTGAGATTCATCCCGCGCGGGGTTTCATTATGGAAGTAATATTGGGCGCACGTTTTGGAGGCCACGCCGCGCTTCAAATAGGACTTAACCGTATTCCAACAAGCCTCATTGTCACTGACACGATTCAGCATAAAAGCCCCTTTCTGGACGATGGGTGGATTGCCGCCGATGGCGGGGTCCGTGAGCGGAGGACAGATGCTCTCCAAATTATCCAACGATCCCATCGGCGGGCCCACCTGGGGATGGAAAAATTTTGCCTTCCAAATATTGAAATTGTTGGCAAATTTGAACAACAGATCCGCATCTTCATCATAACGAACAACCTGGGTCATAACCACCCCGCCTTGGAAGCACTGCTTCGCATCGTCATATTTTCCTTCATCGTCGCAGGTATTGACCTTATCAAAACTGTCGCCGAGAGAATAGCAGCGCCGGGTTCCCCAATGACGGGTATAGGACTTGACAATCGGAAATCCTGGCTCCAATTCCTCAACGGGAACTCCAGCTTTTTGTTCGGCGGCCGCCCGATCGGTATAGCATTGGCCCTTGCAGCGCCCGGGAATTTTGGCGTCCACGCGCACAAAGTGCCAGGTCCCGCGCGCCTTTCCGGGCTGGCGTTCGCTTTGCCAGCCATAAACAACATGATAGGGCAATTCGGTCCCGCCGCCGGCGTTGCCGAAGAAGGTGCCGCACTGGGTTGATCCGTCTTCCATCACTTCGCAGGCGCATTGTCCGGGCGTGAGTCTCCCTTCCAGGCTTTTTCGCTGGCAAATCAATTTTTCCACGCCGCTGTCCACCGTCCCATTAATGGAAAAATTCAAATCCGGCCCGTAGACAAACATCTTGAACTCATCCATGATGCGTCCGGCCATGGGGAGTACCTTGCGTGCCCCTAAATCCACTTTTTGAAGAAACTTTGCCCGGTGTTTGAACTTTTCGACTTGGCTGATGGCTTCGCGATAGCTGTCATAAATGAGCGGATCAAAATCCCAACGTGAGAACCCATCTCCGTCGGGTGACGCCAGCTGAGGTTCCTGCTCCACGCAGTCACCCTGGGACAAAATCCACGAGCGCCAGACCATCTCATAAAAGGGATTGCCGTCACCCCACTGAAGACAGCTTCCATAGGCATTATCGATTTCCTGTTGCAACTGACAGTTAGGACCACCCGCCGGCGGGCAGTCACTACAGCCAAAGGAACAATAGGCATCACCGCAAGCGCAGTCGACGAATCCTCCCGATGGAAGGCCGGGAAGGGCCGAATCTGTTGCCATGCAGTCTTGATATGTAGTTCGACAATTATTCAGACAGGTTTTATTTATATCGCGGCAGTTTTTTAAACAAACCGGGTCGGGTTGAAAGCCTGGCCGTAATTGCACGCCGGGCAATTCCACGGAGGAATCAATAGCGATATCAAGACAGGCTGCCTCGCAGGCGGCTTTGTCAGGACATAGGGCTGCACAGGTTTCATAAGTGCCGGTGCAGGGGCAAGTCCTCATCACAATATCATCGCAGTCTTTATTGGCGGTATAACTGCCCACCGTGATGGTACATTGGGCCTGATCGCGGCACGCTTGTTCATTACACGCGCAAGAATGAGGTGGACTGCCATCACAGCTTCCCCCAGCCTTTCTATTTGCACAGCCAGCCCAAAGACTTGGAGAACACCCCCCCGTACATCCTGAAAAGCAGCTAATGTAGAATGCCTGACAATAGTCAGAGCAGTTCGAGTATCCGGGATTACAGGAGCAGCCCTGAGCGCAATATGTCGAGCAATCGGGGTAAGGCTTATAATAATTAGCTGGATCACAACAATACGCCGGATTTGGTGTTGAGCATGACGGATCACTTGGGCAAGGAAAATTTGTACAGCTCGTATTGCAGCTGTTATAGCAGGGTACGTAAGCGGTATTCCAGCACCGGGTGCAATTACTGTTACATTGGGTCCTTTGAAGATCACAGCCTGGAGGGATGGTGCCTGTAAGGCAGTTATTGCAATTCTGCACATCGAGCTCGCATTGAGCTTCGTTGTTCGCACACGTGGTATATTTAACCCCGCATGAATCCGGCCCTGCATTCTGCCTGCAAGCCTCCAACGCTAAAGCCTTATCCCAATCCGGTATAACGTGAGGGGCATCAAAGACCGGGTACGTGGGAATCGTTGCCTTCGCTGGTCCGCGGAAAGGCGTGGGCTCCCCATACTCAGTCGCTGGCTCACAATACTTCCCCCAGTCTCCACTACCTGGTCCCGGATTGCAATCGTCCAAACATTTTTTGAAAAACTCCGGATCGCTATACTGGCCATTGACTCCGAGATCAACCCTTTTTTTCGGATGATGCGGAGGCACGAATTCATTGGTGTCAAAATTCCGGTCGGGATGAAGCAAGGAGCGCGGCAGCATGAGTGTGGTCGTCTCATCGCAGGTTTCCCAGGCCCGCACGAATTTAGCGGAATTTCCCGAAAGGGCATTGGCAGGATCATTGGCATCGGAAAAAATTTGGCCGGTAAATGGATCCGTATAAGGATCAATCACATCGCCGTCGAGGGCATTGAAATTCAAACAATTGATCACGCCGGTGGGATTGCCCACTGCGGGAAGTCCCTCTGCATCGACGCCAAAAAAACTTCCCGTCGGCCGCGGAGCGCCTTCTCCGACGTAGTCGGTGATCACTCCCAGAAGGGTTTCGGTTCCTCCTTTTTTGACGCCGGGACAAATCGCGGGGCAGGAGGCCGCATCACAAATATCGCGCAGCTCCTTTCCGGTGGGGTCTCCGACGCTGCCATCCGGATTTCCGGGAACACACCAGACCTCGTTGCAAAGATCACCTAGTTCGTCACGGCTACCGGCGCGGCGTTCCATTCCCAACCAAAATGCCAGATTCCTTTGATAAGAATCAAACTGATCAATCCATCGAAACAAGGCGCCGGGATTCAATTGGTTCACAAAACCGCTGGAACAAGGCGGACGAGGACACCCCGGTTCAATCCAGGTCGCCGCTTCGCTGTACCAATTTCTCAGATTCTCGTTTAAATTCTGAGGAGAACTCTCAACGATGGCCTTGGCCCAGGCGATAAATTCACCGGAACCATAAATAAATTCATCCAACGGATCGTCTGCCCACGCATCGCCTGGGTCCGGCGCACTGATATACCTTAATTTCCCGGGCACTTCGTCGGAACAACTGGCCACCAGGGCAGAATTAGGGCCGCCAACGCCATCGCCGCAGTCACATTCGACCTCGCTATCGCCAAAACAACAAACTCCATATTTGGCGCATCGCGCAAAGTATGGCCAGTTCAAATTGCAATACCGATCCGCGCCGGGCTTCCAGGAATAATATTGAATGCAATCCCAGGGAGGATCGAGGGCGTGGTCACAATCTCGGTGAGCCGCATCATCCAAAGCGCAATCATCGTTCTTGGTTATTAGACCAGGGATATTCAGAATTTTGTCGGAAACGCATGCGGAGCCCTGACACATGCCCTGGCCGAGCCCCTCCACCCACCCGGCCTTGGTATAAGTCAGGGTCGCCGGGTCAAGGGAAAGATACAATTGAACTGGATACCCGAGGGGAAGATTACCCTTCAGGTCGGCGGTGTTCATAGTCACAGGATCGTCACTGTAAGGAGGCGGACACGGGGCCCCACCGAAAAACTGATTCATATTGTACCAATGGCACTTCTCCGGCTCCCCAACGGGCCAGGTATTGGGCGTCATTTCTGCATCGTATACCGTTCGATCGCGCAGGTCCACTCCCCAGGTCAACCGGTACAGAAAGGGAAATATATTAAGGTCGGGAAGCTCCGTCGTAATGGGAGTCGTTAAGTCCCAATATTTGGTATCATTTAATCGCCACATATCTCCGGGAGAAACACCCAGGGCATCCGGCGTCATCGTCGGCGGAAAATCGTATCCTCCTTTAAAGGGTAATCGATAGGTCTTGGTTTCATCATCACGGCCGATCCGGGCTCGCATGGATAAAACGTTAAAATTGCGTTCATCTTCCCAAAAAGGATCATAAATCCAACGCAAATCATTGGGATCAGCCGCAACCGGGTGCGTTGCGGCATTAAAAGGATCCTTGTCATTTCCGTTCAAGTTTCCACAAGTCTCGGTTGTGCCGCAATAATAAGTGTCAGGGGCGGCGCGAGTCCCGGCTCCGCCGGGCTCGTTCAAAGGATCATAACAACACTGCGGCCGGGCAGTATTTTTGTAAAGCCGCCGGCCAAATTCGTCTTTGACAAAGGTTCCTGTGTTGGGATCAATCCGAGTGTCCAGATCACTAAAGACACAGCATTGATTGCAATAGGACGGCAAAACTTTCCAATTATTGGCCGGATCAAAACAGCAGGGATGGGCACTCGGGTTGCTGGGATCGGAGCAATCGGCCGGAAGATACAGGGTGATCAAAAGCCGGCGCAAATCTTTTTGAAATTCGCGGGCAACCCGGGGATCGTTACTAGGGTGCCGGCTCAACCGGTCCGTGTAATAATACGCAAAACGGTTGATCTTATCTCCGTCGGCGGCAAAGGTTTTTCGATCCAGATCCTGATCATAGACATCCGGGACATATTCGTTGTCCGTCACGACGGCCTGCAAGGCGGTGCGAATGCCCGACTCGACAAAATTATCCGGCTCGGACATATCGGCCATCTGTTTGTTCCAGAGTTTGGTGATCCCGGGCTGGATAAAGGCGATCTGCATAAAAGCACCAATGCCAGCCACGACCAAACCAATGATGGCCATCGCAATCATCCAACCTGATCCGTGCGTAACAATGATGATGACCAGGGCCGCAACCACCAGAGCAACCTTGATGAGGGCAGCAAACCAACCGGTGAAGGCACAAACGCTGGTATCATCCTTCGCTCCCTTTTCTCCGCCCAATTGAACCTGGTACATGGACTCGGCGTAACTGGCCATTTCCGAGGCAAGGAAACTCGTGCCGACGGAAGAAGCCATCGTGACGAGGGTTTTGTGGGTGGAAATTCGGCCCAGATTTAAAACCACGGCGTAAAGAATAAGGGCAATGGCCGTAATCAAGATGAGGATCACGGCCACCTGCCCTCCGGAACGGAGTTTGGTGCGGGAAAATTTTGCAAAAATCTTATGGAGAAAACGAATCAAATCGCTCTCCTATTCTCCTTCGCCCCGCCGTGAGCAGGGCGTTTGAGCTTCGAAGGAACGGTTCTTCTACGCCCCAACGTGAAAACATTGGGGCGTAGAAGGATTACCAATTATTGAAAACCAGGCCCATTTTATTCGTTCGGTAATAAGTGGTCTTCAGCTGCGCCGGCGGACCAGTTTTGAACTTATCCGGAGGTTGCCAATCTTCATCAATCGGCGCCATAATGGACTCATCGGCCTTGGCCCTTCGCTCGGCCAGATCCAATCCGGCCCAACGGAAAGCCCGGACTAAACCATAGACCAGGACCGCCACAATGATCAAGCAAAAAGCAAATTCAATGGTGACCTGGGCTGACCGTGGCCGCCTTCGAGCCACCCTCTCACCCCGGGGGTGAGAGAAGGGCACTCTCACCCCCGGGGTGAGAGGAACCGATTTTGTCGCTAGCCATCGTTTCATTTTCATGGCGAAACATCCGTAATCCAGTGACGGCCCCGACGATCTTGAATCCGGCTGCGGACATAAAGCATAAGCGAGGTTTCGTCAAAACAGGTTTTATAAATATTGGCCGCACTGTAACAGTCGTTACAGGCCTCCACCGCCGGGTTAGTAGCACTAGGACGCCCTGTGTGTCTTTTCACCGGATTTTGTTCCCAACCGGGATCATTTTCACAAAAACGCCCCGTGTCCGTGCTTAACTGAATCTGCCGCTCGATCACATCCACCTGATCGCGTTTCTGCCAACTGCGAACCGTGGTTTCGCTCTCGGGATTAAAAAGCTTGCCCTCGCGAATTTGCAAATACGTCCCTTCCCTTGTATAGGTGTACATGATCATTTCTTCTTTTAATCCAGAACGGGGAGGGGGAGGGTTTAAGGGTCCGGGACCGACCGGAGGATCGGCCTGTCCCGGTGGATCGCTCATATCAAAGTCCCCTTGATTAAAATCCAGGACCTTGACCGCTCGAATCGGAGCCTTGATCTTTGCTTTGCTTTTTCCATTGGCTTCATCATCGGGCTTATAAATCCGTCCGGCATTATCAATCATCTCCAGGATCTGCTCTTCTTTCAGATCCCCGTCGACATCGACCGTAGTATTGTCGCCCACTTCCAGATTGATTTCAATCGTATTGGCATAAACCGTATTCCATTGCCAGGAAAAGAGGGAACGCAACCCGGGATCAGTCACATCCACAATGCCGTCCCTGTTCAAATCAAAGCGTTGAGCCGCGGTCAAATCATTGTTGGGGTTATATTGCACACAAACAGCCATTCCCAACTGACAACCAAAAAGACAGGTGGCTCGATAAAGATCTCCGGCCGGAGGACACCCCGCTTCACAGTTATTTTTTCGGTTCTGGCACGTCGTGTCACAAGACCCCCCGGCGCATTGGCAGGGATCGGCCGAACAAAATGCCGGCTGTGTACTACTGGGTTCAGAACTGCTGACGGCGGTCCGTCCATTGGCCACCAGCACATAAAAACGGCGACATCCGCCATCCGCCGAGGCGGCTCCTAATTTTCCACAGCCGTTACTCCAATCACTAACCCCGGGACCGAAAGGACTGTTGGGGGGAATGGGAACCCAAACCGAGGTCCCGAGTGGATCTGTATATTTTGCGGCGTTGGGTTGCGAATTGCTTTGGGCAACAATATACCAACGATAACCCGCAATCGAAAATGTAAAATGCTGTCCATTAATGAACATGTCTTCGATGGGGAGATCTGGCTTGTCCCCATAATCCATCGTCTTAAAAAGATTCTTGGAAAAAGAGGCAGAGACGCTGACTACATAAGGATTGCGCGTCAAAGACCCATATTTGTTGGCATCAGGAGAGGTGCGGTCTTCGATAAAAGCCAAACTGGCGGTGGCGCGGGACATGTCACCCGTATTATCATCAAAACTGCTCGTCGAAGACTCGAAGGACCTTTGCATCGCCAGGCGCAGGGCTCTTAAGTATTCGTTTTGGGTGAAACTATTGTTAACCGAGGCTCGGATCATGGCTCCCAAAATGAAAACGAAAATACTTCCGAAAACGGCCAGTTCCATGGCCGTCTGGGCCTTTTCCGAAAATTGTATTCTATTTTTGTTCCCCATGAATTTGATTGGCCAAAAATATTGCCCCTAAATAGACCCCGCGGGAATTTTATCGTCGGGAGTCATGAGCAGTCAGGGCTTGCCCTGCGGGCGTTAACCGAGTGTCAAGTGTTATGTAAATGTTAGACCCATGAGGCTCTTTAGCCTTGACACTTCTACAGAAGGCCGAATAACTCAATAGGCCCCGATCGCCGTAAATCCCGCCTTGGACTCTTCCATATTAGAGGAATCCAGTCGTTTCGTCCAAAAACCGCCAGTCGCATTGATGGTGGTGATACTGGTAATGGAGGTGCCGTTTGTTGCATGAGTGATCGTTGAGTTGGCGTACGCCGGATCGTATTGGTCCCCCAAATCGTCGACGGAGGTTTTCCAACGTCCTTGAATGGCCCGTTTCACATAATCACTCGTCGCAATGAGCGCTCCCATGACCACAATGATAAGGACGACATACTCCAGGGTTGATTGACCTTTATTTTTCAACATCATTCGTACCTGTTTGTGAAACCCAGATTCACCATCGAATCCGATGAGGCGCCTTCCGATTCACCGTAAGTATAGGTCAGAACGCCTAAAGATTCGTTCGTATTATTATTTTGCGCAGATCGAGTCGTTGTATATAAACTTTCCAAATAACCGCTTCGAGGAGTCACTCGCTGTTCTGCATTGACCTGATTTCCGATCTGATCAGCCGTTAGTTTAATCACTGCCTGAGTGCCCCGGCGAAAAAGTGGCCCTAGGGCAAAAAACACCGCCGTCACCAGTCCGAGAACAATGACGTACTCGGAAAGGTTTTGCGCTTGATTTTGTTTCTGGAGATGTCTTCGCATTGTTCCACCGCACTTTACTGATCACACTTAATCAGCATCTTTGGGTGGTCGCTGTTCGCTCGTGGTTTGCGCCGCGGTATGATCATCCCAAACTTTTCGAAAGATTCCGGTATGGCCTCCTTCGAGAAGACTTTTTTCCTCCGAGCTTGTCCGGTCGGTCAAGGTGTCGGTATTCGTATAATAGGGCTCATACTCTAATCTGATTTTTCCGATGTGCGGAGCACTCTTGACGGTGTTGACCATATAGCGCCGGGCATCGAAGATCCGGGCCTGAAACACCCGAATCATAAAAACAGACATGGCAATAATGACGCTGGTCACGACAAAAAAAGTAACGGCATATTCACCGATGATTTGCGCCTTTTTGGTTTTTTTGACCGGGTCCATTTTTTGATAAAGTTGAATCCTACCTAGTCCTCTAAAAATTATGTGCCATAATGAAACATGGCTTACCCGAGAAAAATCTCTCGAGTAAGCCATGTTGGATTTGCGCCATTCGGATTACCTGCCACCCCAGAATTCCTGCTCGGTGTTATTGATGTTCTGATTCATAGAAACATCGGTTGTTTCGTCCGACCGCAACGAAGAGTTGGTAACACCGCTCTTGAAGGTGTCTTTTGTGCTGCTTTTCGTCACGGTGGTTTTCGTGTAATTGGTATTTCCTGGGGAGAATTGATCACCGATATCATCGGCGGCACTGCGCAACCGGCCCTGAATCCCTCTTTTAATGTAGACCTGAATGGCCAACAGTGCACCGATAATAATGACGATTAAAATGGCGAACTCGAGAGTGCTCTGCCCTTTAATCTTCCTTATGTATTTGAACATTTAATGTCCTCCTTATCACAAATGACAGTTGAAAATCGTACCAGGGAATTATTCGGCATTGATCCCTCTATACTCGGACGACTGAAAACCCGAGGTTTCCCTGACGCGGTTGGAAACCTCGTCATAGGCGACCTGGTTAAGTCCTAACCGGGTATTGTCCGTCACATTGCGTCTGATGCCGTAGTCGGTCTGCAGATAATAAGGTTCATAATGAGTCGTGTTTCCCAACTCACTAGTCCCATTAACGAGATACTGTGAAGCATCCCGGATCCTGCCTTGCAAGGTCCGTTGGGCATATGTCTGCATGGCAATAATCGCCGCCACAACCAATGCGATCAGCAGCGCATATTCGGCGGTCGTCTGTCCTTTTTTAATTCGCATCAATTTTCTAAACATTTATTGTCACCTCCGTAAATAATCCTCAGTTAAAAATTGCGATCTAGCGGCGAGAATTCATAAGTCGATTTGACATATTGAGCATCGAATTCGACGTGTCTTCCAAGACCTGATTCAGCTTCGGCCGGAAAATACCGAATGGCCCTAAAAAGACTATGATGATCGCAATCACCGCTGTAACCAAAATAATGTACTCCAAGGTGCTTTGACCTTTTTTGTTTTTCAACATTATGGTTCCTCCTTACTAAACCTTTAAAATGACGAGTGGCAGATGCAAGCTGCCCCTCAATTGTTCTGGAATTCATCCTCAATCATCTTCTGGTTTGCTTGAAACGAACGAAACACGTAGGTACTCATGGCAATCATAGCCGCTGAGACTAAGGCTGCGACGAGGGCATATTCTATTATGTTTTGACCTTTTTTGTTCATTCGCATTTTTGCCCCATCATGAACCTCTCCTTACCGTGTTCGGAAGATAAATTTAGCCCTTTCCTCCTCCAAACCAAGAGGAGGGTGAACTCCACGACTGGGCTGTATATATACCGATCATCTTTCGATGGTCGGTACCGGAGGCTCGCTTTTCGCCGATCTCGTCCATATAACGATCCTTGGCCAATCGCGCCGACCCGGGTAAAACACCTTACGGTGTCAAAGCCATTTTTGTCTTTCCTGAAAATAAAAAATCTTCAAGGATGATGCCTTGAAGATCTGAAACCCGCATTTTTTGTCTTAAAATTGCCCGGATACAAATGGTGATATGCAAAAGTACTCTCATATGTAGTCTTTTTCTAATAAAATTATTTGGTTTTAAATGGCTCTATAAATATAACATGGGCCTCTTTTGAATGTCAAGAGACAATCTTTTATGGACAGGAAAAATTGTGCAGAAAAATAAACAAAACCGAGAATATTGTCAGAAAAAGGTAGAGCGGACAAAAATTGCGGGTTCAATTGACTGAGATGGTTAGAGCTAACCCCTCTGGGCTCACGATCGCACTTTCATTGAGCCTTTTAGCTGCCCACATGAGATCCTGATGATATGGAAAGCTCTTCGGAGGAATCAGTTTAATTTTCAATTGGTTTTGACTTTGCTGTAAAGAACCTTTTATTTGATAAAATCGGCGATTAAGTTCATCGAATCCCAAATCGGCGTAATAAGGAGGGAAAAAATATTTTTTGCAGTGTGTATTCAAATCGTTAAGCAATAGCTGTTGAATTGCCTTTAAGTTCGACTGTTCATATTGCTGCGAAGATTTCAGGTTTAATTCCTCTTCAAGATTGAGAGAGGGCTCAGCCGAGATCGCGCGAGGAATAAACAACTCCGGTTCCCATTGCCAATTTGGCCAGCGGCTGCAATATTCCGATATGATTTTTTCCGGCTTATTTTTATCGTCGAGAATATTGGTGGCAACGGCGAGGAAAGGGGAATCAGATTGAGTCGAATACAAACAAAATACTCGCAAGCTGGACAAAGGTTGCCCCATTTGCGTGATCAAATTTAATTCCTTCACATCATAAAAGAATTTTTCATTCATCATTGTTATCGGCGATTTTTCTTCCAAACTTTGCGACAATTGGGCAAACTCTTTTTGCCATGGCCACAATCCAATGATAAAATGTCTTCTTTTGTTCAGCAAATAAGGAAAATTGGCAAATTCGCGCTTTTGGGAATCATACAGGATAATTGTCTTAATTCGTTTTCCGGGGAAATTTTCAAAACCTTGTATAAAATCCGAAAAATGGGATGAATTGGCGTCCTCAGGAATTTTTTGAATTATTACAGATTGGACATTATCAATTATTTTGCTCATTAGAATGGACATTATTTTATTTGAAGGGCAACAAAATTGAGGCGGTATATCCTGATTCCAAATGGAATGCATCTGAGCATCCAAAAAGACTTCTCTTCCGTCCTCTAATTGGAGCTTCAAAAAATTCACTTCTGAAAAAAGTTGTATTCGTTCCATAGTCAGTCCTAATCTCAGGGAAGCATTGTTTTCAATCTCTTTTAAAACTATAAAGAAGTCATGAGCATCAATCCCGTTCTTTATGCCTAAAAGGGAGCAAATCTCTGATTGCGGATAATTGTCAATTTTATCTGGCTCTTCAATACCAAATAATCTGGAATAAAGAAGCAAACTACTTAAAGTGTGGATATCCGTATTGATGCGTGGAATAAATTTACTCAATAAGGGTCCCCAAATCGATGAGACGCCTAATTCCCATTCTGCCGCTCGCAAAAAAATGCTTCCCATGCAGTCGAATAAAGGTTCGGCCATTCTGACCGACGAATTATTATTATCTGGCAAAGCGGTCGGCATTGGACTCTCATAGCGTTCAATCTGTTCAATCGCAGTGAACCCTTTTCCATCCTTCTTCTCCGTCGGAAAAAATTCTTTTTGAGTCTTAACACCTTTTGTAATTGCTGCTCCTTGTTTTGCTTTTTTTGAAGGAGCGTCGGTTTTAGCAACGTATTTTTCAATTTCTTGCTCTGATGCTGGTGCTTTTAAAAAAATTCCTTCATTAACGGTTTCTGCACTTAAATGGGTAACTTCTTTTATGTCTGGGGTGGGGGAAGGGAATGAAACAGGGAATTCTGATGGAGACGATGGTATTTTTTTGACATCAATTGAAAAGAGTTGTTGTTTTTTTTCTATTGGAATTTTAAATTTATTTTGCTTTTTTCCGGAGCCCAATTTTCTTCCAATAGAACTGCTCAATTGGGCCCCTTTAATGACTGCATTAACCGATGATTTGGAAACCTCAATTTGAAATCTTTGCTGGATTAGGCCGACGAGCCCCCGGCAACTGTGTGAAGGGTTTTCTTTTTTTAAGGTGATAATAAAATCAACCACCTCTTGTCTTAGTTTATGGACAACGCCCATGGGTCAAATTGGACAAATGTGATTTTAATTGGACATTTTTATAGTATCACACCAATATTAATGGCGTCAAGTTCATATCCGCTATAAAAATCTATGCAATTATTCTTGCAATGCGAATGTCTTGAGTGTTTAATGAGAGGTAAGCACTCAATCTGGAGGCTCCATGAAACGATGCCCCTACTGTTTCGAATCCCTCGATTCTAGGCCGTCCATCTGTCCTTTTTGCAACCAATTTTTAATTGAGGATCTTTTGGATATTGATTACCAACCAACCGACAAAAAAAAATGCATCTTCTGCGGGATGGATATTCTTGTGGAATCTATTATTTGCCGATACTGTCACCGTTGGGTCGATGAAGCGGAATCAAACGAATAAGCTATTTGCCTATGAAGAGATTAGTTGGCTTGACCTTCGATGACGAGAAGATCAAAAAGAGAGGTTAAAGACGACTTGATTGTGCCCGGGGCTACTTCGATGGCTTTATCGGCACGCCAAAAAATAGGGCTTAGATGAAACGGCTGAATATTTTCCACCAATCCAACCACCCGATTTTCCTTACCCACAAAAATCACGTCGATTGAAAAATTCATAAAAAACATGTGGATGGCTTGGCAGTGGAAAATGACTAAGGCCTCATCAAGCCCCATGGATTTACGACCAAGCAGCCCTTGCATCCGTTGAGAGGTTGTCTGAGCAATCGTTACTTTTGTACTGAGGATGGTGTTGCGGGTAAGATTGAGGATAGCCAAGACTTATCTGGGAGTAAAAATGGCTTTGTCGAGGGGAATTCCGCGCGCTACGAGATCCTGATAACCAGTGGGGATATAACCCGTGGCCCTATATTGACCGATCACGCGCCCTTCGTTGTCAATCCCTTGGCGGTCAAAAGTAAAAACATCCTTAAGATTGAGCTGATACCCTTCTGCCAAGCCAGCCACTTCGGTAATACCAGTAATTTTACGAGTCCCATCGGAGAATCTTGCCACATGGACAATGAGGTGAATAGCCGAGGCAATCATCTCGTGCATAGCCCGTAAAGGGAGATCAATGCCGGATAAAAGCATCATAGAACACAAGCGCACCAATACATCTCTAGTTGAGTTCGCGTGTACGGTCGTTAAGGAGCCGTCGTGACCCGTGTTCATGGCTTGAAGCATGTCCATGACCTCAGCCCCGCGGCATTCACCGATGATGATGCGATCCGGGCGCATTCTCAAGCAATTAATAAATAAATCGCGAATGGTAATCGCGCCTTTCCCCTCTACATTGGGCACCCGGGATTCCATGCGGCCCCAATGACTATGGGCCTTAAGCCTAAGCTCCGCAGCATCTTCGATTGTAATAATTCTTTCTCCATCAGGAATAAACAACGAAATAACATTTAAAAGCGTGGTTTTCCCCGCGCCAGTTCCTCCCGAAACAATGATGTTCTTGCGCCCTAATACACAAGCATTTAAAAACTCTCCCATCGGTTCCGACAAACTTTTATATTTGAGAAGGAGATCTTCAACGGTCAAACGCTCAGTGCTGAATTTACGGATGGTGATCATCGGGCCGTTGAGGGAAATAGGCCGGATCACCGCATTGATCCGAGATCCATCGGGCAGACGCGCATCCACCATGGGAACTGATTCATCAATCCGTCGACCTAAAGGCGCGACAATCCGATCAATAACAGTTCTCACTTGAGTTTCAGAAACAAACCGTTTATTCGTTAAAATCAATTTGCCATTTTTCTCGATGTAAATCTCTTCCTTATTATTGACCATGATATCGGTGACTTCCGGATCAGCGAGGAATTCTTCGATCGCGCCCAACCCCAAGGCTTCATTAACCACCTCTTTGACCATCCGGGCACGTTCTTCATGAGAGGAAATCATGGCCCCAGCCTCTTCGGTGAGAAGGTTGCTGACAATTTTTTCCGCATTTTGTTTAATCTTGGCAAATTGCTGGGGATTACTCAATGCCTCGGCGGAAAGATCCTTGATATCAAGCCGATCGACGAGCTTTTCATGTATCTTTTTCTTCAATTTTATAATTTCATCTTCTTCCGCCGAATAGCCGGCATAGACTCCCGCCTTAGCTGCACCGGAAGAAACACCAAATTTTTCCCAAAACTCGCCGGGTTTGACCAAATCCTCCGTCGTCCTTAACTTCGCAACTTCCGTTGCCTGAACAAACATCCCGTCCCTGGACAAATCCCGGATCATAGCATTAAAGGAATCGGCCACTAGACTTTTGGGACTGTCGATCACCAGAGGGATTCCGCGGTTCAGCGCCATCCCAACGGCCCTTCCATCCGACGGAATTCGAGAAAAGATTTCACAAGTCAAGGCTGAACGCACTTCCTGCCATGCCACACCACCTCGACTTTCGGCTCTATTGAGAATAAGTTTCACCATCTTCAAAGGGAAGTGCAGGCTTTGTAAGACCTCCATGGCCCAACGGATCTGGTAGACCGCCAGGATATCGGGGGTTGCGACTAAAAAAATTAAGTTGGAATAGTCCAGGACCGTTATGAGGGTCTCACTAAAGGCCTTGCCTGCATCAATGACGATATAATCGTAGGCCTGAGCGGCTTTTTTTAAAAACGGTTTGATGTTATCTGGAGTGATGTGGCCGATCTGCTTGGTGTGAATAACGGCGGGCAAAAAATCCAAGCCACTGGAATGAGAGATCACATATTTTTTGATGATGTTCGGGTCGGACGATTCCTCGACGTCGCGCAGCATATCCACGACGGCATAACGCGGGGCCAAATTAAGCATGCGCGCCATATCTTGGACCGCCTGAAAATCCATGTCCAAAAGGAAAACGCGCTTTCCATTAAGCGCCAAGGTCGTAGCCAAATTAACCGTAACAAAGGTCTTACCGACACCACCCTTATTGCTAAAAATCGTGATTGTCCGAGAATCCATGACAATACTGACTTTCCCTAAGGTCTAATTATGTTTGAGGCTGTAGACAATCGGAACCGTGAGATTGACTTCCTGAAGTTCAGATTCGGTAGGAAATTCAGAGTAAGGTGCCAGGCTTTTGGCTGTCTTTAATGCGCATTCATCAAATAGCTGGTAACCGGAAGATTCTTTCACGGAGGCATAGGCTAGGGTTCCGTCGCGAAGGATTTGCAGGGTCAATTTGACCGTCCCTTCCCAGCCGTTTTCCCTTGCCTCTTCTGGATAAACAATGGACTCAGCAAGCCGCTTCTGGATCATCTCGGAATAAGCCATTCCACCGGGAAGAAAAACCCTTGCAGCGGCATTGTCGTCTACTTGAACGCTGGGTTCGCAAACTCCTTCTTGCAATGCCGCCTTCTGACTGTAAACAATTGGAATCGTGACAATCAATTCTTCCAACTTCATTCCCGTCGGAAAAGCGGCATAAGGAGCTAAAATTTGAGCTGTATTCAAAGCATCATTATCAAAAATCTCATATCCAGATGACTCCTTGACCGTGACATCGGCTAAAGTTCCATCTCTTAAAATATGCAAGGCCAATTTCACCGTCCCCTCCCAACCTTTTTCTTTGGCTTCATAAGGATAAGCGACGGATTCAGAAATTTTTTTCTGGATGGACTGAATGTAAGGAGCCATCTCGGCCGGAACCTTGGTGGCTTCTTCCGAGACGGCGGCAACCTCAGAAGCCTTCTCTCCTTCGGGTGATGGCTCCTGTATCTTCCCAAGCGCGGGAGCATTTTCATTAGCAACCGGGGCGGTCTTTTCCGGCGCAGGCTCGGTCATTGCCGTCGAGGGTTGAGTCACTTGTGCAGAAGGCGCCGGAGCCTGGACAGAAGGTTCCATTTTTGGGGGAGTCTCTCCCACGCTCGCCGACGGCGCATCTGTATTCTCTTTCACGGTACCGGACGTTCCCGTGGATTCGGCCGGTGTTTCGGTAGAACCTTGAGAGATTTCCATTAATTCTGGTTTTCCTGGCCCCGCCTCTGTTGGCGTTTCAACAACCTTTTTGGCAACACTCCGGGTGGACTCTCTTTGGGGAATAATCGTTGGCGTTAAAGAAATAACCAATTCCGTGTCCTGATTAAGGGTGGGCGTTCTACGCTTACGGAATACCATCCCAACAATGGGAATGTCGCCGAGGAAAGGAACCTTTCTGATCTCCTCGCCTCCCTGTTGCTTAATCAAACCCGCAATAACCACCGTCTGACCATTATCCAAAAGGATTTGGGTTTGAGCATTGCGGGTTGTAAACGCCACATTTTGTCCTACCGCATTAGCCTCATCAATGTCGCTGACCTCCACCGTCAAAATCACATCGACTTTCCCGTCGCGGATCGTGGGTTTAACGGTCAGGGTGATGCCATATTCCTTAAATTCGATATTTTGCTGGACGTTGCCGCCGGATGTCGTCGTGGTTGTGGAAATCGGAATCTCCCCTCCGACCTGGAAACTCGCCTCCTTGCCATTAATCACGACGAGTTTAGGCTTAGAAAGAATACGACCTTTGCCTTCCGTAATTAAGGCATTGACCGTGGCGATAATCTGAGTTGTACGACTTAAAGGCCCTACTTTAAAAATATCTCGCGCCGCATTGGCTACGAAGTTTCTTTCCGCGTAGGTCACGGCACTATTCCATTCAATCCCGATCGATTTGCTGAGGGTTTGATTTAACTCCGCAATTTGGATATCAATTTGAATCAAATCATCCACCGGCGAGGTTTTAACCAAATTGAGAACACTGGCCGAATAAGGATCCAGAGCCTTTTCAAATTCCGCCTTTTTTTCGGGAGGAATCCGACCCGTCGCTACGACCTTGCCTTCGGTTTTATTAATTTCCAAACTCACCCCTTCAATGCGCAGGGTTTCTAACATCTGACTTAAACGACGATAAACCAAGTCCAAATCTTCTTCAAACACATGAATAAGAATCGAACGCTTTCCATACTCATCCCAAATAATCAGGGTCGTTCGTCCCGACTTTTTAGCCAACATTAAAACCTGATTGCTATCGACGTTGGCTATGTCGGCAATTTCCGGATTCGTAACCGAGATCCTCGTCAAGGCATAAACCTTAATGGCTTCCAAATCGCCCCGTATGATGTAAATATCTTCGTTGTTCTTGACATCTCTAGCGACCATGCCGCCGGTTTGCTCCACCGATTTTTCCGGCGTCGGTCCTGGATCGATGGGATCTTGAGCAAACAATGCGGATGAAGAAACCAACCATGCAGATAATGCTAAGAGGCTGATGCAAAAAACGATTCTTCTCGACTGTCTAAGCATAATTTCCATGACCATGACTCCTAACGATTATAATGACTTTCCTCCCCGGAAGATTTGAATAAAGGGTTTGACCTCCTCGGCAGCGGGTTCGATCAAAGCCTTGGATTTAGGAGCGCTGATATCGGTTCCCTGTTTTTCTAAAACATAATCGGAGAGCGTTTGCCAATTCGCGGCCTGCAGCATGCGCGTTTCCAATTCTTGGGGCGAGCGCAGAACTAACTGCAGTTTTCCATTTCTTTGGGCGAAGGTCAGTAAACCAGTTTCCTCTGGTTCAACCGCGAAGGTGACATTCAGATTAGTCGACTGTTGCTGCAAGGGATACTGGCCGGGAACCGACTGCAGGCTTGTTCCAACGGCCAAAACTTCAATATTTTGGAAAACCATCACGGTCACGGTTTCTTTAGCTGCGGGCTCCGCAGGATTGGGCACATTCAAATGAGCCAAGACATCCACAAAATCGCCAGCGCCAATCATTCCTCCAACTGCCGATAAAGAATCCAATTGGATCGTAATGGCTCTTTTTCCCGGCGGAGTCTTAATCGCCAGCGAGGCCTGTTGGGCGGGCGTAATCACTTGCTGATTTTTTGCGCTTCCCGCTTGCTCTCTGAAGGTCGCCGCCAATTGCTGCTGCTGGGCAATGGCTTGAGCGGTCTCCATTTTAAAACGCTCGTAATCCTGCCTCAGGGCATCCATTTCTTGCTTGCGCTTTTTTTCGTATTCCTTGGCGAGCGAGGCCGTTTGTTCCTGAACACTTTGCTTGATGTAATTACCGGCCAAAATCGACGCCACAATACCGGCACTCACGGCAAGGATAATCACACCTAGTTTTTTCTTATCATCGGTATTCATGGTTTTACTCCTTTATCGGACAAGAAATTTTCATTGATCTTTGCCCCATATTTTTGTTGCAATTCTTTCAGGTGGCTTTCAATCACAGATTGCTGCTTGGATTGAGTTAAAAAGGTAATGATGTCCTCTTTGACGGCAGCAAAATCCTTTTGTTTGCCACCCTTTTTTTCTTCCACCTTAACGATGTAGTAATCTCCGCTGGGCCCTTTGAATACATTGCTAATATCTCCCGCTTCCAACGAGGCCACCGCCGCCTCCATTTGCGGAAATTCGAAAGTCTTCACCGTCCCCAAGTCCCCGCCATTGGCTGCCGTTTTTCCTTTGGAGCGAGCCTTGGCCATCTCCGCAAAATCCGCTCCTTTTAAAAGATCGACGAGAACTTCTTTAGCGCCCGACTGAGTGGACATCACAATTTCGCGCAAATGATATTCCGCCGGTTCGGTTAATGCCGGGTTGTCTTTATTTTGGTTATAAAATTCCTGCGCCTCCAAATCCGTCACCTTGATGCCTTCGGTCAATTTCGTGGCCGCGTCCCGAACCAGGAGGGACCGGCGAAATTCTTCCACGGCATCCACAATCTCCTTCTTTTTGGCAGCTCCAGTCTCTTCCGCTTCCCTGACTAGCAATTGTTGGCGAACCAATTCTTCTAAAATCAACCGCTTATTTTCCGGAACATTCACATCGAAGTCAGGGAAGACTTCTTTAAGCCCCTTAAGGCGCTCTTCAAAATCTTTAGCCGTGAGGGTCCAATTGCCCACCCTGGCCAGCACATCAGCAGGTAAAGGCACATTAGAATCTATGGAAGGAGGTGCCAGGGAAGGGACCGGTGTAGACTCGACGGGAGTTGAAGAAATTTTTTCTTTATTGAGGTTAGATTTGGAACCGGACTTATTGAAGAATGACGAAATCTGATCACATCCAGACAAGGTGGCAAGCGTAAATACCAAAGGAACCAACAATCCTAAACATTGTTTGGCTTTATTCAAAACTCTCTCCCTTCTTAACATGATGAATAAGTATACTGGGTGCTCTGTGAAAAAACAAGTTTTTTCAAATTTTTTCGTCGGGTTAATGTCAACTTCCGAATGATAGACCCTCTTTAACGAGCGCAGGAGTTCTCACAGGTATAGGAGCAGATGCAATCAGCCGGATTTCCAGAATATTGGGCATATCCGCACCGAACCGGCTGACTTCTCCCGGAACAAGGGCGAGTTTCAGCGTCGGTCCTGGCCGCCGAACAAGCAAAATTTTCATCAATATATCCCCCACCCAACGAAAATCCTTCACAAGAAGAACAAGTCGGAGGAGCTGGACAGGCAGCGCAAATATGATCGATGACCGCCACGATGTTTCTACCCACACAACCGTTAAAACCGCTACAACCGCTGGGCGCTTCGCTAAAAATAATCTCTGCGCTGCAAGACCAACATTGAACTTGCCCCCCTGGGCAAGGGCCGGTATCCTCCTCGCACGCACCATTAACAAGGATGAACCCGGCATCGCAGGTGTATTCGCATTTTGCCGCCGAGCATGCCGATACAATTTTATTGAAGTCATTGCTGGTTAAACCCGTGTTATCTCCTGGGCAAAGCGTTGCGTTGGCAGGGACCGGGCCCTGACAGCTAAAAGGACCACACGTCTCCGAATCCTCACACTGATTAGACGGCGGATTAGTCCCGCAGGTCACGGTCATGAGAATAGCCGTGGGGGCACAACCGCCAGCTCCACAACCTCCGTTCGGCGTTCTCGTACAGCAGGAAGGATCGGCTGTACATTGATCGCAATCACCGGGATTGACACAGCCGCAATCAGCGGGGGTACAAAATTTCTTAGAATACATCTCGGTCGGCGCACACGTGGATACACCGCAGGCCTGCGGAAGAAAATTGCCGCAAGTGCAGGCAACACCTGGCAGGCTGGTTATATCATCAAAGTTCATCATGGGATCAGTCGTTGCATCCTCGGCGGCATCGTCCCAAGACTTCAAATGGGCATTGACGGAATAAATCACATAGCGGGACATGACAACAATCCCAAGGATAACCAGAGTGATGAGGAGGGTGTATTCGAGAATGGTTTGGGCTTTTTGCGATAATCGCATCATTATTATTAGGCTAGAAAAGAATGATTTACTGAAGGCTATTTAAGTTTACCTTATAATCCCGATGACTGCAATAAGGTTTTCTCAAGGGGAAGGCTTGGAAGGGCGATTGGATTGAATCAATTCATCCAATTTTCGAATATGGGAAGTTTCGCTCATCAAGGAAGTCAACAATGCTTCTAGGGTTGCTGGATTTAAGTTTTGCTCTGGAATCGATTGGATTCGATGGACTAAATCTTCGATAGTTTTTTTTGCAACCCGGTCCGCAAACTCTAAGAAAAATTTTGCAGAACCTAAATTTTTATCCTCCGAAGATTTTGACCTTTCAGCGAATGCCGTGGAGGGAAAAGTTTTTTCACGATCGAGCATCTTTTCCTCTTTCGAAACCTCATTTTTAATTTCTTCGACGAGGAAATCAGGCTTGAGTGATGGTGGTGCACTGGAGGATTTATCTTGTCTAAAATAGCTAGCGGCCAGACGATCGGCTTGCGAAAGGATCTGTTTAAGATTTTCTAATGGATTTGGGGGGGATTGTCTTGGGTTCGTTGAATCCATTAAAAATCACCGGTTAACCTAAACTAACAATGATTGAACGATCGTCTTTTCTTCCTGCAACTCTTTCAAAGTCGCAGCCAATTTTTCTTTGGCAAAATCATTATGACTGATCCCCTGCACAATTTCCCAGTCCCGTCCATTATTCCGTACAGGAAAACTGAACATCAGGCCGGAAGGAATTCCATAACTTCCATCGGAAGAGACGGCCACGGAAAAAAATTCCTCCGCCTTTGTCGGAGTGGTCAGATTCTTCACGCTATCGATAATGGCATTTGCCGCAGAGGCAGCGGAGGAAAGGCCGCGGGCTTTAATGATGGCCGCGCCTCTTTGCTGGACGGTTTGAATAAAAGTCGTTTTAAGCCACTGTTCATCCTGAATCACGGAGGGGACAAGTTTTCCCTGAATGGTGGCATGATAAAAATCCGGGAATTGGGTGGCAGAATGATTACCCCAGATGGCCATTCGCTTGACTTGACCGATATCGACTCCGGCCTTTAAAGCGATTTGAGCCACCGCCCGATTTTGGTCCAGCATGGTCATGGCAAAAAAATTGCGCTCGGAAAGATTCTTGGCAGTACTTTTTGCGATGGTGGCATTGGTGTTGCATGGATTCCCAACGACCAAGACCTTGCAAGTCGGTTTTGCCGATTCATTTAAGGCCTTGCCCTGCGTAACAAAGACACCGCCATTAATTTTTAAAAGTTCGCCTCTTTCCATACCCGCTTTTCGGGGCACGCTGCCCACCAATAAGGCCCAATCAATTTCCTTGAAGGCAACTTTTGGATCGGAAGTAACCGTCGTGGATTTTAATAAAGGAAAGGCGCAATCCTGCAACTCCATGACGACACCTTCCAGAGCGGGAAGGACTGTTTCTAATTCAAGGAGGTTTAATTCGACGCTGGTTTCCTGGCCGAACATTTCTCCGGCGGCAATTCGGAACAATAAGGCATAACCAATTTGGCCAGCGGCGCCGGTCACAGCCACTTTGAGAGAGGCCATCGTTTGTTCCTTATTTAGATTGTTGAAATTGATTTCATCTTACACCTAAAAACAATGGGCCGACAAGACAATCTTAGAATCATTTCAAAATGCCCGGAAGGGATTTCCTTTTCGCAACAATGTTTCCCCGATCCAGGTTGGCAAAAATAATTCCTTCCTTTCGGGCGCCAGCCCGCGCCAAGATCTTTCCCCAAGGATCGATCACCATGCTGTTGCCATAGGCGGCAATGCCATTGCTGCTTGAGCCGACCTGATTCGGGGCCACAATGTAACACAGGTTTTCAATGGCGCGGGCGCGTAATAAAATTTCAAAGTGTGCTTTTCCCGTCGGAAAAGTAAAGGAAGAGGGGACACAAATAATCTGAGCGCCCCCTCGGGCATAGGTTCGATAAATTTCGGAAAAACGCAAATCGTAACAGATGGACAAACCCACACGCCAGCCTTTGACGTTCGCCGTAACGAAATTGTGTCCAGCGGATAAAATCTTTGATTCGTCAATGTGCTTTTGAGGGAGTCGAACTTTAAACAATTTTCTTTTACGATATGTTGTCGAAATTCGACCCTGATTATCAATCAAGACGGAAGTATTATAAATTTTTTTTGCCCCTTTAAACGGAAGTTCATAAATGGATCCCAAAAGGATGAAAACTTTATCTTTTCTGGCTATTTCCTGAAAGCAGCACGTGGTTTTTCCAGGAATTGATTCTGCCACATGCTGAAGAGCCGCCTCTTTATCCAGCGCCCCGCGGAAATGAAAAACCTCCGGCAGCAAAATGAATTCGGCTTTTTTTTGAATGGCTCGTCGGACAAATAAAATTGCCCTGGCGATATTCCGATCTTTATCGGGGCCGGAATTCATTTGAACCAGGGCAATCTTCATAATGATTTAAAGAAAAGGTTGAGTTATTTTTTTGCCGGCGTCTGCAGGCTCTGCAAAACGTGGGTATAATCTGGATGACACTTGGTATAGAACGATTCCTTGCGAAGAGCGTTTCTCCAACGGGTGAGATTTTTATATTTTGAAATATCAACTTGTGCAGGTTCACAGGGATCCATCAAGGCCAAAAGATTGATATCGGCCAACGTAAAATTCTCTCCCACGAGATATGTGTGCCTGGAAAGCTGTTCATCCACGACGGGCAAGAACCGGTCGAGGAAAGAAAGCCCCTCTTTGAGCGAATTCTCATCAATGGGGATGCCGCGCAGGGGGGCAAAGATTCGATTATAAACTACCTTCATTAAAGCAGCGCCCACGTGCATGCTGCCAAAATCAATCCATTGGTCGACGAGTCCCCGTTCCTTGAGCCCCTTGGGGTAAAGTGGTGAGCCTTTTTTGTCGGCGAGATAACGAATAATGGCGTTACTTTCAAATAAAACAAAGCCGTCGTCGTCGATCGAGGGAACTTTATTGGCGGGATGCAACTTTTTATATTCCGGTTTCATATGGTCGCCGGAGCGCAGATCGACCTTCACATATTCATACTGAAGGCCCAGATAATTTGCTGTGAAACGCACCTTATTGGATGGGGCCGAAAGGTCACTTCCGTAAATCTTTAACATAGTTTCCTCCTTCGATTAGAAATCAATTAAAAAACAAGACGAACCCCTGAATGCAAATTCGGAGGCGAAGAAGAACGACCCCAGCTGTACAATACAACGAACCTTTACAATCAGGGCCATGATACCGTTTTAAACACATTGACGCAACTCAAATGTTTTTAGGCGGATAAAAGACACCCAATACCATAAAAATATCTCGCAATCTCTTTATGTTGCCGACATAAAAATGGACATCTTTCTTATTTGTATCAGAGATTTCACGCCATTTCTGCTCAATTTTCTCCAATAACTCTTTTTCTGAGGAACACCTATCCCGCAAGGTTCTATATAAGGCCCCTATCTCCCAATCAATAATTGATAATTTATGCGAATCGCAATCTGGTTCATTTAAACATTTAAAATTGTAATAAAAATCATACAGAATCACTTCAATAGGCGCTTTAGGCTTATCCAAAAAGCTGAACTGCGAATAACAAGCCTCTCTTGATTGCATATCGGTCGAACTTTTCTTTTTACATTCAAATGATATGTCAACCGGCCTAATCATTGCTAAAGACAAATCTTTTTCCTGTTGCTCTCTATAAACCTGACACATTGATTTGACCGGCAGTTTAAAAACCACATCTTTTCTCCGTTGCCATTTTTTGTCCTTTATAGTATCCCAGTGTTCCAGAATTTTAATGCTATCCCGATCCACATGAAAACTCTCTGGTCTTTTATCATCACGAGGGTGGGAACAACTTACAGTTATGACGGAATATTTTTTAAATGCCTTATACTGATCTAAATCACGAAAAGGAATAGGATATAAGCGAACCCACTGGTTCGTTTCTAAATCAATGCCTGCACAACAAACTGTTTCACCGTATTTTTTGCTTGGATTGGGGTAGGTTTTAACAGTGACGAGGATTTTCTTGGTTTGAAATTGCATTCTGCATTTTAAATGTGTTCTACCGAGACTAAACTCCCGTTAAATTCCTTTATCTTGGTAGCCACACACGAGCGATGACATTGTTCATGGTTATACTCAAAACACATCAAACAATTTACGCCGTCAAATAAACGATTATAAACTTCCTCTATAACATCCTTCTGGCTGGCAAGATATTTTGAAAAAACCTTAAAGAAATAATCATAATCCCAATCCGCTTTTAACTTGTGTCTTATTTCCGACGGACTTCCCAAAGCCTTATAATGGACATACTCGATATTTTCCTCGTTTAATCTTCGCCCTAAAGCCGTTTTTGAGAATCCCTTTTTTCGTGAAAGAGGAATTTCCCGGACATCGATAAGGCGAGTGACCCCAAAATTTTTTAATCTGACGATAAATTCGTCGATATTCCGGCCTTCATAGCCGATTGTATATAAAACATAATCGTTTTGCATATTATTCCGCCTCTGTAGTTTAAGCATATCATACCCGATTGTTGAAAAGACGAGAAGAGATAATTGAGAAAAAATCAATGGGGGATTATGAGTAGCGGGGTGTCATCAGTTAAAAAAATACGCATTTGAAGTATTGAGCGGGTGAGACAAGGTGTATTTTGATTTTGTCTACTCCCCGCACCGTATTCGGAGAGTTTCTTTTCAAAGGTGACCTGTTCCCTGAATTCTGGACCATTCCCAAGTAGAATTTTCTACTAAAATAGGGTCCTCAAAACAGGGGGAGAGCCATAAAAAGCGGCCCACAGAGGAGCAGATTGAATGAGTGTGTGAACGTCATTTTTACCCGTGAGACAAATTTATGGCAGGGAGAATGAAAAAGCAGGCATGAAATCACCAGTAGAAAATATAATTCAATGTCAGACGCTCACGGGATGTTTTTTCAAAAGATAACTGTATGGCATTTTGCCGATTGATCTGGTACTGAAGTTTGACTTGCCCGGTTTCGATATAGCCGTATTTCTCCAGCCCGAACTCCAGTCCGGATTCCAGCTGAAGTTTCAGGGCATCGTGACCGACAATAAGTCCGACTGAAGGCCCTGCCCGGTATTGCTGATCAAGTGAGTGCAAAGAAGCGTTCATAAATCCGTAAAAAATACCAATCTCGCCGGTTTTTTGGGCCAACCCGATACCTCCATCCAGCATATAATCATAGGAAACGTCATCATCCGTGCTATATCGGTCAAGGCCCGCCCGAACCCTCTAGGACAACGGGTTCTCTTTCGTCTCCTTGATACAGTACGTCTTGAAATCGCTTATCTTGAGAAAATCAAAGGTATCGACAAAAACTCTTCCAGAGTCGGAACGGACCCCGATGACCAGGTTTAACGCGACTAGTTCGTTATATTCCAGGGCATTCATTCCTACCGATTCCTTACGGAAAACAGTCACTCCCGCTGATGGGAACGGGTCGTTACCCCTCTCAAAGACAAGCCCGGTGTTGAACGAAGAGGGCGGCGAGACCTCTCTGGGTGACGGGATTTCCGGAATGGTCACCGGATTTTCCTTTTGCGCCGGCAACCCCAACCGCGCCAAAAGGATCTTATTTTTGAATTCTTTCAAGCGTTGATCGGCCTCCGCTTCATTACTCGCCATCAGCTTGTAATACTGGTAAGCCAGCAGTGCGTTCAAAATATTGATGCGGCTCTGGGTGTCCAGCTCATCAAGCAGAGGGCTGAAATCTTCTTGTTGGCTTTTCATAACATCCCGGAAGGTCTTTCGCTCTTCGCCCGTTAAGCGCTCGGTCTCGTAAAATAAGTAACGCTGTGCGGATGGAATATATCTAATGCTTTTTATTAATCCGGATTTGTTTTTATTGCGCCTTTCTGTGTCGATGATCTCCATCTGGTGGAAAAGTTCTTCCGGAACGTATGCTGGGTAACGGTAACTGTGCAAATTTTCATCGAGAAAGATGTCAAGGAGGACGGCCATGCGCTGGGCGCAGTTGGCGCTGAGAAAATAATATCTGAATTTCTTCGTGAGCAGTTCGGCTATGTGATAGATAAGCATCTTTTTCTCAAAGTCTGTCAGTTCGAGCGTATACTCCCACATGTCCCTAAACTCCCGATTGGTATAAACCTGGTCATGAGTGTAGAAGAATTTGTCTGAAAAGGTAGCATAGTAACCGCCGAAGAGCCCTTTGAGGACATACAAGAGAATATTTTCATTAAGAGGGACGGTGGCGCCGTAAGTGATCGAGGTGTCGAAAAGGCCCATCAGCTCATCCTGGCCTTTAATCTTCAGGTTTAAAAGGACGTGCCCGAAAGAAGACGCAGGGTTACCCAGATAACCACTAACATAGAGTACGCTGACCGATTCGATTTGGTCAAGGCGGGCCCACTGGGTTAGCACCGGGCAAACATCCGCGTCGATCCTGAAATTCGGAAGACCCAGCTTTTCGTTAAGCCATGTATATCTGGCCGGATAGATGCAGACGATGTCCGTGTCACCCGATTCTCTCTTGATTTTATGTTCCCGGATAAAATAGACTTCGATCGTTGCTTCCATTTCCGCTTGGGGATCGAGGCGGCCCCTACCGGACAAAAAGAAGTCCTTATCCAGGATCAGGCTGTGGCCCCGGTGAAAGTGAAGAAGGTCTTTCCACATCTGATCATCTGCCAGATGCAGCGCGTTCGCTTTTTCGATATAAGACTCGCTCTCCGAGGCATGAGTTACGGATGTGAATAAAGCGCAGAAGAAGAGAAAAAAAAGAAGCCATACTTTAATCTTTAAAGTACGGCTTCGTGAAATGATGAATTTCCCCGGATTAAGAATTGTTCGTTACACCCGTGACCAATGCGAATACTAATTTTGCCTTTTCAAGACGGCTCAGGGAAGAATAGTTATCTCTCGCGACGATCGCGCGGAACTGTGTCCTCACATCTTGGATGAACGCATCTTTCTCTTCCGTTGTTTTTCCGGACAACATGGACAACATGTCCAAATACTTGCCGTCGCCTTTGGCAAGGTCCTTTTCGATCGAATCATAGGAATTGTAGATATAGGCCGCCAGCTTTGCTTGTCCCCCTTTGCAGGCATCCGGAGTCGTCAATCCTGATGTTGATGCCGTTGAACCAAAATCCCAGGTAAAATTACTGACGCTTGCCCCTACTGGCCAGCGGGGAAATAAAAGTCCGCCCAGACCACACTGCTCATAAATCCCTTGTAAATCTTTTGTCTCTGTGGCATAACTGCTTGAAGTTGCTGCGATCATCATCCCCACCAATAGCATCATTATTGCGACTTTTTTCATAAACCCTCCTTATTTGCTGTTGTCTCCCAACACTATGCTTATAAAAAGTAATTTAATATATCAAAGGTTTATTGAAAATTCAATAAAACAATTATGTCCTGATGCGTAACTTAGAAAGTAGACATGGGGAACAAGAAAGTAGACATAGGTTCTTAGTTTTTTCTGGGACATCCTTTTAAAAAAGGAGGTGTCCCATGACGACACAACTAGCCAAGCGGTCAACAAAACAATGGGTCATACAAGTGTTAGAACAGTTTAATAACCATACGATTTCTGAGAAGGAAGCCTGCGAACTTTTAGGTGTAAAGCGAGCGAGTCTTTATAAAATCCGTAAAAGATGGCTTCGGGCCAGTTTAAAGGATCAACCTTTCAAGCTTCAGGTCTCCGGGGAGAATAAAAAGCGCACTCTCCCTCACAATATCCAATGCTTTCTTCACAGTGAACTTTCGTATCTAAAAAATGACGCCAAGCATTATCACAACAAATTCAATTTTGCTTACCTGGCCGAGAAGGTCCAAAAGAATTATGAACTCACCCTTCATCGCAATACCATCAGACGTTTTGCCATCGTCAAAGGCTACTATGAACAGACCTCGGAAGAAAAACAAAAACCCTGTATTCGTTTTGAAATGGATTGTATCGGCGCTTTATATCAGCACGATACCTCGCATCACGTCTGGCTGCCATCCTCAGGCCGTTATCATGATCTGATCATGACCAAAGATGACCATTCCCGTAAAGTCGTTGGCTTCTCACTGAAAGAAGCCGAAAGCGCCTGGGAGCATATCCGTCTTGAGCGTCAGATCGCCGAGGAAAACGGCTTGCCCTTGGCCTATTACGTTGATAGACACAGCATCTTTAGATTTAACCTGGCCGATGAGTGCATCCATTACACCCGCCGTATCTCCGAAGAAGAAGGCAAAGTCCAATTCAAACGGGTGATGAATTCATTGGACGTCACTGTCCTTTACGCCCAGGATGCCAAATCCAAGGGCAAAATCGAAAAACAGTTCGATTACTTCCAACGCCGACTTCCGCTAGAGTGCGAACGCTTTAAGATCAAAATTCTCAAGGAAGCGACTAAAATCTTAGCTGATCTAGTCTATTTTTATAACGAAAAAAGAGTGCATCTTGAAACTCACGAGATTCCCAACGAACGCTGGAAAAGAGCCATCCAGGAAAAACGTTCCAAGCTAAGAAAGCTTCCCAAAGATAGAGACCTTGATGCTATCTTCTCTTTGCACTTTGAAAGAACGGTCTATAACGACGATTCCATCAAATTTATGAGCAAAACTTATAAGATCGGTCAGCGCCCCGGCCGCAAAATCATCGTCGCCTTTATCCCTGGCAAAAAACTCATGGCGCTCATTAACAACCAGAAGGTCTGGCAATATCACCTGGAGGGCTATCGCTAAAGTTATCCACATATTCACAGAATTAACAAAGAAAGAAAAAGTAGCAAAAAGAAAGAAAGGCTACGGCTATGTCTATTCTTTCTGTTCCCAATGTCTACTTTTAAAAGTTACGTAACATAAAACAATTATGTCCTGTATGAAATGGTGGGGAATGCGGTTTAGGTAATGTTCTCTCTATGGTACAACTTGGCGACCCCAGCGGGATTTGAACCCGCGCCGAGAGCTTGAAAAGCTCTTGTCCTGACCGGGCTAGACGATGGGGTCGACAACGAGCGAAGCGAATTGTCGTCCTGAGGCCCGCTTCAAAGGGCCGAGGGACTGCCACAATACAAAAGGGGCGCTATTATAAAATTGCGCCCTCACAATGGTCAAGAAATTAATCGCCCTATTCCTCGTCCCGGGCGGCAATATTTGCCACCGAGCTGACGGAATCATCCTTTTCCATGGAAATCAAACGGACACCCTGGGTGCTGCGGCCAGTTTCGCGGATGTCCTTAACCGCACAGCGCACCATCATTCCTTTCTTTGTGACGGCCATGATTTCATCATCTTGCGTGACAACAAGAACTCCGATGACTAAACCATTTCTTTCGGTGACCTTGACGTTGATAATGCCTTTTCCCCCGCGGGACTGTGTCCGATAAGCGCTAAACATGGAACGTTTGGCAAAACCCAACGAGGTCACGGACAAAAGAGTGCTACCGGTTTTTTCAATATCGACGGGAAAAACGACGAGGCTCACCACGATATCATCCTTGCCTAACTTAATTCCCCGCACACCTTTAGCCGCCCGGCCCATATCGCGCAACTGCTTTTCTGAAAAACGCAGGGACTTTCCTTGTTGAGTGGCTAGAAGAATGTCGTACTTGCCTCCGCTCAAAGCCGTTCCAATGAGGAAGTCCCCCTTCTCTAAGGTGATTCCGATAATCCCGCCTTTACGCGGATTGCTAAATTCCGACAATTTGGTCTTCTTGACATTGCCTTGGGCGGAAGCCATCACCAAAAATTGGTCCTCGCTAAATTCTTTGACCGCAACAATGGAACTGATCGCTTCATCGTTGCCCATAGAAAGCAGATTCACAATCGCCTTGCCTTTGGCGCTGCGTGAAGCAATTGGAATCTCATAAACCTTCAACCACCGGACAATTCCTTTATTAGAAAAAATCAAAAGATAATCTTTAGAAGAAGCCACAAAGAGGTGCTTCACAAAATCTTCTTCCCGGGTTTCCATGGCGGTAACCCCTTTACCACCTCTTTTCTGCTTTCGATAAGCGTCGACGGCCAAACGTTTGATATAACCAGTGTTGCTGATCGTGATCGCCATATCTTCCTCAGCAATCAGATCCTCCACTTCAATTTCTTCGGCCTTGGCGGCAATTTCGGTGCGGCGTTCGTCGGCATATTTCTTTTTGATCGTCAAGAGATCCTCTTTAATAAGATCATCAATCTTTTTTTCCGAAGCCAGGATAGCGCGGAACATCTCAATATTTTCTAATAACACCTTATATTCCGATTCAATTTTATCCTGCTCTAAGGCAACGAGCCGTTGAAGTTGCATTTCTAAAATGGCCTGGGCCTGGATTTCACTTAACTCGAAATGCTTCATCAAGTTCACCTTGGCTTCCGGAGTGGTTTTGGACTCCTTGATCACCTTGATGATTTGATTGATGAATTTAAGCGCAATTCTCAGGCCTTCCAAAATGTGGGCCCGCTTGAGAGCGCGGTCAAGGTCAAACTGCGTCCTTCGACGAATCACCACTCTTCGATGGGCAATGTATTGCTCAATCAACTGCTTTAAATTCAATACCTGCGGGCTATTGTTCACCAAGGCCAGATTGATGATACCGAAGGTGGTTTCCAATTGAGTGTGCTTATAAAGATAATTGAGCACAATCTGGGGTTCGACATCTCGGCGCAACTCGATGACCACACGAATGCCATCTTTGTCTGATTCATCCCGGATATCAGTGATACCATCAACGCTTTTGTTCTGAACTAAGTCGGCGATGGATTCAATGAGATTGGCCTTATTCACTTGATAGGAAATCTCGGTGATAACAATGGAATCCTTATTGCCTTTTTGTCGCTCAATGGAAGCGCGAGCCCGCAAAAGCACCTTGCCGCGACCGGTGTTGTAGGCTTCCACAATGCCTTCACGTCCGCAAATAATTCCGCCCGTCGGAAAATCCGGCCCCTTGACATATTTTACAATTTCTTTAATCGGCGCTTCGGGATTGTCCAACAAATAAATAATACCCTCTACCACCTCGGCCATATTGTGCGGCGCCATATTGGTTGCCATACCGACAGCAATCCCGCTAGAACCGTTGATCAACAAATTGGGGATCATGCCGGGTAAAATTCTTGGTTCCTTCAACGTCGAATCAAAATTCGGCGTAAAATCAATCGTTTCTTTCTCGATATCCGCCAACAGTTCTTCCGCCACGGCCGCCATGCGGGCCTCCGTATAACGCATCGCCGCCGCCGCATCCCCGTCAATGGAGCCAAAATTTCCTTGTCCGTCAATCAAAGGATAGCGTAGGGAAAAGTCCTGAACCATGCGCACCATGGTTTCGTAAACAGCCGCATCGCCATGGGGATGATATTTTCCCAAGACCTCGCCGACAATACGGGCACTTTTTTTATAAGGCTTATTGTGTTCTAAATTCAATTCCTGCATGGCGTACAGTATTCGCCGATGTACGGGTTTGAGTCCATCACGGACATCCGGCAAAGCCCGACCGACAATAACACTCATCGAATAAGAAAGATAAGAATCCTTCATCTCCTCTTCAATGGGGACCGGAATGATCTTTTCTTTAGCTCCTAAATCTTTCATAAACTGCAGGCCTTTCTTCGCTCGCCTTTAAACTTAGACATCAAGATTTTTGACTTCGTGGGCGAATTTTTCAATAAATTCCCGACGAGGGCCAACTTCATCGCCCATCAGGATGTTGAATGTCTTGTCAACCTCTACGGCATCTTCCAAGGTGACCCTAAGGATTGTCCTTTTGGCCGGGTCCATTGTCGTTTCCCAAAGCTGGCGAGGATTCATTTCGCCCAAACCTTTATAGCGTTGGATATGAATCCCTTTAGTGGCAATTTCGCGGATATGGGCTAAAACACTTTTTAAAGAAAAAAATTCACCCCGATCTTTATCTTTTTCAATAGCAAACAAGGGTTTGAGTTCGATGGAATTTTTTTCCTTTTTCTTTCCGTTCCTTTTTTCGCCTTGGAGTTCATAAACGGTTTTAGATTCTGGCTTAATAAAATCAACCGCGCTCAAATCAAATTTTTCCAATTTCTTTTGCAATTCCTCCAGGTCCGAGGCCTCAAAAACTTCCATGTACTGGGCCTCTTCATCCTTCTCCGTAAGCTTGGCGAGGGCCTTATCATCAAAAACATAGTGGTTTTTGTTATCCACTTTTACAATATAAAACGGCATTTTATGGGATTTATGATCATAATTTAAGATATATTCTGTAAAATCCATTCCCCTTTTGTACATAATATCTGCCAATTTTTCCATATCTACAAGAATTCCAAGTATTTCCTTAAGTTTATTTCCAGAATACTCCTTTTTGGATTTTAGCTTAAAAAGGGTGATTCCTTCTTCTATCGCCATATCCATAATGAGATTGTTCATCTCGCTTTCGGTCTCAATGTACTCTTCTCTTTTACCGCGTTGGATTTTATAAAGCGGTGGTTGGGCGATGTAAACATAACCGCCCTCAACCAAAGGTTTCATTTGTCGATATAATAAGGTTAAAATCAAAGTTCGAATGTGGGAACCATCCTCATCGGCATCGCACATCAGAATAATCTTATGATATCTCAACTTTTCTACATTAAATTCCTCACCGATCCCGGTTCCTAAAGCGGTAATAATCGTTCGGATCTCTTCATTGCTAAGAATTTTATCCAACCGAGATTTCTCAACATTAAGGATTTTGCCCTTAAGCGGTAAAATGGCCTGGAATGTTCGATCCCGACCCTGCCTAGCCGAACCACCGGCCGAATCGCCCTCAACTAAATAAATTTCGCACAAGGCGGGATCACGCTGCGAACAATCGGTGAGCTTGCCGGGCAGACCGCCGCTTTCTAGGGCCCCTTTGCGCCTAGTCAATTCTCGGGCTTTTCTTGCCGCCTCCCGTGCACGAGAGGCCAATACCACTTTCTCGATGATCTTATTGGCAATGGGAGGATTTTCTTCAAAGAAGGCACTTAAGGCTTCGAAGGTTGCGGAGGACATCAGTCCTTCCACTTCTGAATTTCCTAATTTCGTTTTGGTTTGACCTTCAAATTGCGGATCAGGAATCTTAACACTGATAACGGCCGTCAGGCCTTCGCGGGTATCGTCTCCACTAATCGTAATTTCATTTTTCAATAAATTCTTATTCTTAGCATACTGATTGATCGCACGGGTTAAAGCCGAACGAAAACCGCTTAAATGCGTTCCACCTTCGGTCGTATTGATATTGTTGGCAAAACTGAAGACATTTTCCGAATAACTGTCATTGTATTGGAGAGCTGCCTCCATCTCAATGCCCTCTTTTTGGCGGACGAAATAAATCACTTTATTATGCACGGTGACCTTATTGGCGTTCAAATATTCCACGAAAGAGTTGATCCCGCCACGGAATTGAAAAGTATTCTCTTTTTCTTTCTCCCCCCTTTTGTCGACTAGCTTAATCGTTAAACCTTTATTCAAAAAGGCCAATTCCCTTAAACGTTTGGCAAGGATGTCATATTGAAAATTCGTCGTTTCTTTAAAAATCGTTTTATCGGGTTTAAAGGTCACCTTGGTTCCAGTGGATTTGGTTTTACCAATGACCGTTAATTTGGAAACCGTCTTACCCCGTTCATAACGCTGATGGTAGATCTGCCCATCGCGCTTGATTTCTACTTCTAACCATTCTGATAAGGCATTCACGCAACTCACGCCTACGCCATGTAAACCACCAGAAACTTTATAAGCCGCGTGATCAAATTTACCACCGGCGTGCAACATCGTCATAACGACTTCCACGGCCGGTTTTTTTTCGGTTTTATGCATATCAACCGGAATTCCCCGCCCGTTATCAATAACCGTCACTGTGTCTTTTTCATTAACAAAAACCTCAACCTTGTCGCAAAAACCCGCCAACGCCTCGTCGATAGAATTGTCAACCACTTCATAAACCATATGATGCAAACCCCGGACTGATGTATCCCCGATATACATGGCGGGTCGCATACGCACCGCGTCGGTGCCTTCCAAAACTTGAATCTTTGTCGAGTCGTATTCCTTGACCTTTTTTTCTATGTCTTTGGATCGAGCTTCTTCAAAGGCTTCGGCTTCCTTTTTCATCGAATTTTTCCTATCTTAAAATTAATCTTTTTAATATCCGGGAAATGATTTTTGAGCGCTTTAAGGATTTTGCCCTTGTGGTTATTTAATTGAAAAAGTCTAGCCGAATTTTCGGCGCAAATCACAAGTTCCCCGTCGGCATAACGCTCAATGATTGTATCTTTGGCAAATTTTCCGTCGGAAAGACTAATCCAAACACTTTGTAGAGATCCGGGGTATGCTGGCAGACCTTGGCACCAATGACCGATGATTTGCGGAATAATGTCCTTAATTTGATCCATGAATGGATTATTGTATCTGGAAAAAATGCAAAAGCAACTTTAAATCCGCATGGGAAGTGCCAGGTAGAGGTAATCGCCTAAGCGGATGACGGCAGGCTTATCGGATCCTAAAAGTTCTAATTCTATTTTTTCCTCGTTGAGGTTTTTAAGCACATCAATCAAAAAGTGCGGATTGAATCCAACAATGAATTCTGCGCCACCGTAAGTAACAGGAATCTCCTCCCGGGATTCACCGACCTCGGGGGTAGTTTTAGAAACGATGATTTTGTCACCAAAAACCTCAAATTTCACGGCTTGAAAATCCGGGGTCGATAAAAGATTCGCTCTGCGGATAGCCGCCAACAAATCCTGAGTGAAAACTTCAATTTTAGGCGAAATGGCCTTGGGAATAACCTGGTTATAATTAGGGAATTCTCCCTCTATGACCCTCGTTGCAATCAAAATCCCGTCGATATCAAACAAAACTTGATTATGGCCAGGAACAAAAGCAACCTCTCCCGTGTCCTTTAGATTGCGATTCAATTCCTGTACAGCCTTCAAAGGAATAATCACTTTCACGTCATCCTTGACTGTATTAATTATTTCTTTTTCGATTTTGGCCAATCGCCTTCCATCCGTCGCTACAATTCGAAATGTTTTATCAAAAATTTCCAACAAAATTCCATTTAAGACATATCGTGATTCTTCATGGGACACGGCAAATGAAGTCATTCTTAACATTTCCTTTAATACACTTTGCTCAAGTCGGACTGAATCCTTTTCTTTAAATTCTGGAAATTTAGGAAACTCATCCTTCGGAAGGCCAAGCAATTTAAATCGACAGTTCGCACCTTCAATGTCGACTTGATTATTTTTGCGAGTCGTGATAACCACTTCCCCGGAAGGCAATTCTTTAATGATATCGCTAAATCTTTTTGCTGGTATTGTTATTCCACCTTGTTCTTGAATATTCACAGGAAGTTCACATGAAATTCCAATATCCAAATCAGTCGTATTAAGCTTTATGCTGTCATTTTTTGTTTCGATCAACATATTGGATAAAATCGGCAATGTGGATTTTGAAGAAACAACATTTTGTACTGTTTGAATTCCCAGTAAAAGCTCATCCTTATTTGTTTTAATTTTCATAATTTTTGTTTTCCACCAAAATGGTTTCTATTTTTAAATTTAAAATCGTAGTCATAGTATTAAGGGCTGTTGATAAAATTTATAAGTTCTCAACCCATTGTAGTTTAAAAATTTATAGAATTTTAAACTGTGAATAAATACCCAATAATCAATGAATTACTGTTTAATCGTTGTGGTTAACTTTTCGAGAGTATTTTTTAATTCCTTATTCGCGGTTGAATCCCGGTAAATTTTTTTGCAAGAATGCAAGACAGTCGTGTGGTCTTTTCCACCAAACGCTTGGCCGATTTCTGGTAAAGACAAATTGGTTAATTGTCGGGACAGATACATGGCGATTTGCCTAGGTAAAACAATATTTTTATTACGCCGCGTATTTTTTAATTCATTTGTTTGAATATTAAAAAATTCGGCCACCGTTTTTTGAATATGCTCGATGCTGATAGATTTTAGGGTTTCTTTGACCATATCCTTCAGAATTATTTTAGCCAGATCCAATGAAACCGGTTTTTCTTCCAAGAGAGAATACGCCACAACCCTGATCAAGGCTCCTTCTAATTCGCGGATATTACTCTTAATCTCTTGAGCAATAAAAAAGATAACATCATCCGGAACGCGAACTGGTTCGCGTTCAATTTTTTTTCTCAAAATGGCAACGCGAGTTTCAAAATCCGGTGGCTGAATATCCGTAATTAATCCCCAGGCAAAACGAGAACTCAATCTTTCTTCGAGATTAGAAATTTCTTTTGGCGGCCGATCCGAAGAGATGATGATCTGTTTGCGATTTTCATGCAAGGTATTAAATGTATGAAAAAATTCTTCCTGGGTTGATTCCTTTCCAGCGATAAAATGGATATCATCGATCAAAAGCACATCAATTGACCGGTACTTTTGGCGAAATTGGGTCGTTGAGCGATGCCGAATGGCATCAATCAATTCGTTAGTAAAGCGCTCCGAAGTTAGATAGGAATGTTTAAGATTGGGATTATTCATTTGCAAGCGGTGGGTGATTGCTTGCATGAGATGCGTTTTTCCCAGACCAACTCTACCATAGATAAAAAGAGGATTATATGCTTTTGCCGGGGATTCTGCTACCGCCATACAGGCAGCGTGGGCAAACCGGTTGGACGGACCGATAACAAAATTTTCAAAATTGAAACGAGGATTAATATTCGAATGCCGATCAACTGAAGTAAAATTTTTTTCGAATTCGGTTAAACGAGTCTGGGTCCCTTGCTTAAGAATATGAGGATTGACATCAAACTGGAGGCTGAAGGAGTCAGAGGTAATGGACCGAAGAGAGTCTTGAATAATTCCAAGATAATGTTCAATAATCCAATTCTTAAAAAATTCATCCGGAGTTTCAATAACAAGAGTATGGGGAGCCTCTTCTTTAATGCCGAGAGTGCTAAACCAAGTTTCGTAGCTCGTTGCTCCAACTTTTTCTCTAATGGTATTCTGGGCTTTTTCCCAAAAAGAGGAGAGGGTCATGGATTCATTTTTACCGAAAATCTAAAAGTTTTTAACAATCGATTGTGGGATGGGAATTCACAAGTTATCCACACCAGTGGATTACTTGCATCATTAAATAATTTATTCAATAAACGACGATGATTTGTTTAGATCGTTGTGGTATTATAACAAAGAAAATTTTTATTTCAACTTCAATTTAAAGGCCTATGGGAAATTTTGACACTTTTAAAATATGGCTAGAAAATTTTATTTACCGTCGGAGAGGAAATCCTTTATGATTTGAAAGCCCTCAGCTTATAACCTATTGTCATGATGCATTTTTAGGACGTAACAAAATTGAAAAGGCTTGACTACCCATCTTCTTATGTTATAATTCTGCAACTATGAAAAAACATCTTAAGACCTTGACGCTTTTGAAAGGAAAACGCAAGCACGGTTTTCGTCTTCGCATGAAAACACGAAATGGGCAAATAATACTTAAAAGGCGCCGGGCCAAGGGCCGTAAGCGACTGAGTATTTAATGACTGATTAGCCATAATATGGCCCTTTTGGTTAATATAATAAAGATCTATCAAAAGATAAGTCACCTCATTTTCCTCCCTAACTGCCGCTTTTACCCCACATGTTCGCAATATGCCATTGATGCCATACATAAGTATGGTGCTTTTAAAGGATTATCGCTAACGATGTTACGCGTTATCCGTTGCTGCCCATTTTTTAAAGGCGGATTTGATTCAGTTAAATAGTCTATGGAACAGAGAACTCTGCTCGCACTCACCCTTTCTTTACTTGTTCTTGTGGTTTACAATTTTGCCTTGCCTAAAAGTAAAATCCAACCAGCGTTCAATTATTCACAAAATTTTGTAAATAAAGAACTTAATGAGTACTCATATTTGAATCACCAAAATGAGCCAGAAAAAAATACCGATTTAAGCGAAAAAGTGGATCTTATTCGCTCTGCAAAAGTTGAGTTAGAAATCTCTAATAAGGGGGCTTATTTAAAAACAATCAAAATACGTGATTACAATTTGTTGTTTCCGCTCACGAATTCATTTAGTTTGATAAAATTCAAGGATGCTATTTTTAATGTTCTAGAACAATCCGAAAGCTTTATTAAATATGGATATGAAGATGAAGATATTGTTATTATTAAAACCTTCAAATTTTTGGATAGCAATTTATTGGAAGTTAATATTGATTTTCAGCATAAGCAAGCACTAACCTCCAATTTGGACATTAATATATTTTCTATTCATTCTTCCAAATTGGACAATAAATATTCACAAAATGAAAAATCTTTGCTTGAATACTCGCTTTCAACAGAATCTGGAATTTACAGAAAAGGCAGTGCCTTTAGTTTTACTCAAAAGGAAAAAAAGCAGGATATAATTAATTTAATTAAGTGGATTGGTTTTCGTGATCGGTATTTTTGCGCCATTTTTAAACCCGAATTTGAAGTCCAGAAATTTTCCATTAATCCTGCGAGCGAAAAAATTTTAGATATTGCTTTATTAAATGTGCCAATTAAATATAATCAAAATGGGCATTATTCCTTTTCTACAAATGTATTTATTGGCCCCCAAGATGTCGCTTTTTTAAAAAAATATAATCAGGAATTCGAAAATATTGTTAGCTTTAGCAGCATTGGGTTATTTAATGCTATTGCCTTATTTATTTATAATATGATTGGTTTTCTTCACAAGGTGATTCCAAGCTGGGGACTCTGCATAATAATTATAAGCATGATTATCTATCTTTCCTTGTACCCATTGACATTCAGAGCTATGTCGTCGATGAAAAAAATGCAATCACTTCAGCCAAAAATTTCAAAATTAAGGGAACAATACAGCAATAATCCGCAGAAATTGAATATGGAAATGATGGAATTGTATAAACAACATCAAATTAATCCTTTAGGTGGATGCCTACCATTCTTAATTCAAATGCCGATTTTTATTTCGTTTTACCAGGTTCTTTGGAGATCTATTTACTTTAAAGGAGCTCATTTTCTTTGGATTAAAGATTTATCAGAGCCTGACCGACTACTAGTTTTTCCATTCACTTTGCCTATCATTGGCAATGAGTTAAATATTCTACCAATCATAGTTGCAATAGTGATGTTCTTTCAGCAGAAAATAACTGCAAAAAGCGCAGTCATTACTGATCCTAGTCAAGCCTCTCAACAAAAAATAATGACGACAATTTTGCCATTTATGTTTGGTTTTATTTTTTATAAATTTTCCAGCGGGCTTTCCATTTATATGATAACTTTTTATTTATTGTCCACTCTGACTCAAATTCGAATGTCGAAAATAAATTATAATGTCCAATGATGGCGGATAATAAAAAATTTATTGAGTTTGAAGGTGGAACAGTGGAAGAGGCAATAAAGAAAGCCTTAGAATTTTTTAAAGTGCCGAGAAATTCTATTTCTGTTAAAGTAGTTTCGGAAGAACAAAGGGGCTTATTTGGTATGGAGGGGCAAAAGCCAGCCAAAATAAAGGTTACCCTTTTTGGAAAGTCAATTGATTTGGACAAGGACAGAAAGAAAAAATAATAAGAAAATTCACTGTATAATTTCCACGTGAAAATGGTCCCATGGGAAAAATAGTGTCGATTTGTAATCAAAAGGGGGGAACAGGTAAAACAACAACTGCTATTAATTTATCTGCTGCCCTTGCTTTAATGGGAAAAAAAATTTTATTGGTTGATATAGATCCTCAAGGGAACGCAACTAGTGGAGTTGGTATTAATAAAAATACAATTGAACAATCTGTTTACAATGTTTTATTGGGCCATATAAACATAGAAAAGGTCGTGTTAAAAACTTCTACGGATGGACTTAATGTTGTGCCATGCAACATAAATTTGACTGGGGCTGAGATTGAATTAGTTGGTGCATTATCTAGAGAAACAAAGCTGAAAAAAATTTTAAATCCAATTAAAAATCAATACGACTATGTGTTCGTGGATTCCCCGCCATCATTAGGATTGCTCACCTTAAATTCTTTTGTAGCAAGTGATTCTGTTTTAATTCCTATTCAATGTGAGTTTTATGCATTGGAAGGGGTCTCTCAATTGCTCAATACGATTAATCTCGTTAAAGATGGATTAAATGCAAATTTGTCCATTGAGGGGGTTTTGCTAACTATGGCCGATTTTCGGACAAATCTTACTAACGAAGTCATTAGTGAGATAAAAGGGTATTTTAAGCAGAAGGTTTATCAAACAATCATACCAAGAAATATTAAACTTAGTGAAGCACCTAGTTTCGGCAAACCAATTAGTTTTTATGACAAAAATTCTATCGGTGCCAAGAAATATGAAGAATTTGCCCGAGAATTTATTGGAGAGGCCCCCCAGGAATTAAAATCTTTAGAATCCAATGAGGTAAAACCCGCTGTAGGATAGTATTCGAATCAGTGCCTTTAGGAGGCCAAATGGAAAATCGAGCGCTTGGTAAAGGTCTTTCGGCATTAATACCAAAAAGAACTGAATTTGTCCATGCGGAATCGAGTCGGGCTAAAACTGCCGACATCAAAGAAAATATTTTTCAACCGCGCTCGAATTTTGACGACGAGAAGCTGGCCGAACTCATTTCTTCTATAAAAGAAAAAGGAGTTTTACAGCCAATCATTGTACGCCAGAAAGATCAAGGATATGAAGTCATCGCCGGGGAAAGAAGATTGCGCGCGGCAAAGGCTTTAGGCCTGGAAGAGGTCCCTATTATTATTAAAAATGTCGATGACCAAGAAGCCCTAGTATTGGCATTAGTGGAAAACATTCAAAGACAAGAGCTCAATGCAATTGAAGAAGCGCAGGCCTTCCAACGCTTAATGAGCGAATTTAATATTACTCAAGATGTTGTGGCACAATTAGTTGGGAAAGATAGAACAACTATTGCAAATCTAATTCGTTTATTAAAATTACCGGCCGTTATCCAACAAAGTGTTCTTGATGGGCAACTGAGTATGGGCCATGCCAGAGCCCTCGTTGGAATTGAAGATCTTCAGGAACAAAAACGCTTATTTGAAGAAGTTTTAAAAAAAGATCTTTCAGTGCGAGAGTTGGAGAATCTTTTAAAAACCGTTACTAAAAAATTTTCCCGTCGGAAAAAAGCAAAGTCAGCGGGGCAAGATCAGCATTTGCAATTCATGGAAGAAGAATTGCAGCGACTTTTGGGAACAAAGGTTAGAATTGTCGCTGCCAAAAAGCGAGGCAAAATTATTGTGGAGTATTATTCGACAGGGGATTTGGAAAGGATTTTAGGGATTATCAAAAAATGAAAGAAGCGGCACTCGTTATTCTTAAACCCGACGCTATGGTTAAGCGCTTGGCCGGGTACGTGCTCACTCGTCTGGAAGAATCAGGTCTTGAACTCGTTGGTGCCAAGTTGGTTAAAGTAATTCGGCCTTTGGCCGAAGAGCATTACTTTTCCCATAGAAAGAAATTTTTCTTTAAAGAAATTGTCTCATATCTTTCTGGTAAAATTCATCATTGTGCGGGCGTTTTTGTCTTTGTATATTGGGGAAGAAATGCCAACCAAAAATGTCGGGATATCGCTGGCGCGACTAATCCGGAAGAGGCCGATTTCAAAAGCATCCGAGGTTCCTGTGGACGAGTCACCACAAAAGGAATTTATGAGAATGTGATTCATGTCTCCGCAACAGCAAAGGAGGCCGAACGGGAGATTAAACTTTGGTTTAAACCCGACGATATTTTGGTAAAAGTTTACAAAACAAAAATAGATTTCCTGAAAAATAGAAAAGAAAAGGTGTGGGCATGATTAAGGGCATGACTGGGTTTGGAACTGCTCCTTTCCAAATGAATAAGATTCGAGGAGTCGTCGAAGTCAAGAGTCTGAACCATCGATATTTGGATCTCACCTGTTATTTGCCGGCGGGCTTTTCGCCTTTTGAAGATAAAATCCGACAAATGGTGCAAAAACGTCTTGAGCGCGGACGGGTCACCGTCTCAATCAAAATTACTGATAAGCCGACGGTGGCCTTAGAATTGAACAAAGAGGTGGCCGGAATGTACTTAAAGTATGCCCAAATATTAAAAAGAGAATTCAAATTGAAAGAGGGCTTAGAGCTGGAAGATCTTTTTCGTTTACCCGGCGTGATTGAGACCAAGGAGGCCAATGTGGATCCATTGGCACTTTGGCCTTCAGCAGAACGGTGCCTGGCGGCCTCCATTAAAAGCGTGGTGAATATGCGTTTTCGGGAAGGCCGAAGCCTGGCCACTGAATTAATAAATCAATTGAAGCGCATGTTGGGTCTCACTAGAGAAATTCAGGTAAGGGCCAAAAAAATTCTTTCGGAACGCAAAAAGGTTTTGAACCCTGACGAATTTTCCTCTATCCAAAAATCCACGGACGTCTATGAGGAAATTTCCCGCCTTAATCATTACATTGATGAATTCAAGCAACAGCTAAAAATCGATTTGGCCGTCGGAAAAAAACTTGATTTTATCGCTCAAGAAATGCAGCGGGAAACAAACACCATTGGATCGAAACTCCAAGATAAAATCGTATCCAACGCGGTCATCGCTCTCAAAAGCAAAATAGAAAAAATCCGCGAATTATCTCAGAATATTGAATGAAATTTTTTCCGAACGCCCCAACTTTATGAAAAAAGGTCGGATTATTATCCTTTCGGGGCCTTCCGGTTCGGGCAAAACCACCCTGCATAAAATGCTTCTGCAAAGCCGCCTGTTAAAAGGATCATTGGTGAAATCCATTTCCGCAACCACGCGACCTCCTCGATCCCAGGAAAAAAATGGAGTTGATTATCTATTCATTTCTCCTCGACAATTCAAAGATCGCCGGCGTCGAGGTTATTTCCTCGAATGGCAGAAAGTCTTTGTCCATTATTACGGGACGCCAATCGGTTTTGTAAAAAAATTGTTAAGCTCAGGTAAAAATGTTCTTTTGTGTATTGACGTCAAAGGCGCCAAGGTTATTTCACGGAAATTTCCCGAGGCCTTGAAAATTTTTATAAGCGTACCTTCTCTAAAAATCCTTAAAGAGCGATTGAAATCACGAGGTACAGAAGACCCAAAGGAACTTCGCCACCGGCTAGAAACAGCTCGGAAAGAAATGCGAGAAGCCAAACACTACGATCATATGGTTGTCAACGATCGGCTTCTGTCTGCTTTCCGAAAATTAGAAATAATTGTGACTAAAGAGCTTTTTCCGTCTAGAAATTGATGAGCTTCCCAATTTAGGGAACATTGACAAGAATAGGAACATGTGTTATATAAAAAAATCCATTTGGGCCATTTTGGCGCAGATGCATGTAAGAATTCATGATCATGAGGAGGACAACCATGGCATTTGTGCCGTTGGAAAAATTGTTACCCAAATCTGGCCATAGCATCTACCGATTAATGGCCATGGCTTCCAAAAGAGCGATGGAATTGGCCGACAATGCACCGAAGCTGATTGAGAATCCTTCCTCACAGAAGGCTGCTAGCGTTGCCTTAGAAGAAATTGCCCTCGGAAAGGTCGAGCTTAAGGAATTCGCTAAAGAAGGTTCCCCCGCCAAGGGCATAAAATCGCTTGAACCGGAAAGGACTTCGCAGAGGGTAGAAAGTGTCCAGGTCTAAACACATCGTTTTAGGTGTGACCGGAAGTATTGCGGCTTACCGGGCCGGAGATATTATTCGGCGTTTACAGGACAAAGGATTTCAAGTTTCGGTCATTATGACCAAAGAGGCGGAAAAATTCATTACGCCTCTGACCCTCGCCTGTCTTTCCGGAAAAGAAGTTTTTAGGGATATGTTTCATGGAGAACAGGAAAGGTCATCCATGGGTCATATTGAATTAGCCAGAACCGCTGATTGTCTTCTGATCGCTCCAGCCACTGCCAATACCATTGCCAAGCTTGCCCACGGTTTTGCCGACGATATTCTCACGTGTGTAGCCCTAGCAACCCGAGCCCCTTTATGCATCGCTCCGGCCATGAATGACCTCATGTACCAGAATCCTGCCGTCCAAGAAAATTGTGCAAAACTGAAAAAAAATGGCATAAAGTTTGTTGATCCGACTAAAGGCAAATTGGCCTGCGGTGTCTATGGTGAAGGTCATCTCGCGGATGTTGAAAACATCATTGAGTCGGTTGTGCGCTTGCTTCATGAGAAATAATCCGATATGCTCTTCGACGAGGATTCCTCATTAATCTTATCGAATGGGATACTGTTTTGAAGATCCATCGTAGAACTCCGTCTTTTTAATAACTCAAACGAGGAAGTCCTGTATCGCGTGATTGTTATGGAGTGTACAAGCCTTTTGATGGTTTCAATGCAGACATAGTCAAGTGGTTGCGACGTTTTCTAGGAAAGATATTAAGGAAGTCGGAGTTCCGACGACCAAAATGTATTTTAAGAAAATTCCGGGATAAGGCAGCAGTCTATGGCTCGCCTTTTTGATTGTTATAGTCAAGCTCGGCATCCTGAGCGTCGATATTGGCGGCATAGCCAAGTGGTAAGGCAGCAGTCTGCAAAACTGCTATTCATCGGTTCGATTCCGATTGCCGCCTTAATGAGGTTTAGAAGCCAGGGGCAAAAACGTTATTTAGTCTCCCGACGTTTCTAAAAGATATTAACCCCGGGCCCCTTCGCCGAATTGCTTTCGCGTTTGGCCCTTCGACTCTGCTCAGGGCCAATCCTTCGACTACGCTCAGGATTGGCTTCGTCGGAAGCCCGGCGTTCAACACGCAAGTAATTGAACGAAGACGGGCAAGTGGTGGAATGGCATACACGAAGGACTTAAAATCCTTTGGCCGTAAGGCTGTGAGGGTTCGACTCCCTCCTTGCCCATTCTACTTCGCTCAAAAACTTTCGTGTTTGGGCTTCGCCGAAACAGTCCCCTGTGGCATAGAATGTTGCTGCGCAGATTAGGCTCGTCAAAAATTTTTGTTTTGGCAGCCGATCCATATGGGTTCTTATTATGAAAAAAAATTTTGCAATCATGGTAATTTCGACCTTGGTTTTTACTCCAATTTTATTGGTTTCGGCCGAGGAAACGACCGTCGCCTTTCAAAATCCCTCCGCCGGAATTTCGCTTCAGTACCCGTCGGACTGGCAAAAACGGGAAAACGCTATGGGCGTCGGTGTCGTGATTGCCGTCCTTGCGCCGCGAGAGTCAGTGGAGGATGTTTTTCAAGAGAATGTGAATGTGATCATTCAGGATTTAAGTGCAAGTCCGATGACGCTTGAGGATTATACAAAGCTTTCCGAAAATCAGATCAAGACGCTTCTACCAGAGGGGAAAGTTTTCAATATCGAGGATTTTACCTTGTCCGGCCTTCCGGCCAAGGCGATGATTTATTCTTCAAAGCAGGCCCAGCTTTCATTAAAATATCTGGGTGTTTGGGCAATTCAAAACAATAAGGCTTACCTGGTGACATACACAGCCCAGCAAGATAAATTTGAAACTTTTTTGCCACAAGCCAAAGCCATCATTAGTTCTATTAAAATCAATTAAGATTGATGTATCCGTAGCTCAGTTTCCGCCAAAAAGCTTGGCGGAGACCCGCCATGTTTTGCGGCGGGGGTTAGAGCGTTTCTCCCGACGCTTTCTGGAATGTTTTGTTGAAGTCGGGATCCCGACTACCATAAAGCAATATAGAAAGCGTCGGGACTTGACATGGAAAAGGCGTCCACCAACTTTCCTTAAAGATTTTGTGGAAGTTGGTGCAGCGCCGACTTGGTCTGAATATTGTGGACCCATAGCTCAGCTGGTTAGAGTGTCTCCTTGACATGGAGAAGGTCAGAGGTTCGAGTCCTCTTGGGTCCACCAGATTAAGTTGGTGGACGTGCCGACGACCGCAATTTTTTATGGAATACAAAACTGAGTTAGATAAGCTACGCCACAGCTGCTCCCACATCATGGCCGAAGCCGTCCAGAAATTATGGCCGGACGTCAGAGTGACCATCGGTCCGGCCATCGAAAGCGGATTTTATTACGATTTCGATAAGAAAGAGCCCTTTACCGACGAGGATTTGGCCAAGATTGAAAAGGTGATGCAGGAGATCATCAATCGCAAACCGAAATTCACCCAATCCTTTATGCCCCGCCAGGAAGCCATCGACCTTTTCAAAAAAATGAAGGAAGATTACAAGGTCGAAATCATCGAACGGCTTCCCGATCCCGAAGTGTCCATTTTTAAAACCGGTGATGAATGGTTTGATCTTTGCAAAGGCCCGCACGTCGCAGACGCTGGGCAGATCAAGGCCTTTAAATTATTATCAGTCGCAGGGGCTTATTGGCGCGGAGATGAGAAAAATCCCATGTTGCAACGGATTTATGGGACGGCCTTCTTTTCTCAAAAAGAGCTCGACGGATTCCTTAAAATGCTGGAGGAGGCTCAGCAGCGCGATCACCGAAAACTTGGCGTGGCCCTCGATCTTTTTAATATTTATCATGAAACCGCTGGCGCTGGTTTGGTTTTCTATCATCCGAACGGAGCCATGCTGCGAAAAACCATCGAAGACTACATTCGCGAGCAGCATCTGAAACGCGGTTACGAGTTCGTCATGACTCCTCACCTGCTCAAGGGGAAGCTTTGGGAACAAAGCGGTCATGCACAACATTATCGCGAACACATGTATTATTTCAAAGTGGATGAAGAAGAATATGTCATAAAACCAATGAATTGTCCCGGCCACATGCTCATCTACAAATCAAGGTTGCGATCCTACCGCGATTTACCAGTCAGGTTTTTTGAATTAGGCACGGTTTACCGTCAAGAAAAGGCCGGCGTTCTCCATGGTCTTTTGCGGGTCCGCGGGTTCACTCAAGATGATGCGCATATCTTTTGCCGTCCGGACCAAATCAAAACGGAAGTCATGGATGTCATGGATTTTGTCTTTGCAACGATGAAGGATTTTGGATTTCAGGATCTTGAGGTCGAATTGAGCACCCGGCCCGAGAAATATATAGGCAGCCCGCAGGATTGGGATACAGCCACCCAAGCCCTGGAAGAATCTCTAAAGGAAAAGAATTTACCGTATTTGGTCAATGCCGGCGAGGGGGCTTTTTATGGTCCCAAGATTGATATCAAATTGAAGGACGCCTTAGGCCGGGCTTGGCAATGCGCGACGATCCAGTGTGATCTCTTTTTGCCTGTCCGCTTTGATCTTACCTATATTAATGAAGCCGGGGAATCCCGGCGTCCGATCATGCTTCACCGAGCCATTCTGGGAAGCATCGAGCGATTTATGGGCACCCTCATTGAACATTACGGTGGCGCATTTCCGACGTGGCTATCACCAGTCCAGGCCATGATCATTCCTTTTCGCAGCGAGCATCGCTCCTATGCGCAAAAGGTAAAACAAGATTTACAACAAGTTAACGTCAGGGTTATAATGGACGACAGTCATGAGACGCTCAATAAGCGCATCCGTGAAGGAATCATCAAAAAGATTCCCTATCTCCTCATTGTCGGGGATAAGGAAATGACCAAAGGCGGGGTCGCTGTCCGAAAAAGAGGAGTGGGTGATCAGGGAAGCATACCCTTGAAAGAATTCCTCTCGAACCTAACAGCGGAAATCGAACAAAAAAAGTAGTTTTGGCCAGGAGGTGGTTCATATTCAGAAAAACATCCGTGTCAATTACCGTATTAAGGCTTTGGAAGTGCGCGTCATTGGACCTGATTCCGAACAATTGGGGGTCGTGGCTTTAAAAAGAGCCCTAGAGTTGGCGGAAGAAAATGGTCTCGACCTCGTCGAGGTTTCTCCCAACGGCAAGCCTCCGGTCTGCCGCATCATGGATTTTAGCAAATATAAATATGATCAGGAAAAAAAGGAACGCCGAGTCAAAAAGAACCAGCGGATCACGCATTTGAAACAGATTCGCTTTAAGCCTCACATTGACGAGCATGATTACCAGGTGAAAATCCGCCAGGCCATTTCTTTCCTGGGGAAAAAAGATAAGGTGAAGGTCAACATGTTTTTTCGCGGCCGGGAAATGTCTTTTAAGGAACAGGGTCGGCAGGTCTTGGAAAGGATCATTGCCGATTTGAATCATTACGGTACCGCCGAAGGCAATCCGATGCTAGAAGGCCGCGTCATGTCGGTGGTGATTGGTCCGCGTTCGGAAAAAAAGCATCAGCCGGCAGAGCCCGACAAAGAAGCCGCCAGCCTTGCCAGTGAAAGTGGAGAAAGGAAATAAACATGCCCAAACTCAAGACGAATCGGGCCGCGGCCAAGCGTTTCCGGTTTACGAAAAAAGGAAAGATTAAGAAACGAAATGCCGGTCGAGGCCACATTCTGGGCAAAAAAGCCCGGAAACGCAAACGGCATCTGCGTCAACCCGGCTATCTTACGGCCGCTTCGGCGAAAGTGATCAGGAGGATTATGCCTTATGGTTAGAATCAAACATTCGGTTTCGACTCACCGACGGAAGAAAAGGGTGCTCAAACAGGCCAAGGGCCAGTTTGGTCAAAAGAGCCGACGCTATCAGCAGGCTCGCCGATCGCTTATGAAAGCGATGGTCTACGCGTACCGCGATCGGAAGGTCCGCAAAAGAGAGTTGCGCAGCCTTTGGATCATTCGGATCAATGCCGCTTGTCGAGAATCGGGAATCTCGTACAGTCGTTTTATCAAAGGCCTGCAAGAAGCCAAGGTCGGAATCAATCGAAAGATGATGGCAGAATTGGCGGTTAACTCTCCGGTTGCCTTTAAAAGGCTAGTGCAAATGGCGCAAGAAGCCCGCCCGGTCGCGGCTGTCAACAAATCCGCCAAATAGAAATTTTATTCGATTTTTTAATCATGCCGTCGACCTGAATCCCAAATCGGGCCTTTAAGCCGGTTTGGGATTTTGGTTTTAAAGGATAACGTTCATGTCATGGGATTTTAAAGCCCTTGAGGTCAGTGCCCAAACCCAGATCGCCCAGGCCAATAGTCTCCCGGTCCTAGAAGCCATCCGGCAAAAATATTTGGGCCGTAAAGGGCTCATCGCGCAAATCTATTCCAGTCTCGCCGGTAGTTCCGCTGAAGAAAAACCTCGCATAGGTAAAGGTGCTAATGAGCTAAAGGATTTGGTGACCGGTCTTTTACAGACTAAGCAAACAGAATTAAGGTCCCAAGAGAAGTCTGAGGTGAAGGCCCTCGATGTCTCTTTGCCTGGCGTTAGCTTTCCTTTGGGGCGGCCGCACATTTTGACCCAAACGATCGATGAAATATGTACGATTTTTGAACGCCTCGGGTTCGTCGTCGAAGAAGGGCCTGAAATCGAAAACGAATTCAACAATTTCACCGCGCTCAATATTCCGGTCGATCATCCGGCCCGTGATGCCTTCGACACTTTTTATCTCGATGTCCCCGACCCCCAGAATCCCGGACGATATCTTTTGCTGCGCAGCCATACTTCGCCCGGGCAAATTCACGTTATGAAAAAGTATAGACCTCCATTGGCGGTCGTTATCCCGGGGCGGGTCTATCGACCCGATGCAGTCGATGCCAGTCATTGCTTTATGTTTCACCAGATCGAAGGATTACTCGTCGATGACAATGTGAAATTTTCGGATTTAAAAGGCATGCTAGAGACTTTCTGTCGACATCTTTTTGGAGAAAAAATTCGATTGCGGTTACGCCCTCACTTTTTCCCGTTTACGGAGCCTTCCGCCGATGTGGACATTTCTTGTTATTTATGCGACGGGAAAGGATGTTCGGTGTGCAAGAAAAAAGGCTGGCTTGAGGTCATGGGCTGCGGGTTGGTGCATCCGAAAGTGTTTGAAGCCGTCGGATATCCGAAAGGAAAATATACCGGATTGGCTTTCGGAATGGGCGTGGAGCGCCTGGCCATGCTCAAGCATGGGATTTCGGATATTCGGCTTTTTTTCGAGAACGATTTACGATTCTTGAAACAATTCTAATGCAAAGAGTATTATCGATCATCGTTTGGGCCGTCCTTTGTTTGCATTTTGCTTCTTCATCAGAAGTTTTTGCCGGTTCCGAATTCAAGCAACAATATCTTCCGATTGCCCAAAAGATCATTGACGAAATTAAAGCCCTTAAAACCCACTTCCCGGAGTTTAAAGAAGTTGAGACAACGGCTAAAATTCAGCAGAGTGAAATCGAAGAGCATTTCTGGTTTGAATTGGAATATGCTCGGGGAATGACCTATGTTCCGAATCCAGAATATATTCCTAACCTTGAGTGTGGAAAAGCTAACTGGCCTAAAGAGTGCAAAAAAGGCGGGAATCCTAAATCAATTAAAAAATTTTCCGAGGATGGGATTTATCTAAGGATTATTTTTTATGAGGGCGATTGGCGCGGCACGGCTGCGGTCAGGCCCGAATGGATTGGGGACATGAATATTGTTTGGTTTCTCGAAGGCCCCGTCTCGCGTCGGCAGGAAGAAATCAACGATCACATTCGGCGATTGATCCAAGCGGAAAAGACCTGCCATGAAAAAGAAATGGTTCGACAGAGATGAAAATCAGTTTACAATGGCTGCAAGAATACGTCGATGGTAAGATTTCCCCGGAGAGGTTAGGCCAGCTCCTCAATAGGCTGGGTCTTGGCGTAGAAAAACAATATGAGATCCAGAACGACACCATGTTCGAAGTTGAGGTGACTCCCAATCGGCCCGATTGCTTGAGTTATATCGGTTGTGCCCGGGATATCGCAGCGGTTTCAAATAAGCCCCTCAAAACTCCTTCCGTTAAGGCGATAAAATTCCCGCCTAGGAAAACAGATATTAACCTGGAAGATAAAAAAGACTGTTCCCGTTACATCGGCGTTATCATCAATAACCTTTCGATCAAAGACTCACCGGCGTGGCTTAGTCAAAAACTGCATTCGATTGGCGCTAGGTCCATTAATAGTGTCGTTGATATCACCAATTTCTGTTTAATGGAATGGGGCCAACCCCTGCACGCCTTTGATTATGACAAGCTCATTGGAGGGAAAATCGTGGTCCGCCGGGCGAAGGCAGGTGAAAAGATTGTAACGATCGATGCCGTGGAGCGAATCCTTGACCCTTCGGTCCTCGTCATCGCCGACGCACGGCGTCCGGTCGCGATCGCCGGCATCATGGGTGGCAAAGAGACTGAGGTTTCAGCGCAAACGAAGAATATCCTTTTGGAAAGCGCGTACTTTGATCCGATTCTGATCCGCTTGAGCAGTCGTAAGCTCGGATTGAGCAGCGATTCGTCGTATCGTTTTGAACGCGGGGTAGATTTCTCGACGGTGGAAACTGGCGCTCTGCGGGCGCTGCAACTGATCGCAAAAAACGCCGGCGGGAAGATAGCTGCTTTTAACGATATCAAAGCCGGCCCTGTTGCGAAGACGCCGCCGATGATTAAAATTTCCGCGGACGAAATCGCCAACCGCCTCGGTGGTGAAATCCCCGCCGCCCGGATCAAAACGATTTTGCAAAAACTCGGCTGCCGCGCTGCGGCGGCCGGCAAACAATTCAAGATCACTCCGCCCAGTTTCCGTGCCGATCTTAAACAACCGGTCGATCTTATTGAGGAAGTGGCCCGGGTTTATGGTTATGATAAACTTCCATCGTCCTTGCCGATGCTCAGAGCTTCTTCGATCCCACACTCGCCCGCACGGGACCGAAAGAAAATCGTGGCCCAGACGTTGTTAGGTTTGGGCTTTGATGAAGCGATCACTTTTTCTATGGTCAGCCGTAGCGATCTGGAAAAGACGCTCATTCCGATCGACGGAACCGTCAAAATCCAAAATCCGCTTTCCAAGGAGCAGGAAATCCTGCGTCCTTCGCTGTTACCGAGTCTGCTGGCGGTTTTGCAAACCAATCTCAACCGCGGGCAAAGGACCATCCGGATCTTTGAGCTCGGGAAACGTTATCTCCCGACCGGAGAAAGGGAAACCCTGGGCATCCTGGCGACGGGAGCAAGGCAACAGGATTGGCGCGAAAGTCCCAAAAGAGAGATTGATTTTTTTGATATGAAAGGCGCCCTGGAATGCGTTTTACAGGCATTGAGGATACAAGCACCCCAGTTTGCGGCGGACACGATTCCTTTTTTGCACAATGGCCTGGCGGCCCAAGTGAAGATGGGCGCGGAGGCGGTCGGTATCGTCGGTAAAGTCTCGCCAAAAGTCCTCAGTCACTGGGACATCAAGCATCGCGATGTTTATTTTGTCGGCCTGGATCTTGGAAAAGTATTCCAGCAGATTCAGCCTCCGGGGCGTTTTCAGCCGCTGCCGGAATTTCCCGCGGTCGTCCGCGATGTGAGTTTGGCTGTCAGAAAAGATATCCCTTTTTCCCGCGTCGAGGAGCTGATCGCCCAACAGAAGGTGGAATTCCTGCACGCGGTGCATTTTCTGGAAGAGTATATCGGGGAAAAAATTCCCGCCGGCCAGCGCGGGATCGTTTTCTCTCTCGTTTATCAATCGGCCCGCCGCACGTTGCGCGAAGAAGAAGTCACCGCCGCCCACGAGAAAATCTGCCGGGAGCTTATTGACCGCCTGGGTGCGGTTCGCCGCTGAATCAATCGCTTGCAAGAAAACACATTCAAAATCAATTTTACGGTTGGGGCGGAGTCTCGTCGTCTAACTGCCAGCGTTTTTTGATGACGAAGCAGGTGGGGCTGACGAAGATATAGTGCTGCTTTTTGGAATCGGGGAGATCAGAAGGATGCAGGACTTCTGGGTCGTAATTAAATGCCCACGCCGTCAGTTCCAAAGACAAAAAGATGCCTAGTACATTGTTAAGTTAGTTGTTAATGGTTTATAATTTCATGGTATTATCTTCCGAGAGGAGATGACCCATGAGCCAAAAAAGCCATTGTGTAAAACTGAAGAAGCAAGCTCGTCAG
>JAHFFW010000021.1 GCA_023247725.1 Candidatus Omnitrophota bacterium | reverse complement strand
TTCGCTCGTTCTTCCATCAGGCTGGCTTGGAACTTTAATACCTTCATCTTGCTGACGCCGAAGGATTCCTTTCCCGCTATCAGTGCTATTCCATCTTTGGATAAGAAAATGTCAATAAGAAAGAAATTCCTACAAGCGCAGGGTATCTCTGAAAATATTTTGTCCGAACTCCCGCGGATTGCCCGCAAAATCCGCAAGCCTGAAATATTTATCAAGGTTTTGAATATCGAACGGACGATCGCCGGTGTCCTGTTTCAATCCCGGCTGGTTGTTACTTATCGCGGATATTGCCGTGATTTTGGAACGGCGGCGTCGGGATCGATGGAAAGAAAAATTGTCGACCCTCCGGCGTTTTCGAATTATTTGAATTTGACAAGGAACCCGGGAGAACTCGTTAGGTTAGTGGAGGGAATCGATCAGGATTTCCGTGATCATCCGGAAGTTCCCGGGGGGGTGGGCGGCCGCGAGGCCTGGATTAATTATCTAAACGAGAAGCTTCGCCAACTTCGTCAGGTGCTCAAGGATATTCGAGCTACGTTGGACAGGAAAACATTCAATGATATCCGAAGCATGCTGGCAAGCCCCTGGCAACTGCCTAGGGATATTGAGAGACTTTATTCATCACATGAAATAAAGCCACTTAGTCTTGGCTTTGGCCAAGACGGAGCTTTGCATAGAACGCGGCTGGCCGATGCGGCAGCAGCAAGCGGTCAAATCACGGTTATTTTTCGTTGGTATTTGCATATGGAGGCGAGCGGCGGAGGTTGGACAGGCGAGGGATATGTGGATTTAGGTCATTGGCCGATCGATGATCTCAACGGGCTTCAGCAGGTGGTCGGATTTTTGTTCGAGAAAGGACCAATTCAGAGTGCTGTTCGACCGAGTCTCATCTTAATCGAGACGGCAGTGACCAAGTGCGATGATGCCGGTAATGTTCTGGATGATGACCTGGAGGTCTCCATTCTCTGGGAAGATGCAAACAAAACTTCTCTGGGAAGAAAAGGCTCGGGATGGATCTATGGCAAGGAGCCAAACTTTTGGGGAAGTTATTATAAATTCGTGGACTATGGTACGGATTACGATGCACAGAAGGCGGACAATGTGACCTTAGTTCTTAAGACCGAAAAATCGGCTGGGGATCGTTTCAAAAAAGTTTTGATCCTTGATGCCGACGGGGTTCTCTGGGAAGGTGTCATTGGCGAAGATGGTCCATTGAATGTTCGGATTTCTCCTGAACGTAAGGCATTCCAGAAAAAAGTCAAAGATCTTAAAGCGCTGGGAATATTGTTGGCCATTAACAGTAAGAATGACCCGGGTCTGGTTGAGAGGACTTTGGCCGAGCACCCCGACATGATATTGCGTCCGGATGATTTTGTTGTCATTGCGGCCAACTGGAATGATAAAGTCGCGAATATGGAATTTATTGCCCGAAACTTGAACCTGGGAACCGACAGTTTCGTATTCATGGATGACAGTCCACACGAACGCGACCTTATCCGGACAGCCTTGACGGAGGTCACAACGCCGGAGTTGCCTCATGATCTTTCCTTGTGGCCTGCGCTTCTGGAGGCGATCTTTTCTGATTCACCGGTCGCGATGACTGCGGAAGACAAAAGCCGGACCGAATTATATCAGGCCATGAGGAAACGCGAAGATGTCCGCGGTCAGTTCAAAACCCTTGAAGATTGGCACAGGTCGCTCGGGATGATAATTTGGGTGCGGGAAGACGAAGAAAATCGGCCCTTCCTGCCGCGGTTGGCGCAACTTTCTTTACGGACAAACCAATTTAATCTTACGACCAATCGTTATAATGAGCTCACCATAGAACAGAAATTATCGGAAGATATCAGCAAAATTTTCAGCATTGAATTAATAGATAAGACTGGGAAACACGGCATCGTCGGCTTTATGGTTCTTGAGGCTGATGCCGCGAAAACAAACTGGGAGATCGTCGAATTTTGTCTGAGTTGCCGGGCCATCAATTTAACAATCGATCGGGCATTCTTAGGATTTGTGGCGCAGCGATTAAAACAGGAAGGGGCAGAATATCTTTATGGTCGATACATTCCTAGAGACCGAAATGGCCGGGTCAAGGATTTTTATGCCCAATTGGGATTTCGGGAGTTGCCGTCGGAGAGTAAGATATTGCGATGGCAGGCCCAATTAGCGACCACGCCCTTGAACATTCCAGATTGGTTTGAAGTCAAAAGTTCAACCATGTATCAAATGGGCGTCCCCGCCAACCTTCTTAATTTAGTGTTGGTGATCGCGGGGATGGTTCTTCTGCTGCTGATTGTTGTCGTATATCAACGAAGACTGGATCGTCGGCTCCTTCATGAGGAAACAAAAATCATTCATTCGAAAGAAGATCTCCTCTGGTTGATAGAGGATATTGCCAATCGTTTGGCGTTCGTATCAGAGGAAAGGCGCGAGATGGCGTTGCCTGATCTTGCCAGCGAGCGGCTGAACCGCTTTTTAACTGAGGGAATGTACCGCGATCCGGTTTCTTTATATTATCGCGTTTTGGGAATGCGCGATTTTTCGGATCAGGTCAGATCCTCCTCATCATTGAATCCTCTGACCAATGCCCGAGAGATTCTTGAATCGCTGCAGTTGAGTTTGGAGGCCCGCGTGACTCCGCAAATGCAATGGGAGGAATTCGACACGATTGAGGAAGCGGATGACCTCATCTGGACAATGATCGCCCGAATCCAACCGCCGGTGAAGGTTCAGACCTGGGTGCAACGGATTCATCGGCCGTCGGGCAGTAAGACAATTTTTTATTTCAGAATGTCTCATTATTTACTCATGCCGCAGGATTTTCGTCCGGTGATTCTGTCCCAACGGAGGGTGTGGACACTGACGCGATTGAGCGCTCTCAAAGTCGGTGCTTTTCAAGCCGAATACCGACCCGCGGGGTGGGGGAGAGTTTTATTCGAAATGATCTTGAGGTCAGCCAATGGGGCTCAACTGCCAAAGTTATTCTGCTACACTCCGACCGCGCGGCCGATGGAAGACGAGCCAGGCGATCGAAGTGAGTCGTCGATGCTGGTGATTGGATTTTGGTCGGTGCTGGGCTGGCTGGCGATCTGGGCGATGGCATCCTTTCATCGAGAGGACATGGCCTCAGGGTCCGCGGGCCTGAAAGCCAAACTGAAGATGATCGAAACCCTGGGAGTATCCTTAAAATACGCCACGGATTTAAATAAGGGCAAGGCCGCCGGAGAGTTTAGTCATATGCTGGATTGGATCACCGAGGCGCTCGGCATCAGGGCCGGACCCTTACCGCCGTTACGAATATTTGTCAACCGCATTGTACCAAAGTCGGTTGAAGACCGCCCCGGAGATGAATCCTCCCAACGCCTATCCTTCCTGCCATTTCGCTCCCTGATCGCCATCAACTATTTTTGCAAACTTCAAAACGGTTCGGTCGAGCCCACCGGCGAATTTCAAATCGCCATTGACCTTGCGCAAAACAAGGACAAAGAACGATTCCTTGTGGAATTTTCTCAAGCGATCGACCGGGGCCTTCAGGGGAAAGACGAATCAAGGGATGCCGCCGAATATATTTATCTCGACGATCAATTCCGCGGATTTAGTCAAAGTGTCGTTTGGGCCTTGAATTCTGATTTCTGGACCTGGGTGAATGAATGGGTGGTGGTCTTACAAACCGGAGATTACCGTAACGGCATTGGCGGGTCCGTTGATATGAATGTGCCCTTCACACAGGAGCAGGCGGAAGATTTCTTTAAAAAGGTCAGGGGTTTTGCCGGGAATCTTTATTACATGGAAATCGGTGTGGCCTCCGCCGACCGGGCAATTGCCTTTATGGAACATTTGAAAGCCTTGAGCGAGGCGGCTGCTTTGCGGCAAGAAGCTGGCGGTGATGTCTTCGAACGGTTGACCTATTTGGTCGCGGATCATGTTTTTTCGTCAGCCCTGGATGCCGCCAAATCCTTAAAGATGGTCATTCCCGACGCAAAAGTTGAGGCCATTCAACTCAATGCCGCTCAACCGCGATTGGGTTTGCGAGAGCATAAGGCCAGAACCGGCCATGATTATACCGGAAAACTTCACGGTGTCTACACCACGAACACCTACGATACATTACCCGGCGATAAGATCGCCCGTTTCGAGGGAAAGTTTTACCGGATCGAAGCCCGGGCGCGCATGCGTCGAGAGGATGCCATCAGCCTGGCGCAGCGATTCAACAATTTGAATTCCGGCGAACTCGTTAGCGACCTGCAAAGCCTGAGTCGAAACGGCGTTGAGCCTTTCCGGGAGAAATATTTAAGATTGCTGTCCGATCATACTCAAACCGAACTGCGTCCAAGATTGCGGCGTTACTATGAATTCCGCAAGGCCCTGTGGGATTTTTATGGGAAGGAAGAAGAAACCGCTGGCGTCAATCGTCTCCGGGTTGAGGAGCGCTACGTAGAAGTCGAAGAACAAAAGGCCTTTCAATTTCTTGATCCGGATGTCTGGACGATCATCAAGGAGCATTTTCCGCACGTGCAGCGCACGCCGGGCGAGATTGTCGGCGAGGTCCTGAGCCGCTATGACCGTAATGTGTGGATGCATCTGAACAACAAGGCCCTGGAAGGATTCCTGCTGGCGTTAACGACGCTGCACGAGAAGGGTGAAATCGTGGTGGTCGACGTGTGGGCGCGGGACCTGACGTTTTATAGTCAGCGCTTCCGCGGCCCCAATAAAACCGACGGCTCACTCTACGAATGGCTCGGCCTACTTTTTAAGGCCTTTGCCGAGGAGCTAGGCTTTGTCGTGGAATTCCGTTCGGTTAATGTCGAACGCAAAAAGCACATGTCCCAATTCGTGGCCCGCCGGGCCAAGCCCGCGAAGGACACAGCCAACGGGCCTGAAGAATCTTCGATGAGGTTTCTTGTCTTCTCAGTATCAAGTTGGATATTCGTTGGTGTTTTGGCGCTGGCGTTGGCCGGGGGAGGCAAGGAACAAGACAGGCGTGATGGAAAGATCCGCGAGTACAACGGATTTGCTTGGTTTGATCGAGCTCAACCTATGATAGGAAACGAGGAATTTGCCGAAGGGAAATTCTCCGAACTTTCAGCTCTGGCGGATAAAATTTCGGGGACTCAAAACTTCATCTTCTTGAAGACCAACGAACTTAAGCGGAGAGATCTCTTCGCCGGCTTCCAGGCAAACTTCGATGGCTTCCCTAATGCGTTTAATCAAAACGGGCATCAATTTGGCCTGGGTGTGACATCCAGGAAGAGCGGGGACCGAAGCAATGAGGACATGGTCTTCGTCCCTCTCAATAATGACGGTGAATTCATGCGGCTTATTTCTCATTTCAATCTCCTAACTCAGAAAAAACAATCCTTCAGCCTTCTTCCGGGCATTGGCCTGCCGGCGTTGGCTCTGGCATTGGTATTCGGGTCCATATTGCAGGGACAACACGACGAGGAATCGCAGCTTTTGAATGCGGTTTTGACTCGCCGCAAACAATCTTTGGATATCCGGCATCATAAGTTCATCACTTCGGAAATTGTTGAGGAGTTGATTGAGGTGGTGGATCAGAAGAATACGGAAGGTATCCGAATCTTGACCAAGTCACGGAAACTTGAGCTGAGAAAAATTTTGTATAAGCTTGGGATTGAAAAATACGAAGCCGTCCAAATGATCCCGGCATTTTTCAATGATGTTGCCTTGATTTTACAAAAGCGGGATGAGGCATTGCCCCAACCGCAAAATATCAAGGAAGCGGTCCGGCAGTTGGCCGAAAGCCATTATGCTGCGCTGTATGAATCTTTTATTCAACAAGGCAAGCTGAATTTCGCGGACGTTAAGGAAAAAATCGAGAAGTTGAAAGAATTCGGGGTCGACATCGAGCACATAAGATCTCAACGAAGACTTTTCGCTCAATATCTCGACGCCGCCCAGATCGACTACAATGAGGCTTTATATCTTACGGAAGTATTGAATCGGGACATTTTAGTCCCGCAAGGATTCTATGTCCTGTTTGTCATGATGGGAGTCCAAGCCCAAGACCGCAATCGCATGTATCTGATGCATCTGGGGGAGATCCAGCGGCACCAGATTGTGCAAATCGCCTTGAATGAACGTCAGGCGCTGCAATTGTCGGTCTTTTATGTGAAGTGGTTGAAGTTCAATCAAAAACCGCATGGAATGCATATCGCTCAAAGGATCTTTTATTCCGTCGATGGGCTAGCTGAAAAATTGAACGAATTCAGCGAGAACCTGAATGCCTTCCTGCAATTTGAGCAGGATGTCGGAAGGACCCTGGTCTTTGAGGACCTCCGGAACGGTTATCGGAATGATCCTTTGTGGAAGATCTGGATGAGATGGGCCTATTACAATTTCTATCTTTCCAACCCGGTCATGGCGGCGGGCGGTGATGTTCTCGAGGCGTTCGTCAGAAATTATGACTTTCATGAAGCGAGCCACGCGCTGTTCTTCTATTTATCCTACGGTGTATTTGATTTTATCGAAGTGATCGAATCGGGAGTCCAGCGCATCGTCTCCCATATTGATGACAACCAGGAGCTTGACCAAAGCCTCGAATTTCAAGCACGGAAGATCTTCAATGAGGAGCGCAGTGTGATGTGGCGGATGTTTCGCGCGGCCCGCACGACGATGGATAGGCTTGGAATTCTCAAGGCGGCGGAAGAGACCTTTGGGCCGTTAAGTTCATTGGCGGAAGGCCTCACCTTCGATACACTCAAAGGCCAGATTTTATGGCGTGAGGCCTATGCGGAGGATTATACGATCCGGTTGCACGGTGCCCATGACCGAGGCCGCCTGGTTTACCTATCCTATTTTGCCCAAAAGCTTCTTGCGGCCGGTGGCCACGAGGAGGATATTCTAAATCCGCAGCAGCTTGAGCCGCTGATGCCGCGACTCTTTGAGGAATTATTTAAAAATATTGGCAGGGTTCGTGAATTGGCCTGGGACCTTCGTTCCCGGGAATTCAAAATCCAGCCCCAAGGCCTGCAATTGCAACGGCTCGAGGGACACATCATGGTGGCCAGGGTTGTCGAACTCCATGACGCACCGAATGAGGAGGTGTCACAAATGTCATTGTTTTTGAATGGAGGGTTCTTCATCGTGTTGAGTTTCCTGGCGCTGGCGGCCAGCCGTTTCGCGATCCCGGCCCATCAGCCAGAATTTCAAAACGTGCGAATGCCCTTCTCGGCCTGGAAAAATTTACGCGGGGTTATTATTCAAAAAACATTCAAAATTTTTGAGAAGAATGCGCAACAAGACATGCAATTGTTCGCATCGATGTCCTGGTTCCTGTTGGTGGCGATCGTGTGGGCGATGGCGAAGCAAGAAGAATCTGCGAAGTTGGCCAATGGCCAGTATTTCTTCGGCATCTACAATTTGGCGGCGCAATTCGGCCTGACGAATCGGATATACTTGGTTGAAAATTTAAGGGATGTGGTCAAGATTTTCGGAAAGGCTGAACATTTCACCGAGGACGGTCCATGGTCGGTGGAATCCGACGAGACTTCCCAGGCGCTGGTCGCGGGCTTGGATGCGTCGGGAATGTTGGCGTTGGTGGTTTGGGTGGCGGTAGCCGCACAGGCCAGAAACATCGGTGTTGCCGGGGCGACCGGTTGGGTAGGATCACAAACCATCAAAGGGTTCATCCGCTCGCCGGGTTTCCAGATCGACGCCTACGTCCGTCCGCAAAGTCGCAAGAAGGCCGCGGTGGTTCTACCGCATTCCGCGGCGATTAAAATACGAATCGCCTCACTTCTGGACCTTACCGCAATGGAGGCCTGGGTCAAAAACAATGATGTGCTTCTGGATTTCGCGGCCGCATCGATTGTTCCATTCAATGTGAACCTTCCGGATGAAATAAAATTCGAGATCTTCGCTTTAAATGTTCTTGCGCCATACTACCGTAGCGAATTTTTGAAACTTTTCCCCGAGAAACGCTTGATCTTCCCATCTTCATCGACGGTTTATCGTTATCATCATCCGCAGATCATCGAAGGCTGGATCAAAGAGGATGAATTGGAGTTGAGCCGCACGATTGAAGACTATGTTCAAATGGCTTTCGTTGAATTCGGAGAATATGTCCGGGACGTTCTTGCGAAACAACGTCCTCAGGAAGATGAAAAATTTGTGGCGGATTTTCTGAAGAAGCATCCCTTACCCGGAGAAGTCCTTGATCTTTATGCCCTCACTAAACTCATTGTGGAACGACAGGTTTTGACGCATTCGAATTCCGTCATCCTCAGATTTCCGGAAGCTTACGGGCCCGGAGAGCTAACATTGAAGGCGATTCCAAAAATATTCCGCGCCTTTGTCGAAGGATGGTCCCAGGTGGATGTCCGGGACGATGTGAAACAGTACATTCCAATCCGCGATGTCGTTCGGGTTGCGCAAGCCGCAGCTCTTATAGACTGGAGGGCCGTGCCAGCCCATCAACGGATTATTAATGTTCCTGGCCCCGAGCTTTTGGACACCTGGACGGAAGTGGCACCCGCAATTCGGCAACTGATCAAATCGGATGTCCGGTTCAATAAACGAACCAGAGAACCCATCCAGTTCATCAGACAAACCGGTAAACCCAATCTTCCTATGAACGGTTCCCGGTTGGAAAAACAATTCGGTTTTTCTCCAGATCCCTTCACCCATCATCAAAAAGGTCTGGCCGACACGTTCGCGTGGTGGTTGACGTGGGAACAGGAAGAGATTCAACGTTTCTTGAGTCAGATGGCCGGAGTCATCAAAACAAAGATCAATGCTGACCAGCGTTTGCATTTTAGCGCGGTGGACTTTGCGGCGTGGGTACTGGTGACGGCCCTTGTGGGATGGTTGATGAAGACATGGTTCCTTACCGCCCACGGGATCCGCGGCCGACCGGCGTTCTTAAGAGGATTACTGCTGACGCTGGTCCTTGGTATTTTCCAACCGTCGGTTCCCAATTCTATTTTTACCACCCGGGCTTTCGCTCAAACTTCTCCAACCCTTTCTTTCCAAACTTCCACCCACCTTCTCATCTATCCGTATCTTCTTCGGCAGGATTTAGAGGACCTTCCGACATCGGCCCGCAGGATGGTGGACGACGCCCTCCTAGAACTCTTACAGCTTAATTCCGTCGGGAACAAGGCCGTTAAGGAAAGTTTGGGCCGATTTAACCGGCGCTTGTTCGATGAGTTCGGATATGTGGTGTTGCCTAATTACGACACGGTCATCAACGAAGGCATTGTCTTGCGGTTTGCCCTCTACCGGTTGGATTTGGATGGAGTGGAATATTATCAATTGAATCATTTGGGATTGCAGTTAACGGCCCGCGTGTTTCCCGCCCAAATCGCCGGGAAAAATTCGGAATTATTCGAAAGCAAAAGCGCGTTCATTCCGGAAGGTCTTGAAAACGTGGTGGCCCGAGTCGATGCTCATATTCTGGCCCTGCGGGAAAGCTTGAAAGAGGATAGGATGAGTCTGCCCGACGAGTTTGAAAGACAACTTCTCAGAGATTATCTTGGAGGACGAACCGATGACGACATCCTGGCCGGCCTTTTGAGCCGGGTCACGTACCGTGAATTGATCCGTATCTGGTTGAATTTTATATCCCAAGGCATGCCGCCCTCGTCCCGGAATGGGGAAATTCCTCCTGACCTCGCGCAAATCGCGAGCTCGGGGAAATACGCGTATTTCGAGCTGTATATGATGGCAAAGAAATTAGGAACCACCGCTTTGACACAGGAGCATGGACTCGTCGATACCCTATTCAAAGACTACGCCACCTCCGCCCAAACTGACCTTCAACAAAACAAGCCGCTGGGTGATGAACTCCGGAAGCTCGCAGAAACAGATCGACCGCTAACCCAGGATCAGGCCCTGCGGATTTTGCGGATTCTTAAAGAAAGCGGACTTTTCCCACCGGAACGGATTACGACGGAGAAATTCGAACTCTATACTTTGAATTTTGGCGATATTCCGGACATCATGTCGGTCATGAATCCAGCATCGGAGGACCTTCCCTGGAAGAGGATTGGAGGGACGGTCCTCGTCGGTGTCATTTTAGGAACCGGGGTTATGCTGGTGCTCAAGAAGCGGAAGGGGCGAGGGAATTCCCCCGGGCAGGCGAGCCTCAGTATCATCGCCGTTCCGGCGGCCGTATTCGTTTTCCTTTTGTTATCGAACCTCCTCGTGGCCATGGTCAGGCCCGTTGAGCCAACCGCGATTTGGGTTTTTGATCCTCATTTGCCGCAAAGAAACCGGGCGCGCTGGCATAAGTTCAAGTTAACGGAGTTGGAAGTCGAGGCCGAGGAAATTAAGGATGAAATTACCCGGGCAGTCTATCGCGTGATCCGGCAGCACCAGATTTATTATTCCGAAGCAGCGGTGACCATTGTTCTGGATGACGTCTATGGTTATGTCATCGGAATGTCACCCAATCGCGACAATGATGTCATTGCGGTGATGCAGCAAAGATTCGACCGGATTAGCCTCGAACGAGCCCCTTATAAACGGGGAACAAATAACGATGCGAATGACCGTCGGGAGGCCAATGAATTCCTCCAATGGATCGAGGAATGGCAACAATGGAACGCCCAACATGGAGATCAAAGCACCCGAGTTTATTTTTTCAATCCGGTTGTTTGGCATCATGAGATGACCGCAGCTTCTGCGTCGAAGATGTTTTATCTTATTTCGGCAGACCGCGACGGGCAAGAGCACCTGGAAGGGTGGCTGGTTTATGAGCGAATGCCGGGCTGGGGATTGGAAATTACGTATCGTGAAAGCGCTCCATGGAACCGGACCAAATTCCGCAAGTTGAGCGGCATCGGCACGGCGCTGGTTAAACGCGTGATGGAGGAATCCGCCAGCCTGGGCTATAACGGACGGGTTGTTGCCAACCCGGAAAGAATCGAACAGGAAGCATATTATAAAAGATTGGGCGCGGTGATTCTCGAGGTGCTTCTCCCGTGGGGGAAACCGCCCGACGTCCTCAAACACGCCTTCTGGACACCCCAACGATCTGCCCAATTGATCAGAGGCCAACGGCCGTTTGTCGTCGAGGTGCAGCGTCGCCACATGGACCGGGAACTAGAAAGGCTTTTCCTAGACGTAACCGCTATGTTTAAAGAGGGGTATTCCTCGGAAAAAATATGGGAAACTATTCATCGGAGGTTGCGCAAATTTATGAATTGGGATCCGATCTTGCTGGACAAGGAACTTCAGCGAGAACACCCTTGGGAGTATCGTGTCTTTCTTGAACATGGCGGTCAGACATTCTTAGAGGAGCTATATCGGAGCATCAACGACCGTCTCTCCAGGAGGGCGCCAGGCGATCGGCACTCCCTCATTGGAGTATCCGACGGGATCAGCGTTAGTCTAATGATCGTGGGAATCCTCTTCGTGGCCATGGTGAAACAATCTTCTTCATCCCTGCAGAGGATCAAAGTCCTGGCGACGGACGATCCTTTGACCCAAAAACGGATTGAAAACTGGAATGCGGCAACTTTGATCACGCCCGTCTCCCGGAGTAAACAGAAATTGCATCTTGGATTTATTCCCTTGAATATCCAATCAACTTGGGAAGACGCGGTCGATCTGCGATGTCATCCTGCTTCTTTCTTCAGCGCCGAGGAGGATGTCAGAGACTTGCTTCGTGGCCCCACGGAAATCCCCAAGGTGGTTCGCCGGATTCATCCGGACAAGATCCGGCAAAAACATTTATTAGGTGTCTTAAGATATTACACCCGGCAGGCTTGGCGGATGCAGCAGCAATCGAGTTTTCCGATCAATGTGGTCAATGAGAGTATTCTCCGAGACCTCTTGAGCAAACCCGATGGGATCCGGCAACTGGTTCGCCGTGTCCATCCTTACACGCTGCAAGTCCTTTCCCAACCCCAGCATTACTCCCACCATTTCCGATTCCATCAAGGAGCCTATTACACTTTATTTGCCGCCAGACTGATGGGAGCATTATTGAAACCCGCCATTCTCATCAACTTTGATTCACACAAAGATATTTACTTCAACTACACGGAAACAACAATCCAAGACTACAATTGGGCGGCGCAGGCATTGACCGATGGTTTGGTGGAGGTAGTGATTAACATTCATCACGATGGGACCGTGTACGTCATTTATAAGGAAGGCGATTCCATTGAGCATGTCCTATTGTCCGAATGGATGATCGATCGCTCACGCGTTGAGAAGGCGCAAGTGTGGGTCACGGTTGATTTCGATTTCTTTAGTCTATCCGATCACCCCGAGGGAGAACCCAGGCGAGAATTCCACCACCCATTGGAAGAAACGGAAGCCATCATCATGAGATTTATCATTGAGGTGCTGGTGGCAACCGGAATGAAACCCGTCGGCATGAATTCCGCGCTTTCTCCCGACTATCTTCATAAGAAAGGACGATCCCGTTTATATCAAATCGGTCTCAAGAATCTCCTCGAGCATCAATTTGCCGCTGCCTTTGGCGCCACCGATCGCCGGGTGATGTCATCAGTTTCTGAAGCTCTGGAGATATTGCGCCAGATGGATCTTTCTCAAAAGATGGCCGACGCGGTAGAAGTCAATAGAGGTCTTCGGCAGATGAACGCAGAGATGGCATCGATATCCGTGGTGTACGTCACGATCATGGTGATGGTGATCTTTGTTCTGCAAGGGTTCAACCATTTTGTCTGGGTCGCTTTGCCGCTCATGTCCGCCGAGGTTTTAACGAGGTCTCACCCCTTGGCTGACCAAAGAAGAATGGAAATTCCTAATCCGAGAGAGCCCACATACAAATTTGAATTAAATCAAATGAGAGAAAAAGAAAAGGAGACGAAACATCTCATGCTTGTTGCGGGATTTGACGTCATCTTCCTAACCATCGGTGCAGGTATTTTCCTGCTCATGGCCAGCTCCTCCCCCTCATCGGGTCAAGTCCGGAAGTCCATCCGGGCGGCCAGAGCAGCCCGGTACACCTCCGATGAAATAGGGGAGGTTACCGGTTTCGAAGGCACAACAGTGCGCGGCTTCTTAAGAGGACAGGACGATGCCATTGATCCGAAGAAGTGGCAACGCTTCCTGGATGCGGTGGATCATTTACTAACACGTCCTTCGCCCCGCGTCGTCATGGATGCGGTTCAAAATGCCGTCCGTGTCCTGTTTAATGAAGCGATTCAAGACGCTGACACTGCCTCGTTAAGGGCCCTGGCCAGAAATCCGGTTGTACGTCTGGATGCCCAGCAGCTCGGTGATTTCCTTAATTCGAAAAATCCCGATCGGCGGATCGGTTTGAGGCCGCGTAATCTGCGGAAGTTGTGGCAGGGATACAAGACGCTCAACTTGTCAGCGCTTGAGCCGCTGGAAGCGTTACGCGGTACACCCTTTGCTGAGCAATCTGCACAAATCGCCGCAACGAGTGCTGCCGACCGCATTCTTTTGAAGGAATTCGTAGAATCGTGGCTGGCGGAAACCCCGTTGACTCACCAACACATATCGACGGTTAGGCAATCCGTGCGGCGGCTACAGGAATATCCGTTGACACAAGTTGAGGTCAACGCCGCCAAAATTTTGCTGTCAATCCTGCATGGTTTTACCGATAAGCGCATCGCTGCCGCGGCGAGGTCCGAGCGCAATTTGGTAGTCCGCATCCGGGCAAACCAATGGAAAGAAATCACTCGTGTGCAACTCAAGCGGTTCGTTGAGGCGATGCTGCGGCTACTCAATGAGGTGCCTCCGGCCGAACGGCATCAGGCGGCCGTTGACGCTTTGCGAACACTTTTGTCGGAAGTGCTGGAACCGGGCTATCTTTCTCGGGAAAAATTATTCCCGGTGAATGATGTGAACCTCACCCAGGCGCAAAAGGATTTATTAGTCAAGGCGCTGGTGAAGTTGCTGGCTGGATTGCCGAGCCGAATTCAGACGTTGCAAAAGCTCTTGCCATTCTACCGTCGGGTACGCATTGTGCCATTGGTGCCGACGGAGATGCTGGTGTGCCCCTATCCATTGATGGAGCAGGCGCAGGGCGAGGCAGGGCGGGATCGCCGAATCCTTGTCGGATTTCTCGAACAGGCCCTACAGAGCAAGTCTTCGATCAGCTGGGATGATTACCGGACCGCGCAAGATACTGCGGAGCGGTTGCGGCACAATCCTTCGCTGCGCCGGGAAGTTGAAGCGTTCCGGCAACCCGGCCCAAAAACCTTACGCCGGGAGCACAAAGAGATGGCTAGGCGCCGGGTAGCGCTTCAGGCAGCGGAAAGGGATTTTAAAAGATGGCGCCGAGCCAAGAGCGCGAAACAAAAAGACGCAAAGAAGCGAACTCTGGCGTCCGCCGTCCGCCAGGAAGAAGAAGCACAGCTTAAAATCCTGCGGAACCATCTTTCTACCAGAATTCGGTTGCTGATCAGGGATGTGAAGATACGGCATGAGCTGACCCTGACCCAAGAAGAAGAGATTAGCATTATTACAAAACTCAATAGCATCAGGAATCAAGATAGCCGGGAAAGACAGGCAGAGGAGATTATTGCTGAGGCTATTGAGGACATAGGGAAACATCGACGCTCCGGCAATGACTATTTCTCGCAAATGGTTTTGTTCGAGGTGATGCTGTTGGTCGCCGTGGTCTTCGCGATAGTGGAGCAAATGAATGCATCAACGAAGAGAATTTATTTAGTAAGCAATATCACGCCAGAAAAGTTTGAAGCTAATCAAAGGGCCCAATCCTTAATTCTGCCTGGTAGTGGGGTGTGGGGGATGGTGGCGCTAGTTTCCGTGAGCCTGATGATGGCGAAGTGGAGCGGGGAGAACGAATTTGATTTCGAAACAGCTAGACTGAAACGTCAGCGTAAAGAGTATGAAATAGAAAGAAAAGTTAAGGAAGAATATGCTGCCCTGTCTCAAGAAGAAAAAATGCAATATTCTTCACCTGATGATTGGGAAGAAGTTCTTATCCATCTTCGTCGACAAAATACGCCGGAAGGGCGAGACCTTAAAGAATTTCTTGGAGGCTGGAAGGTCATTTCAGGTCTCATTTATGACAGCTCCTATTTTAAATTTATTATTCCAAACCCGATCCCTGTTGATCAAGATTGGCTTCCTTCAGATTTAAAAGAGTTCGAAATTGATTTGGCTTCTGTGAAAGGAGATAGAGTTCGCAAACTAATTTCTATTATTCAAATGCAAATGAAGCAGCAGGAATTCCCCTATCCTTTATTCTTACTCGGTTCGTCTGTCATTGGTAAAGAAGAGGCAGATGTGGATCTCTCTTTGAGCGAACAGATTAATCCTTACAGCCCAGACTATGAGCCCCTTAAATTACTTTGGGGAGTTCTTAAACTAGATTTGGAAAGAGAAGGTTTTACTATCAAGCATGAAGTTGCGAGTGCGATCTTCGGTATGCTTTACATTGAATACACCATTACAAAGTATGGGCGAGCTTATCACATAACGAATGATCAACTGTACCTGATTGTGCCATCGGAAGTCCTTGAAAAATCCAATGACAACAAAGATATGAGAGAAGAGGATACGGGAAATACGCCGGGGACTACCCAACATTTAATCCTGCCCGGCGCTGGGGTGTGGGGAGCGTTAAGCCTGGTGGTTCTAATGGTGGTAGCGTTAGTGTTTGAAGAAGGCGAACAGGATGCCGCTCAGAATACCCGAAAGCGAGACAAGCTGCCCAAGCCAGAAAAGGAACATCCACTTTATGACGTGGGACCGCGAGCTCGCGACCTCTACACGGACATCCGCGATCTCCGCGCGAAGTCCGCTCATATCCGTCCGAAGTTCTTCTTTCACTTCCAAAAGCCTTCTTTCGAATCTTCCTTCGATGACTTCGAGGATATTTTCTTGGTGAGATTCTTGCATCCTATTAAGCGTCTCCGCGAGGGCTTGCGCTCCATCTTGCCCAAGCTTGGCCTGGAGGATTCCGGGGATAGTAATAACAATAGCCATCGTCGTCTCCTCTTTAACAAAGTTGTGAATATGATTGTCGAATGGAAGAACGACAGGTTAAAAGTACCACACGATTCTGGCTTTGTCAATTTACGGTTTGCATCCACCGGAGAATTATCTCAGGCGCAATACGTCGAGCTTATCGATTCTCTGGAATTGATTTTGCCGGGATTCGAAGTCCTTAACCTAGGAATGATCGCTGGGCCCCCCGCGTACTTGCCTCTTGTCCCGAGCATGACCGCACAGTTTTTTTCCTTAAATGCTGGTCTAGGCATGTTGATGTCATTGTTGAATATCTTGTTTTCTATGGGCTTGCTTTGGTGTTGCCCTCAGGAAGGACTGTCAAAATTACTGTTCAACCTGCCAGAAATGGTGCGCCTTATTTTATTTTGGCTGCGGATGGGTCTCATCGATATGTCGAATTTATGCATGCTCATGGTTCTTTTGCTGCAACGGTTGTTTCTTTTAAGTTGTTTCTGTCAATGCAGGCATGGGCAAGCATGGATTTGTAAAATGAGATCGACCATGAGTCCTTTGCGGAAGGGCAAAATCTTCTTAAGCGTAATTTGGGTAAGAAGGATGTCGACGCCGAAATCACAATTTTTGTTTCGATCGGTTCAATATTTGGATAAGTTTTATTGTTGGGTGTGCTTTAAACGACCACCAAAATTGTGGCCATTGCGATTTCATCTGCCTAAGATTTTCAAACTGAGGGTTCCCACTTGGAAACGTTTCGAATTCTTTAGTCCATACAGCCCCTGGGTGTTTTGGACCATTCCGGTTCCTCAATTCAAATTAAGACCGATTACGCCGATGCGTCGCGCATACTCCCGTCTGGTGCGAGCGCATCCCAAAGTTGCCCGACCCAAACTACGATCTCGAACCGCGGCAAGGCTCATCCGTCGGAAAAATGGGTTCGCCCTTTGCCGGGTTTGCCGGCCGAAAATTGGAAACGGCAAAATCCGGCCGCGGCGGGTGCGGGTTCCATTTCAGCGAAGAATAAGAATCGTTGTCCGACCATGGGTCAAAAAGAATCCACGGATGATCCTATATAAGAGAAGGGCGCCAATGAACCGCATGCCGAAACCCATTTTCGTTAAGATCGTTCGGACACGCCAGAGGCTTTCCAAGCCGTTGCGGCCAATCCAGCATCGAGTCCATCTTGTTCGATCAAAGCCAGCTCTAAAAATTCCCCGGAAAATTTCTTATAAGAGGAATGAAACGATGCTGCGTTTTCGCCGAATTCCTAAGCCTGTTGTGATGAAAATTGTGCGAAGTCGACCGAGGATCGTAAGACCGATCCATCGACTCGTACCTCGGCCACGGCCGGGGGCCCTTCGCTCGGGATGGAACCCAATAATAAGAAATCACGCGAGCAAATCCCCAAAGGGCAAGAAGAAGGTACCACGCCCGCCTGCCGGCGAGGCAGGGGCATGCCCGTGGGGTTCCATTCGGGAAATACGGAAACCTTTGGTCGTTATGAGAAAAAGATTGTATGGGAAGAACCGTTCACCGTCGGTTTATCAGCGTAAGGAATTACTGGCCTTTTCCTATCCAAAAGCAGAGTGGAAGCCAGTATTAGACCTTTCTTCTCCTCGGGAAAAGGCAGTATTGACTTCCACAGCAATGCTTTTAATGGAAGAAAGGTCAATAAAATTGCCAATAAGATTGAAGCCCGAAATGGCCGCCTTGCCAATTCTATCAAAACCAACAATCACGGCTAAGCCTGCGCAAAGAGATCGGAAAATCCTCCAACACTTTAGGACAATCCAGCTCACAGCTGATAGGAAACCATTCCGTTTCCAAAAGATTCGGTCCGCCAGAATCATGTCTCCTAAAATTTTTCGATCGAGATCACCGCGATTTGCTCCAGCCAGAGCAATGAGCTGGATTCCTCGACGGCCGATGATAATTTTCAAACCCGTCTGGCGAATGGTGAAAGAAGTAAATAAGAGAAAATGGAACCTGTTTTGGGTGCACGTGGAGACAGGCCGCTTGCTGATTGAGCTGAATTATTTTAAAGAGGTTCTTAAAGTCGGCCTATTCTGGTTCCGCTACGTGCAGCAGATCCTTTTCGCGGAACTCCTTTATCGCCGCGCGGGTCAAATGGATTTTCTGGTTTGGTTGCGGGGTGCTTTCGGGCAGAGGCATTTATGGTCCACGTTGTGGAGACGCGGCCTCGGTGCAGAAGGTTTTTTTGATTTCAATGGTTTTCTTAGAGATGCCCGATATTTCCGGCTTGCGGGTTCAGGCCGGCCAGCATTTGATTGGATGCCACGAGTGTGGCGTTTGATTTACTGGTATCTGCAGCGAGAATCTTTCACCGCCTAAAACACTTTAAACCTGACTACCATGCGTATATTGGACCCTACGCGTCGAGGTTACAAAACTCTCCGCCCCCTCATATTTTAAAAAATCCTTTAGGGTCTTTATGAGGTTCGAAGAAATTACCGATCGAGAAAGGTTTCCGTGATCTCAATCACGGTCGGCCGTCCGTGCGGATCCGCGAGCTCCTTTGGACTTGGCGAGACCTCGCATGATCGTCAGGTGCGCAAGAATTGTCGATCAAGAAAATTTTCTGTTATTTCGATGACGGTGGGACGACCGTGCGGGCACGTGAAGGGATCCTGACAATGGAGGAGCTGACGTTGCTGGTATTGAGCCTGTTCCTTTTGCAAAGGATTTCCGGCCATGATGGATGAACGGCAGGCCTGGCGGGCCAGGACGGTATGATCGAAGCGTTCGAATTTTCCATCGTCGAGGAATTGGCGCAGGGCCAATTCTGGATTCGTTAATAAAGGGGGGCTACTGTGCACGGCAACGGTACAAGGGTCGAATTGAGTGCAGGTCAGTCCGCCGGCTTCCAAAGCCGGGCAGGCTTCTTCGAATGCCAGCATTTCTGCCGGTGTCAAGCCCACCAACAAAGGGGTCAAAAAGGGTTGGACCTCGAGGTGTCCGGATTCGTATTGTTTTTTTAAAAGTTCGAAGGTGATCCGTTCCTGGGCGGCGTGTTGATCGATGACCAACAGATGGCTGCCGGATTCGAATAAGAGGAATTTTTTCAGGAATTGGCCAAGGAAATGCGCTTGTTCCAGTTTCTCTTTTAAATTTTTTGCCCTGCGCAAAGAATCTCCGAATAAAGAGCCTTCCCAGGTTTCCTTCCTTTTTCCCAAAGAGTTTGTTAAATTCCTTTGCAGAAAATCTCCGTCGATTTTTTTTTGTTCTTCTTGCCAGCTCAGTTCGGAGCCTGAGCGGTGGATGGACATTCCAGAGACGGAAACTTGTTTCGGCTGGCCCTGGCTCATCAGGGTTTTTTCCGTCAAATAGCGGACGAGCGAACATAATGCCGCCTCCTCGCGCAATTTCACTTCGCGTTTGGTGGGATGGACATTGACGTCCACTTCCTGCGGTGGCATTTGGATGAACAGGCAGAAAAAAGGGTAGCTGTTCGGCGGGAAAATGAGCTGATAGATTTGATTAATATGAAAATTGAGCGAACGACTCTGCACCGGTCGGCCATTGATGAACATAAATTGCAAATCCCGACGGGCGCGTTTGATATTGATATCGCCCAAGATCATTGCCATAGAAATCTTGGATTCGGGCAGATCGTGTTGAACCTCCAGCAGAAATTTTTCATTCAAATTGAGCGTGTGGGCGATTCGGCTTTTGCGATCCTCATCCGGAATCAATTCGAGGAGAGTTTTTTTCTGGTGCGTCAATTGAACTCGCCTTTGCGGATCAAGCAAGGCATAAGGAATGACCGTATTGAGCGCTACCCGGGCTTCGGTGATATTTGATTTGAGGAATTTCCGTCGAGCGGGCGTATTGAAGAATAATTCTCTGACCTCAATTTCTGTACCGGGGGACATGGCGACCGGTCTTAAATCCAGGGATTCGCCGGCTCGCACATGGATCTGCATCCCCATCTCCTCATGCGCTGGCCGGCTGCGCAGGGTGACGTCGGAAACGGCCGCAATGGAGTACAGCGCCTCGCCGCGGAACCCCAGGGATTGGATATTGTACAGATCGTCGATCGATTGGATTTTGCTCGTGGAATGCCTTAAAAAAATTTTTTCCAGGTCATCGCGTTCAATTCCCGAACCATTGTCCCGGACACCCAAAAATTTTTTCCCGGCGTCTTCCAGATCCAGCCGGATATCGGTGGCGCCGGCATCGAGGGAATTTTCCAATAATTCTTTTAAGGCGGAAGCGGGACGCTCAACGACTTCTCCGGCGGCGATTTTACTGATGAGATCGGCAGAAAGGATATGGACTTTGGACATAAGGTCACCCCGCCTTCACCTCGTAAGTGGGAAGGGGTATTTCCGTTTAAAGTTCCGCGCTTGGCCGCCCGTGGAAGGGGACACGTCGCTCTCAATCTTTTTTCGTTAATTTTTTTTCTATCCCTGCTTCCAGTTTTTCCACTCCGTGTTCTATGGTCTCGACGCCAACGCGCCACAGTTGGCCTAAGAATGGGCCAAAGAGAAACCCTAACGCGGCGACCACCGTTCCCACACAAACAAAGGCCATGAGGCACGCGAATAATTTGCCCGCAACCGTCACTGGCGCGACGGGGGGCCCTGAGAGGTGGCGAGCATCGTGATAAAATAGAAGGCGTTGAGAAATGACAGCTTTTCAATCCAGTGCATGCCCAGGGTTCCGATCGTCATGACCAGACTGATTAAGGCGAATGAAAATAAACCTCTTTTGACCGAGGAACGATAATGACGGTGCATAGGGAAGTGAGAATTTTTTTGCGGGGCCGGGCAACTTCGCTTTGGCGTTAAGGCCTCGGGCGAAGTTGCCCGGCCCCGGCGTGTTTTTAAAAAATTATTTTTCCCGTTCGTAGGTGATTTCCATGGTTTTGAATTCTTTGTCCCCGCTCATCCCCGTGGAATGCATTTCATAAGTGAAATGATCTTGATCGATGATCCTGGTGATGGCGCGATAAGGTTTATCCTTCTCTCCGGTGGCCGGGCAGGCAAACGAACCCTTTTCGGTAAAGGTTTTGCTCGCCGGATCATATTGGGAATTGGCCGTCATCATGGACGTCGACACATTGTCAATCCACACGCTCGTATACGTGCCTTTGACGTTATCATAACCAATGAGTCCCATTCCCTCAAAAGGTTGTCCCATGGCGGTGCCGGTCGCCTCCTCTTTCAGAAATCGGCCGTCCATGATCCAGCTATTGACGGTCTTGCCGGTCGAGACCGCGGGTGAGGCGTCCGGAGTCATCCACCATTTGACGGTATGATTCCATCTCCCAGCGAGTGGATCCAGGGCTCGGTGATGTTCACCCGGAGAACCGAGTTCTTTCATTTTTTGCATCTGGGCCTCGTCCATCGCACCCATTTTCCAGTCCGACTGGGGTTTTTCCCTGTTGCCTTCGAGGGCAAAAACACTCGGATTATGGATGAAGAGTAAGAGCAAAACTGACATTCGAATGATGTGATTCATGATGTTTCTCCTTTCCGTTGATGTTAAAAAAGTTCCTTATCCAAACCGACAAGGTTTCAGTTTAGATGAGTGTCCGGGCCTGTCAAGGAGAGTTTTGGATTGGTGCATTCAGCCAGGCTGCGCGCAAAAACCGCTTCATACCGACGCAAATACCCGGGCACAAAACGCCGGCGGTATTGCAAAATAAAGCGCGGATGCTCGACGGCATAAATCTTTTTGAAAAAACCACCCTCGTTGTTCAAAGGTCATGCTTCGTGGAGTTGCTTTTCAATGGCCGCAATTTCCTCGTCGATCTTTTTAATGTCAGCGATTTTTTTCGCGAACTCATCATGATGGGCGAGATCTTCCTTGGCCACGGTAGCGGCGAGTTTTCCTAAATCATGATAAGCCCGTTCCCTTTGTGAGCTAAGAGTGACAATCTTAAGACGTTTCATGCCTTGATCCGTCAACCGGGCGACCTCTTTTTCTCCTTGAATGAGCAGCTTTTTAGTTTTTTGCAATCCGATTTCCAATTCCGCTTTCGCCTTGGGCCAGGTTTTGCGGATGAATTCTTCCCAGGCCGGATTTTTTGCCTCTTGCTGTTTCTGTTTGGATTTTTTTGCTGGAGTCATCTCCATCTCCTTTTCGTTGGGATTCTGGTGAATGAAAACTTCTTGGCAAGCATTATTCAATCGGGTTTTCCCTGGCCTCTTGAATACCAAGGTCTGCTAGATGCTTTAAGGCATCAGCAATTTTTTGTGAATCCAGATAGGCACGCAGCTCGACCAGCTTGCCCCAGCGTAAACGCAGCCAGTGCGTGCCCTGGTTTTCATACGGGTTTCCGTCGGGAAGAGTCGTACGGTCGACCCATTCGATGGCGATGATCGTGTTCCAAGGCCAGCCCCTCACGAGAATGTTTTTTATTTCAAAGCGTAAATGGGGAAAGAGCGTGCTTAATCTTGCAAACCAGCGGCGCATCGAAGCCAGATCGCGGCGGATGCCTCCCAGGGCATGCGCACCCGGAAAATAATGCACAAAGTGAGGACTAAAGTCCTTTAATAATTCTTCAAACTTTTCTTCGCTTAAGTTTTTGAAGACGAGCCGGATTCTTTTTTCAATGAATTGTCGATACATGGCCAGTTAGACGTTAAGAAACAAGGACGAGCCTTGGGCGCGAAAGGTTTTGGCCCGCGGCCAGCCGCCTTCAAAATATCGATCCCATAGAACAAACAAAGACAAAGAAATGGCAAAAACCAGGGCCACGAACGTACAGGCCGCGGCATAATCCTTGCCTTGGCGGATGAGCGGATGATATTCCTTGCCGCTGGCGTAATCGAGCGCTTTTTCCAAGGCGGTGTTAAACGTCTCGCAGATGAGCGCCAGGACCCAGCTGAAGATCACCATGAGGATCTGAAAATAGCCGATGTCCGAAACAATACAAACGGTTGTAACCCCCGTCATCGACAGAAAAACCTGACGGATTTTTTTCTCTCGGCGGATGGCAGAAAAAAATCCCGTGGCCGCGCCCACGGTGGATTCCCAGAGGTTTTTGTATTGCTCGGTGCTGTTGGGGTTGCGCAAGGAACCTTCCTGATTGAAATCAACTAGTGAATCTTTTGCACTTCATGGATACCTTTGAGGTCAACGCGTATTTTTTGGTCCTGCCAAAGAAGAATGTCCTTAAAACGGTGGTTGAAAACAATATCATCAGCCGTGTAAATATGCCGCGCGGTAATGGTTTGAGAGATCGTTTCGTCGATTCCCGAAAGGGAAGCAAGGATCGCCATTTGCCCCTCGCGCAGTTTTTTTTCATCCAGACCCAACAAAGGCGAGGCCGCATCGATAAAATGCCGCACCGTCCAGCTTAAAGCAAACAAGGGCGAGTAATCCCTTTCCAGTTTGAGTTCATAAAATTTTCGCGAACCTTCTCCCTCTGAACTCACTTCATTTTTGGTCAGGGTCAGGGTCATGTGCGCCTCCACAATTTGATTCAAGCGTTCATTGGCTACGCGGAAAATAAAACATGGCTGGCCGTTATGGGAGCCAATGATTGCTTTCGCACTGAAAATGACTCGCGCGGTTGGCCGAGAGAAGCGGGCATACAACAGGCTCGTCATCGTCGCCAGAATCAGCATCCCTAAAAATGCCTGAAGGGCGACCAGGAGATTGGGCCACACGCCCGAGGGGGAAAGTTGGCCATAACCGATCGTCGCCAATGTTTGAATGCTAAAAAAGAAACAATCTTCGAAACGTCCCAGTGTCCCTGGCCGGATTCCTTTTAAGGCATTTTCCCCGCAGGCAAAATACAAGAGGGCAAAGATGAGGTTGGTTAGAAAATAGGTGACGATCGAGAGGATAAAAAAATTGGGCCAGGATAAAGAGAGAAGGTGATGGTACAAGTCCGAAAAAAATCTTCTGGGCGTATAAGGACGATCAATATTGAGCCTCCCGTTTTTATTAAAAACAATCGGAGGACCAGAAGATGATTGCGGGGACATATCCCTATTGGAATCCATCGGCTGCGTTTCCTTTAATCGAGAAGAAAGTTTTTAAAGTGCCTTTTATTCTTCCGGCTTAAATAGATTAACCCAGCCCCGGAGAGAAACAATAATAGGGAAGTTGGCTCTGGGACGGAGCTGGTTTCGTTGATCCTCAGGAGAGCGGCGCGGGGATTATCGGTGTTATGGAAGGCAACATAGGGGGCATTGGACAAGGCCGAAACATTCTGACCGCGGATATTGATCCCGGCATAGGTTTGAGAGGCATTGACCTGGTTGCTGATGGCTCCGGTGAGATCAAGCAAGACATTATTCTCGCCGTTATAATTGTACGTCGTCCATAATGAACCGGCACCGAAATCATCATTGTTAATGATTCCATCGCCGCTATAAGTGTAAATCCCCAGGGTCATGGGGTAAGGACCCAGGGTGTCCGCCACATCAAGGTCAAGGATAGCGCTGGAGATGTTTGTTCCGGAGAGTGAAGAAAGATTGAACTCAAGCAAGGCCCGGTCGTCTCCGAAAGGGACATTAAAGGCTTGCAATCCAGAATGATTGATGAAGTCCGGAATGCCATCCTTTGGGCCAAAGTCAAAGATCGTGGCATCAGCGTTGGGAAAGAGGATGGTTGCCTGGGCGGGTCTTTCGCAATAAAGAACGAGGATAAGAATAGCGACGATGAGAAGAATTTTTTTCATGAGGCCTCCGGTTGTCATGGTGTGGGTTAATTTCAAACTGATTTTGCGCCGCCTTAGATTCCTTTCTTTAAGGAACGATGGCTTCGACCGAGTTTTCATTATACAAGTCATTTTAGAATAAGAATTTTACTATTGTCTGTGCAGTTGCCGCCGAAAACTCCCATTCGATTTTAAGCAAATCTATCCAAACTGAATAAACTGAATACTTGAAGTCAACGAATGGGAGGCTTCATGAAAAAATCCGTTTCCACCGAAGTCATTGTTTCTAAAATTCATTTTATTCGTGGCTAAAAAGTCATGTTGGATTCTGACCTGGCGAAGCTGTATAGCGTTTCTACCAAAAGGTTGAACGAACAGGTCAAACGCAATCCGAAGCGCTTTCCAGTAGATTTTATGTTTCAATTGACACTCGTAGAGGCGCAAAACTTGAGGTCGCAATTTGCGACCTCAAGTTTTGGCGGCCGTCGATATCTTCCCTATGCCTTTACCGAGAACGGTGTGGCCATGCTCTCAAGTGTCCTTTAACAGTCATCGGGCAATTGACATTAACATTCTCATCATGCGCACATTCACCCGCCTTCGTGAACTCTGGTTGTCACATAAGGATTTGGCCTTAAAGATCGAGACCTTGGGACGAACGTCCCATGATCATGGCCGAAAAATTCAGGCGCTTCTTCACGCGATCAAAGAGCTATTGGCCGCTCCTCGAGCGAAGCCAAAAACACGCATCGGGTTTCATCCTTAGTTATTCGTCTCGCGCGATTCAAGGAGGTTCTTTAATCCCTGAAGTTTGTTTAAAGCCGCCAGCGGGGTTAAGGCATTGACATCCATGGCCTCAATCACAGCCTTGATTTCTTCCAATGGAGGAGCCTTCTTGCCTGCAAATAAGGACAATTGTTGTTCCATTGATCCCTTTGTCAATTTTTCCTTCAGATTTGAATTTAATTCCAATTGAGTCAAGATTTGTTTTGACCGCGCAATGACGTCTTTGGGGATCCCGGCCAATTTGGCCACATAAATTCCGTAGGAATCGTCGGTAGATCCGGGGACGATCTTGTGCAAGAAGACGATTTCATCCTTCCATTCCTTGACCGCCACGTTGTAATTCTTGATCCCCGAACGCTCATCCGCCAGCGCCGTCAATTCATGAAAGTGCGTGGCAAAAAGCGTGCGGGCCTTGGCCGCATGCAAATGCTCGGCCAAGGCCCAGGCGAGGCTCAGTCCATCAAAGGTCGAGGTGCCGCGGCCGATTTCATCGAGGATGATGAGGCTGCGGCCAGAAAGATTATTCAAAATATCCGCCATCTCATTCATTTCCACCATAAAGGTGCTTTGACCTTTGGCGATATCATCGTGGGCACCGATGCGCGTGAAGATTTTATCCGCGACGCCGATCACCGCGGATACGGCTGGCACGTAGCTTCCCATCTGGGCCAGGATCACAAGGATGGCGGTCTGACGGATGTAGGTGGATTTCCCAGCCATATTGGGCCCGGTCAGGATGATCAAATGCTGTTCGTTGCAATCGAGCCAGGCATCATTCGGGACGAAATTTCCCTGCAGACTTTTCTCGACGACCGGATGGCGGCCGTCCTTGATGTCGATCGTGGTTTCTTCATTGATGGTGGGCGCGACGTAATGAGGCGATTGCGCCAGATGAGTGAGGGACGAAAGACCATCGAGGGTCGCAAGGCTTTCGCTCAATTCATGCAGCGCCACCGAACGTTCAAGAATTTCTTTTTGAATATTTTTAATGAGCTCGTTTTCGATTTTGAGAATCTTTTCTTCGGCGGAAAGAATTTTCTCTTCAAACTCTTTCAAAGCTGGCGTGATGAAGCGCTCGCCGTTCACGAGGGTCTGTTTGCGAATGTAATCGGAGGGGACGTGATCGAGATTGGCTTTCGTGATCTCGATATAATAACCAAAGACTTGATTGAAACCCACTTTTAAGGAATTGATCCCGGTGCGCTTGATTTCTTCAGCCTGAAATCGCTGCAGCCATTGACGGCCATGTTCCTGCAGATTGCGCAAGGCATCAAGATCCGCATGGAATCCGGGACGGATGGTTTTTCCTTCCGGATGAGACAAAGGCACGTCGGGATTAATGGACTTTTCGAGAAGTTGTCGCAAATCCGGAATGTCCTTTAAGGCAAAAAGGGAATTGTGGCCAACCAAAGGAGCGATCGTGTCTTCGATGAGCGGTCCCTTGAGTAAGGTGTTGCGAATGGCGAGGATGTCTTTGGCACTCGTGTAACCGCAGCTGAGTTTAGAAAGATTTTTTTCGATATCTGGCGTGTGATTTAAGAGTGACTGCAAGGATTGGAAAATCTGGGAATGATTTTTTAAAAGAGTGACCGCGTTTTGCCGTTCCAGAATGGATTCAGGCTTTTTCAATGGATGGTAAAGCCAGAACCGCAACGTTCGCCGGCCCATGGGAGTCCGGGTCTCATCCATCGCCTGCAAGAGGTCTTCCAGCTCCAAACCGTGTGCCGCTGCCGGAGAGATATAAGCGAATTCTTCGTCGGAGAATAAGGAAATCCGATCGACATGCCGCAACGGGCAATGGTTCATCGCTTGCAAATATTCCAACAGAGCCCCGCAAGCACAGATCGCATCGAGAAGTCCATCAATTCCAAAAGGGCTGAGATTATGGACACGAAAATGTTCCAAAAGAGATCGCTTGGCCAATTCGAGATTAAAGGCCCAATCCGGATACGGACTTGCCGTGATATTTTTATGGCGAATCAAGGGATGACGTAAAAGGGTTGGTACGGCGGTCGCTTTCTCCGGGAAAATGCATTCATACACCGAAAGCCGCGAAATGAGTTCGATGATTTTTCTGGAATCCGGATACTGATTCGTCTGAACATGGCCGCTGGCCGTATCAATGAGGGCGATGCCGATTGATTTTACCGCAGGAAAAATCGCCAGAAGAAACCGGGATTCCACGCTGGTCTCATCCAAAAATGTCCCGGAGGTAATGATGCGGATGACCTCGCGCTTGACAATGCCTTTGGCCAGCTTCGGGTCCTCCACCTGCTCGCAGATGGCGACTTTCAAACCGGACTTGATCAGTCGAGCGATATAACCGTCGACGGCGTGATAAGGAATCCCGCACATGGGAATCTTTTCGGATTTGCCATTACTGCGGGAGGTCAGAACCAATTCCAGAATTCCGGATGCGACTTTGGCATCCTCATAAAACATTTCGTAAAAATCTCCCAGCCGGAAAAAGAGGATGCAGTCAGGATGCTGGCTCTTGAGGTCCTGATACTGCTTGAGCATGGGGGTCGCTTGCGATTCTTTGGGATAAGGCGCAATCGATCCAGGGATGGGTAGCTGGGTAGAGGGGAGCTGATCCATGGCCCACTTTTATAGCATAAAGGCGGTCTCACAAGCAAGACTTGCTTTCGGTCAAATTTGGCTTTAACTCGAGCAGGAGGAAAAAATTGTAAATAACCATTTTTTTGTGAGTTTTTCTTTTTATAATAATATTCATACCTGTATCGGTAAATCGGAAATGCATACTGGTTTGACGTTCGGCGACCCCGCCGGGATTTTACACTGGGCGGGGTCGCCGGCAAAGTCGTCGAGCGTTGCAGAACGTTGCTAAGGCACGAATGCCTTGGCACTACTGATAAGGAATAACACCCAATTAATGCCTAAATCTAGCAAGAGTCGAATTGTCATTGTCTTTTCTTTAGGCCTTTGTTTATCCGCCTCCTTGGCCTGGGCCTGGACCAAAGAGGATAATCCGATCGTTGAATTCTTGATTGATTACGGCCAGAAACTTTATCACCGCGGTGATGTCGCCGGGGCTGTCCACGAAATGAGCAAGGCCCTCCTCGTTGATCCCGATAACAAAAAAGCCAGGCAATATCTAGAAGAGATGGGTTTTCCCGATGGACTTTACACGGGCAAGACCGCCATGGAGCGCAATCGCAGTCTGCAAAATGACATGCAAAAATTGCGCGAGGAAAGTAAGCACATGGAGTCTACCGCCCAGACCCTGGTCCGGGCCAAGGCGCGGGTGGAAAAAGACCTGGCCGATCAAGAGAAAGAAAATGCCGAGCTTCGCAAAATCGTCGGCGAATTGCGGGAAGGTTTGGTCAAAAACGCTCAGCCCCAAACTCCGTTGGGCGCACCACCCTCCCCGGCCGTTCCGATGGGTTCGTCAGAAACTCCGGCAGAAAAACAATCCCTCAACGCAGTAAAATCCCTTTTACGGGGTTTACCAGTTCCAGGCAAAGAGCAGACTGTCTCCCCCAAGACTTCTTCGACCCTTGGCCCAACGCAAGGTCCAAAACAATCTAAACCTGTCTCCAGACCCGCAATCGCCTCTTCAGAGCCGCCCGTCATAAAACAAGCGAAGTCCCTCACGGTTCCTCCATCCCCGAAGAAAATTCCGATGGACCAGCTGGTTCTTTTAAAGGGAAGGGAAGCGGAAGTAGAGAATCTCAAGGATCGTTTGCAGCAGGCCCAATATCAAATCCAGCATCGCGAGGCAAAACATCGAAAAGAGATTGCCCTTCTTTCGGATGAATTGGTCAAAGTAAAAAACGATTCCTATCAAGAATCCTTGGATGGCCGTTGGCAGATTCAAAAATTTCAGCAACGCCTGGAGGAGAATTTAAAGGATTTAAAGAAACTGAGCGACGATTTATTGCTCAACCGTCTGGAGTTAGCCAAACGCCAAAAGGAATTGGAAGACAAAAAGGAAGCGGTCAGGGAATTAAGAGAGGCCATCGAACAGCAAAGGATTCGGATGCGGGACAAAGAACGCCAAGTTTCCTCGCTCGACCATGATCTGAGTTCCGTTGCGGCGGATTTGTCACTCATGACCGATTCCATCAAAAAACGCGACGCGCGCCTCGAGTCGCTGCGTAAAGAGCTCGTCGAATCCACCCAGCTTTTAGATAACAAACAAGGGGAGGTCACGAGTTTGGGCCAGGTCGTTTCGGGTTTGCGGGAAAAGATTTCCAGTCAGGAATCGACCTTTAAACAAAAAGAAGCGGAATTCGTCCAGGTTAAAGCGCAATTGGCTCAGATGGAACAGCACATTGCTGAGACGGAACAGAAGTTGAAGGATAAAGAAGACGCCTTGGCCGATCTGAATCAGGAACTGAGTGGACTTAAAACTGAATTGACCCAGGCCAGGCAGAGTGCCGAGGAAAAAGCTGGCGAAGTGGCCAAGCTGGATCAAAAGCTCGGGGAGACAAAACAAGGTCTATTGGAAAAAGATATGGCGCTGGAACGTCGGACCCAACAAGGCGACGCAATGAAGGAAGAATTGGCCCAGGCGAAGAAAAGCGCTCAAGAAAAAAGCGATCGGGTGGCCGAGCTCGATCATAAAGTTGCAGCGAGCGAAAAGGAATTGTCTGAGCAGCAAGAAGCTTTGACCCAGCGGACTCAAGAACTCGGCGGGATGAAGACAGAATTGGCTCAAGCCAAAAAGACGGCCGATCAGATGGATTTCCAGTTAAAGTCGTTGAATAGCCAGGTGACAGATTATCAAAATCAGTTGAGCGATCTCAAAGAGCAACTCCAAGGTCAGCAGCAAGAAATTGAAACCAAAGGCCAATTGATTCATGATCTCGAAACGGAATCCAGTAATCTCAAAAAAGAAATGGATTCCCTTAAGGCCAAACTGACTCACCAAAATGAACAATTGCAGCAAAAAGACAGCAACCTGCAGCTTTTGCAGAAAGAAATCGGGGATTTAAAGACCATGGCCTTAACGAAAAGTGAACGGCTACAGGCCGCCCAAGCCGATCAGGATAAAAATCTCGACCAATTAAAAACCACTCAGGCGCAGATCAAGGAATTGAAAGACCGTCTACAGGAGCAGGAGTCCTTATTCAAAAAGAAGACGGAAGACCTCGCCGATCAAACCAAGGAGTTGGACCGCTTGAAGGACCGCCTGGCTAGTCAGGAAAAGGCCGCCGAGAAATCCCTGACCAAAACGAGTAAGGGCAAGGCCAAAGAAACAATGCAAACAGGTGAGGCCAAAAACGCTAATCCTTGCGAAGAGGAAATCGGTTTACTAAAAAAGAAGGATACCTGCATTCAGGGATTGAAAACGGATTTGGCTTCCACCCGAAAAGCCTTGCTGCAAATCCGCATGGACCGCCAAACGAACTCTGCACTCGACGACGTCATGAAAAAAGAATTTGAAGAGGCCCGCAATAAGATGCTGGAGCAGGATGTCGTTCTGGAAGAGCATCAACAAGAAATTGCCCAGCTCAAAAGCCAAATCACCGATTTGGAGGAGCGGTTAGGTTTAAGCCAACGTCTTTTGCAAGAGAAGGAAGCCAGCTTAAAGCAAATGGCGCAGCAACTGCGAGAGGCCGAGGCTAAATGTTCGAAATAATCATCCTCTTTATTGCCCGTCGGGAATTCTTCCAAATATTTGAGGGGTCGGGAAGTTTGTGACCCTCAACGATAAAAACTCCCCTTGGGTCATTGAGTTACCAAATGGCAATCCGGTCATCCGGAGATCCGGAAATGGAAATCCGGATACCCGGGTCAGCATTTCCGGATTACCAGATAACCTGTAATTACCGACGAACTTCATGACCGCATTGTTCATCCTAAAACTCGTTTCATTTTTATCCGCCTTTCTCTTATTCCAGATTGAGCTCATTATCGCCAAGATCCTTTTGCCACAATACGGAGGAAGCTATCTGGTCTGGGGTGCGTGTATGGTTTTTTTTCAGGCGGCGCTCCTCGTCGGGTATCTTTACTCGCATCTCGCCGTCGGTTTTTTGGGAATGCCCCGGTACCGATACGGACATCTGCTGCTCTTATTGTTACCTTTATGGGGAATGTTTCAACCCGGTTGGCCGGCGAACTCGACGCCCCGATGTTGGCTCGTCGCTTTGGAAATTTTTGGACAACTCGGTCGTTCCATCGGGCCGGTGTTTTTTGCTCTGGCAACCGTCAGCATGGTCATGCAGGCATGGCTTTCGGCTTCGCGTCTGACACAGCGGTCCAATCCTTATGTCCTTTATTCCATTTCCAATTTGGGTTCTTTCGTCGCACTGTTATCCTATCCTTTTTTCATTGAGCCATTCTTTGATCTGCCGGCCCAAATCCTGATCTGGAGGATTGCTTACCTCATCGTTTTAATCCTTAATATGGTTCTTTTTTGGCAACTTGATTGTGCCCCGCAAGAGCCTGTCGTGGAACTAAAAGCGACGGGGCTTGCTCAACGGGACGTTTTGTCTTGGATTCTTTTGGGAATGATTCCGACCGTCATGTTTATGTCCGTCACCAACCTCATTACCATCGACGTGACGCCTGCGCCCTTATTATGGATTCTGCCTTTGTGCATTTATCTTTTGAGTTTTGTTCTGGTCTTTCGGCCTCGTTCTTTTTGTCCGCGGTGGATCAAATCCGGCATTCATCAGACGATGGGATTCGGCATTTTGTTATATTTCTTTGTCCAGGGAAGATTTTTTCCGTTTATTTTGGAACTCATTTTGTTGCACGTCATTTTGTGGCTTGTCTGTTTGTATTGTCAAGATGAGCTTTACCGGCAAAAACCCGCCGACTCAAAGCATCTCATTAATTTTTATTTTCTTATTTCGCTGGGCAGTTTCCTCGGTGGAGTTTTGGTGAGCTGGATTATTCCGCGCTTATCCAATTTTCTTTTGGAATATTTTATGGGATTTTTCGGTTTGGCGATTTATTTGATCGCGAATAATCCCGAGCCGAAACTTCGCTCTGCGGATGTCCGCTATCTGTTCTATTGGCTTGTTTTTTTGGGCGCATGGCCTTTTTTGTTTTCCTGTTACAATTTGGTGGGAATGATGTTTTTGATTGCATTTTTTACGCTGATCTTTCAGCAATGGCGAAACCGGCCTCACGCGCTTTTATTGGCGGTTATTGGTGTTTTGGTTGTTTTGGGGTTGCTGGAGTCCTCCTGGTCGCAAAATCATTATTCTTTTCGCCAGCGGAATTATTACGGGATTCTCAAGGTTTATGAAAAAGGACATATTCGCTTTCTCATGCATGGAACGACCATTCATGGGGCCCAAAGTCTGGAACCGTCAAAACAGAAGATTCCCACCGCCTATTTTTCCCATCATACCCCCATCGGTCAAATCCTCGACCATAAAGCCTTTAGCTTCCGTCGGATCGCGGTCATCGGTTTGGGCACAGGAACCCTGGCAACTTATTTGAACAAGAACCAGAGCCTGGATTTTTATGAGCTTGATCCCGATGTCTACACGGTCGCCCAGGAATATTTTTCTTACTTAAAAAATTCGGCAGGCAAGATCCATGTAATTCTGGGGGACGCCCGCGTGTCGCTGAAGAATTCTTCGCAGCATTATGACTTGATTGTGATCGACGCCTTTAGCGGGGACTCGATTCCTCTGCATCTTTTGACCGTTGAGGCTATCGATCTTTATCGACGGCATTTGAATCCGAACGGATTGATTTTGTTTCACATCAGCAACCGTTATCTGCGCCTGGCGCCCATCCTTTTGCGCAATAGTAAAGAAGTGCAGGCCTACATTGCGGGGAAAAGGAATACGAATGCGGAATATACTTACGTTTCCAGCTGGGTGGCGATGACGTGGTCGAAGCGAATGTTCGAGGGACTCGCGCTCGATTTAAAGTGGTATGCGGATACGGCCAGTGCCCGGGTCAGCCATCTTCGTCCCTGGACCGATCAGTACACCAGCATTGTTCCGCTCATTGATTATCAGGATCTGTGGATTCAGCTCAAATATTTTAATTTCTTGAATTGGTAAGAAAATTTCTGAGATTTTGTTGGATGACCATCATAGAGTAGCCCATAGTAGATTAGGTATTACAAATAAATACTGACATACATTTGCACTATGGTATACTCTTAACAGAAAGGGGCATGATTATGGTCACGACAATCGTCACTACCAAAGGGCAAATCGTTATTCCTTCCCGAATCCGCCGGAAACTCAACATCAAAAGAGGCACGAGGCTTTCCATCGAAGAAAATGGGGATCAGATTATTCTCCAGCCATTGACGGAGGACTACTTTGAAAAAATGGCCGGGATTTTGAACACGAAAGGAAAAGGAGTAAGAGCGCTTCTTGAGGAGAGGGCGAAAGAGAAAGAGCGGGAGGATAAGAAATGGTCAAGGTCCTAGACGCAAGTGCCTTGATGGCTTATTTGGAAAGAGAACCCGGCTACGAAAGGATCAAAGACCTATTCGTTAAAACAGCGCAGAATGGCAGACAGATACTTATGTCGACCGTTAATTGGGGAGAAGTCTTTTATGTATTAATACGGAATTATGGCAGCGAAGAAGCAGAGCGGGTTCAGAAAATTATTGAATCCTTTCCGATTGAGTTTGTACCACCCGACTTAGTCGTTACCAAACAAGCTGCTTTTTACAAAGCCACCAAAAAACTCCCTTACGCAGATTGCTTTGCTGCCGCCTTGGCGAAGGTTCATAAGGGAGAACTTATAACGGGGGACAAGGAGTTCAAAACGATAGAAAATGAAGTCAAGATTGTTTGGATTACATAAATGGTCAGAAAAAAGGACCTATAAATGGATCGAGAAAAAATTCTAAAATTGGGAGAAAATTGTCAATACAAAAAAATATTAGTGGGACAGGTTCTGATTGCTGATTTAGTGGCCGAAAGGTACTTTTGGGAGATAGCACAGAAAAAAGTGGATTTAAACGGTGTGCTTATTAATCCAGCCGGACGATTAGATAAAATCCAAAGTGAAGCAAACAAATTATCGAGTAAATACGGAAAGAAAATTCATGAGGCTTGGGTAGATCAAAGTGTTTTGGCTGCACATCGTCCTCTCGATAAATTTCTAGGTGACAGTCACGTTTGAAATGAATTTCTTGAAGTCAATATCTCTCTGATTTTTTCCGCCCTTTTCTTGCCTAATCCTCGTATTCCTGTTAACTCTTTGATCCGACGCCGTCATCACCGCCTCGAGTGAGCCAAAATGGTTAAGTAAGCGGACGGCGGTTTTGGGCCCGACTTGGGAAAGTCCTTGCAGGATGTAAAGCTGTCGTTGAGACAGGCGCTTGGGTCGTCTGCCGGGGCCGATAGGATAATTCGATCGCGCTCGCCGTTTCTTGATGGCCAATAAGCCACAAAAGCAAAGCCGTTTCAGCTGCGTCCTGGGAGAATAATATGGATATCTGCCAGGCTACGGCAATGCTGACCAAGGCTCCCTTGACGGCATGGGAATGAATCTTGATTCTCTCGGAAATGGATTCCATGCTTCCTTCGACAATAAGAAGCGAGCGGTTAAAGAATTTCCGCATCATCGCCGCTTGTTGGAAAAGCCGGCCGTCGATGATGGATTGGGCAAAGTCGAGATGGGTCTTGCGTTCGATAACGATTTTTTCATCGATGATGTAATCGCCGGTCCTGAGCATCGCCGGGAGCACCTTTATTCCATATTCGTGTTCAAGAATCAGGGGAATTCCAGAGGAATTTTCCCGCCGATCGGCGTGGATGATGATCGGGTTATTTTGGCTCATTACTTTCTGGGATTATTCCTGTCTTCTGCCCAATTTGCCGGATTGTTTTGAATATATTCCCGGATTTTTTGCAATGCTTTTTCGTTGAGAATGATGTGGTCATAATAATTGCGTTGCCATTCTAAATCAATATGACCGTATCGTCGGCACCATTGGGTGACTCCGATTTTGAAACCGCGGACGATGGATCCCAAGGAAAGCGGGATGATGTGTTGGAATTTGTTTTGCTGTAGGGGTTCAAAATTTTGAACCCCTACCGGATTGATATTTTGAACCCCTACCGGATTGATGATTATGATTCCATGAACATGGTTCGGCATAACGATATATTCATCCAATTCAACGTGGGGGAAATGCCGGGGAATGTTCAGCCAACATTCTTGTGCCGCCTTACCGATGGATGACAATTCAACAGCATTATTCTTGATGGCTCCCAACCAGCAAGACATTCCCTTCGTGCAGATGGTCACAAAGTAGTAGCCGGGTTGAGAATAATCATAATTGGATAGTCGCAAGGATTGTCGACTTTTCATAACCGAAATAACCGAAACAATTGTAGGGGTTCAAAATTTTGAACCCCTACAATATTGTTTTTTCCTGTTACCCTTCACCACCGCCGGTCCAAATTCCTATACCCAATCGCCTCGGCCAGATGTGAGGGCTGGATGGATTCGGATTGATCCAGATCCGCCACGGTCCGCGCGACCTTCAAGATTTTGTCGTACGCTCGGGCGGACAAACCCAGCTCTTCGATCGCCAGCTTCAATAATTTTTTACCCTCCTCATTGAGCGGACAGTATTTTTTGATCTGCCGATGGTTCATCTGGGCATTGCAAACAATTGAGTCCTTTTTTAGACGCTCCAACTGGATTTGGCGAACTTGCGTTGTCCGGATCTTGATTTGAGAAGATGATTCACCCGGAGCCGTCGATAAGAGTTCCTTTGGTTTTACGGAGGGCACATCGAGATGCAGATCAATACGGTCGAGCAACGGTCCGGAAATTTTAGCGAGATAACGTTCCACCTGGTGCGGGTTGCAGCGGCAGCCTTTCTTCGGTTCGGAAAACCATCCGCACGGGCAGGGATTCATGGCTGCGACGAACATGAAATGCGACGGAAAACGCACGACTCGAGCCGCGCGTGAAATCGTGACATAACGATCTTCCAAGGGCTGACGTAAGGCTTCGAGGACATCGCGATTGAATTCCGGCAACTCATCCAGAAATAAAACACCGTTGTGCGCGAGCGTCACTTCTCCCGGTCGCGGGTTGGAACCTCCGCCCACTAACGCCACATCGGAAGTCGTATGGTGTGGACAGCGGAATGGCCGGCTGGAAATTAACCCCTGCGCCGGTGAAACCAGCCCAACGACAGAATGAATTTTGGTTGTCTCCAGAGCCTCCTCCCGCGTTAGATCAGGCAAAATGGAAGAAATCCGTTTGGCCAACATGGTTTTTCCGCTCCCCGGAGGACCGATTAATAGACAATTGTGGCCGCCGGCGGCTGCGACTTCCAGACCGCGTTTGACATAAAACTGTCCTTTGATGTCGGCGAAATCATTTTCGGATTCTGAACGAGGAATGATATTCAAATTTTCATTTTGGTAAGGGATTCGGGAGAAAGGATCACTGAAAAACTGAACAACCTCGGCCAGCGATCGGACCGGGAAAATGGGGATATGGTTGGCGGCGGCGGCCTGGGCGCAGTTAGCCTCCGGCAGAATCAAACCTTTGAAATTTTTTGGAGATACAGCGCAGGCCACGATGAGACTTCCGTTGACGGGTTGGATCGCTCCATCCAGAGACAGTTCGCCTAAGAAAATAAAGTCCTTCAAGCCGGCCGACGCCAATTGTCCCGATGCCGCCAATAACCCCACGGCGATCCCCAAGTCAAAACCGGCGCCTTCCTTTTTGGTATCGGCGGGGCTGAGATTGATGGTGATGCGTTCGAGAGGAAATTGAAAACCACTGTTCTTAATGGCCGAGCGGATGCGTTCTTTGCTTTCCTTAACCGCATTGTCGGGCAAGCCGACCATAATCGTGGCGGGAAGACCACGGCTGACATCGACTTCGATGGTGACCGGATAGGCTTCCAGACCCATGGTTCCATAACTGAACACTTTGGTGAGCATGGCTATTCCTGAAGTTTGGGCGGGAGAACCGGGTTAAAACTGAAAGTATTGCAGGTAGAGGATTTTATTTCGACCTAAAACAAGGGGAAGGGGAAAAGAACCTTGCTTTTTTCTAGGTCATTAATATAATGTAAGCTAACATAATTTCCGTCGAAGGTCAATTTTCTAAAAATCGTTAGTTTTTTAACGAAGTGGTCGTCATCCGCGGACTCAAAAACGTTTCCCCTTTCTTTAAGCCAAACTTCTCAGACCCAAAATCAACGTGGATATCTTTCGGCATATTCTATCCAATAAAATCCTCATCATCACTCTTTCGGTCTGGGCCCTGGCTCAAATCCTTAAGGTAATTCTGGGGGTTGTCATCGAAAGACGTTTTAATTTTCGCTGGTTTATCGGGACCGGAGGCATGCCTTCGAGTCATGCTGCCGGCGCGACGGCGTTGGCCACGACTTGCGGACTGTATTTGGGATTTGATACGCCCATCTTTGCGCTGGCAACAGTCTTTGCCTTGGTCACGATGTTTGATGCCCAGGGAGTGCGACGCGCCACCGGTCAACAGGCCACGATTTTGAACCGGATCATGGAGGACATCTATTGGAAGGGAAAGATTGAAACTGATGAACTCAAGGAACTGATCGGACATACGCCGGTGCAGGTCTTCATTGGTTCGCTTTTGGGAATGATCATGTCGGCGGTCTTTTATAAAATCTGGTAATAAATTTCTACGAGTTCAAGAAAAGGAATCGCGAGGAGGCGGGATGCTTAAGGAACGATGGATATGGATCGCGGGCGGGGCCGTTTTGGTCATTCTCATGGGAAGCCTCTTATTTCACGGCAAAAAAAAGGCTCCTGAACCCACCCCGCCGGGAAGGTCTTCAGCCCAGGAATTATTCAATAAGGCTATGAATTTAAAAAAGAATAGTGAATGGGCCAAGGCCAAGGACGCCTATCAGCTCATTATCACTCAATATCCCGACTATGAAGGAGTGGAAACCGTTTCGAAAGAACTGGAAGAACTCAATATGCAAATGATCACGACGAACATCCAATGTCCGAAGGCCATCGTGCATAAAGTGGAACCCGGCGATTCGCTGGCCAAGATCGCCAAGAAATACGAAACCACCGTCGAGCTTATCAAGAAACGAAACAATCTTTCCAGTGATACCATTCGGGTGGGACAGCCGCTCTCCATTTATCTGGCGAATTTCAATATGCTGGTCGATAAATCCCAGAACATTTTGATTCTTAAGGATGCGGATCAAGTCGTTAAGGTCTATTCGGTTTCGACCGGGGCCAATAACAGCACGCCCGTCGGAGATTTTAAGATCACGACCAAGCTCGTTGATCCGGTTTGGTTCAAAAGCGGGGCCATTATTCCGCCGGAGAGCCCGCAGAATGTTTTGGGGAGCCGCTGGATGGGATTTGATTTGGCCGGTTACGGCATTCACGGGACGATTGATCCTGATCAGATCGGCCAACAGGTGACGGCCGGATGCGTGCGGATGCGCAATGCCGAGGTGGAAGAACTTTATGATATTCTGCCGATCGGGACCAAAGTGACGATTATTGATTAAAAATTTTAAGGAACCGAGACCCATGAGCAACTTGGATTTTGATAAACCGATTGTCGAATTGGAAGCCAAGATCAATGAATTTCGTAATTTTGGCTCCCATCGGAATATCAATATCGTTCCCGAGATCAAAAAACTCGAGCAGAAGCTCGAGAAAATGAAAGCGGACATTTACAGCAAACTCTCGCCCTGGCAAAGGGTGCAGATTGCACGCCATCCCCGTCGCCCCTATACCCTTGATTATATTCGATTGATGACAACGGAATTTGTGGAACTGCACGGAGATCGTTTATTTGCCGACGATCTGGCGCTGATTGCCGGATTTGCGCGGATCAATCACAGGAACGCGGTCATCATGGGCCACCAAAAAGGCCGCGACACCAAAGAGAGCGTCATGCGGAATTTCGGCTGCGCCCATCCGGAAGGTTACCGCAAAGCCATTCGTTTGATGAATCTGGCGGAAAAGTTTCGGCTGCCGGTCGTGATCCTCATTGACACACCGGGGGCTTATCCGGGAATTGGTGCCGAAGAACGCGGTCAGGCCCAGGCCATTGCCGCGAATCTGCGCGACATGATGAAGATCGCCACGCCGATCGTGGCCTGTGTCATTGGCGAAGGCGGAAGTGGTGGGGCATTGGGAATCGGTGTGGCCGACCGGGTTTGTATGCTGCAGCACGCTTATTATTCGGTTATTTCTCCCGAAGGCTGCGCTTCCATTTTGTGGCGAAACAGCATCAAGGCGCCCGAGGCGGCCAACGCCCTGCGGCTAACTGGTGAGGATCTGCTGAAATTTGGTGTCGTTGATGAAATTATTCCGGAACCGATGGGCGGGGCGCATCGCGATCCTCAGGAAGCGGCCGGAAACCTCAAAAAGGCCATTCTCAAACACATCAAAGAATTATCCGCCAAACCCGTCGAAGAATTATTGCAAGAACGCTATCAGAAATTCCGCACGATCGGCGCCTTCGCCACTACCTAGCGATTGACTTTAAAACCACGGAAGAGTCGAGGCCCCAAAAATGGGGACTGTTCTTACTTTCCGAATCTGCAACGACACAAAATTAATTCAAAAAAATGAATCCCAAAATCCAAGCGGTTTCGAAAACTGATATCCGCAATCTCACCTTGGAGGAATTGCAGAAATACCTTCAGTCCATTGGCGAAAAATCTTTTCGCGCCGGCCAGATTTTCGAGTGGATTTATAAAAAAGGCGTCTGGTCTTTTGACCGGATGCGCAACCTGCCTGCGCCGCTGTGCGAAAGGTTGTCTCAGGATTTCGATCTTGATCCTTTGGCGATTGCCAGGAAGCAGGTGGCCAAAGACGGGACGACGAAGTTTTTATTTGATTTGTGTGATCACGAAAAAGTCGAAACCGTTTTGATCCCTACCGCAACCAGGACAACCGTCTGCATTTCCTCGCAGGCCGGGTGTAAGTTCGGTTGCAAGTTTTGCGCCAGCGGCATCGGCGGCTGGAAACGCAATCTGACCACGGCGGAAATCCTCACGCAAATTCTTCACGTTAAAGAAGAGGCGGAGAATCATAAAAAGCCGCTGTCTCATATCGTTTGTATGGGAACGGGGGAAAGTTTTGACAACTATGAAAATCTTCTTAAAGCCCTGCGCATCGTCAACGACGAGCGGGGGATCAATATCGGCGCGCGGCGGATCACCATCTCGACCGTCGGACTGGTCCCCAAAATCATGCAGTTTGCCAAAGAGAATTTTCAGATCGAGCTGGCCATATCCTTGCACGGCTATAACGACGAATCCCGCAACAAGCTCATGCCCGTCAATAAGAAATATCCCTTTACCGAATTGATGAACGCCTGCCGCGAGTACATCAAAATGACCCACCGGCAGATCACCTTTGAATATATTTTGATTAAGGATGTGACCTGCACCGAAGAGGCGGCCCGGGAATTGGCCAAAAATCTGAAAGGCATGATCTGTAAGTTGAATCTCATTCCCTACAACCCCGTCCAGGAATTTCCGCACAAACCTCCGACCCATGAAGAAATGCTTCAGTTTCAAAATCGGCTTAAAGAATTAGGGATTCACGCCACCCTGCGCACTCCTCGCGGCCGCGACATCGCCGCCGCGTGCGGGCAGTTGAGACACGCCTCCTAAGGTGCTTTAATATCGAACCATATGTTCAGGTTCGTTAATTTTAGTATCGCAACCCATTATATTTAAGAATAATATACATTTTATTGGTTCGGTAAATTCGATCATACTAGACTTGCTTTTAATGAAAATCAATGTTATTATCGAACCATAAATTATAATTCGAATCATATATTATATAACCTTATATATATCAAATATAAATAAAATAGAATGGTTCGATAGGTTCGGTAAACCATGAAAAGTCAATCCATTAAAAAAGAGCTGGAACAACTGCGTGCCAAAAAGGGAAGTTTGACGCAGGTATCGAACGCGGAATGGTACTCCTTATTTAAGGATGAAATCCGCAATTCGATTGCCATTGAGGGAGTATTTACCAACAGGACCGAGCTCATTGATGTTCTGGAGCACAATAAGCGCACGGACAAACACAAGGCGGCTGCGATTCTTGGCTATTTTGAATCAGCTTCGGCGATGTATGAATACGCGGCCAATCAGTATAAAGAAAAGGAATTTTCACTGCGGATGTCCGACGTCAAGCAGGTTCACACACTGCTGATGCGCTATGAGAAAAAAATGGGTTTCTATATCGGCGAAATTGGAGAATTCCGAAACACAACAGCGCAGGTGGCGCATTCAACATTCTCGCCGATCAGCGAATTTTATGTCAGGCAGGCGATGGAGCTTTTGATTAAATGGGTGAATCAGCGTTTGAAAGATGGAAAGCATGACCCTGTTGCTCTCTGTGCTATGGCCCATGTCTGGTTTGAGGCCATCCATCCATTTCGGGATGGAAATGGCCGGGCGGGAAGAATATTGTTGTCGTACATTCTGATCGGCTGCGGATTTCTCAACATTGCCATTAAGGGCGTTTCGAAGAATGACCGGGAACATTACTATAACACGCTCGAGAAAGCCGACGACGGTTTTGAGAAGTTGCACCGCCGGATTGAGCAGGGAGAAAGTTTTGATGTGAAAGCCGTTGATCAACTGATTGATCAACAGAATTTTGACGGGATTGTCTCTATTGTTTTTGACCGGCTCACTGATGCCGTTTCCCGTTTGAAGAATATCGGCCTTCAACATATCGACAAAGAAGCGCAATTGCCATTGAGTGATCTGGCGCATATTTATAACTATTCTCCTGATTATCTGCGCAACCTGATCAACCGCGATCAGCTTAAAGGTCAGAAAAAAGGCAAGACCTGGTATGTCCGCGTGCGAGACATGGCGGAATACGTTGAACGGATGCGGTCGGAGAGTGCAAGGGAATGATAAGAAGTTAGTGTTCCCAAGTTTGCCGATGAGAATTTGGCCGCAGTCTTTAAATCCTATGCGTCCAACACGCTGATTGAGGAAGGTCTGGCAAAAATCAAAGAATAATGATGAGATATGGCTAAACGAAAACAAAAAAGATATTTTTTCACCGTCGTTGAAGAAGCAATCATGAATCCTAAATATCAGCATTGTAGAGGTGGAAGGATAGAGGTTTACGACCGTAAGGACAAAAGCGGATACGCCTGTTATGAGGCGAGATTTTTTATCCCGGAAGAATTTATTGATTCTTTCCGGGAAACATGGAATTTCAAAGAGTCCGATGAAATGCCTTTCATTCATTGGGATTATTCCGAAGTAGAAAAGGATAATAATGAGAAATCGAAAAATAAAAGATGAATTCTCACAAGCCAGGCCATGCACCTGAGGGAGTTTAAGAAGGTTTTGGAACAGAAAATTTTGGGGTATCTTTAAAGGACAAGCCGGCAACGGAAAAAAGAGGATGTGGGATTGAATAATTTTATTACAAATAACGATTCAAAAGACCTTAAAAAGCGATTGATTGAGCTTATTCAAAAAAGTGATGAGCTGAAATTTTTGGTCGGTTTCTTTTATTTTTCCGGTATCAGGGAGCTTTATCAGGGTTTAAAGGAAAATCCCAATCAAAAAATCAAGGTTCTTGTTGGTCTTAATGTCGATGCCACAAATTACGGCGTGCTTGAACTTGTCGGGCAGGATGAACAGGCATCGGATGGAGAAAAAACTTATAAGTTTTTCCAGTCGGTAAAGAAATCTCTCGATACAGAAGAGTTTTACGAACAAGTTAGATTTTTCATTCAGTTATTGACATTTTCTTATCCAAAGATGGAATAGCACTGATAGCGGGAAAGGAATCCTTCGGCGTCAGCAAGATGAAGGTATTAAAGTTCCAAGCCAGCCTGATGGAAGAACGAGCGA
>JAHFFW010000045.1 GCA_023247725.1 Candidatus Omnitrophota bacterium | reverse complement strand
GGATCTTTTATATTAAGAGCAAGTTCAAATAGTGGCTGGGTAAACATCGGTCTCCTCCTGGTTGATTTGTTTTCCAGGATTATAACCGATAACGCTTACCCATTCAAAACTTCAAAGAGCCAGGATATTTAGAGGTCAAGCCTAGAAAAAAACGAAGATGAAAAAAAATCGGAATAAGAAATCTAGAAAAGGTTCCTTGGCTTCGCGGCGAACATCAAACCAAGGACGGACATTAGGCGCGCTGGGAGAGGGCGAGGAATTTCCCCAAGATGAACAAGCCAGAAAAAAGAAATTCTCTGCCTCTTCAGGTTCCAGAGGCTACGGCCAGCCCGAAGATGATTTTGCCGAGCCATTCGATTACGATGAGACGAAGAACCCGCGTGGCTCAGGGAACCAAGAGAAGAAAGGCAGCGGTCTGGAGAGCTTAAAGATCCAGAAAGTTTTTACGGACATGAGGGAGGTAATGGTCGGCGCATGTACCCGGAGTATCCCGCCCAACGTGGCGAAATGCGCGGCCGCTTTAGTCCAGGGGAACGAGAAGAACGCTTCGGCTACCGACCAGAGGAATCTTACGGTCAAAGGTCGCGGCAACGCGGTCCTTATTATTCCGAAGAACCGACCTACGGTGGTTATGAGGGCCAGAAGCGCTATGGTTCCCAAAATTACTATAAACAACCCTATGGCCAAGAAAAGGAATATGAAAGACCATCGCAACCAAGCCACAGAGAGGAGCGTCCATATGGTCAATTTCAACAGCAGCGAGAGACTATTCCCGGAACACGAGCCAGCCGGGGAGAACGATTCGAACCCAATCGATATCGAGCCGATCGCGCTGAGAGCAGGCCAGCTCGACGAGGAAATGATCAAGATTACAATATTTCTTCTCGAAACCAGTGGGAACAGAGGCGTCGCGACAACCGAGTTGATCATGGTCAAGGTGCTTATGGTCAATCCCCGTCAAGAAACAGAAATACCGGAGGAAGAGGAGGAGTAGACGAAGAGAAAATCCGACTTCCGGGTGGTCATAAAAAACGGCAGTACCAACAACCGGAGGCCGGTCAATAAAAACCGAGGTTCCTATGTCAAAACAGGCCGTTGTCTGTATCACCGGTAACGAAATGCAAACCATTAGTATTGTGAATCAATTGCGGGCGGAAGGATTTGCTGCCGATGATATCTCGATCCTTTATCCTGATAGCCTAGGAAATGCTGATCTCGGTTATGAAAAACACACCAAGGCCCCGGAGAAGGAGCGGTGACGGGGGCAAGCAGTTTAGGCCTTCTGGGAGCAGGAGTGGGTTGGTTGGTGGGAATGGGAACTCTGTCCATCCCGGGAATGATTCCTTTGGTGGCGGCTGGGCCTTTAATGGGGCTTTTAAAGAGAATCGTTTTGATCCAAAGTAAAATTGAACTCCAAATCGAAGCATCGAATAACTGACAACCGGGGTTTGGTCGAAAAAAATGTTTTCGGAAAAATGGTTTCCCTGGAAATTTTTAGTGCGGCGGCTGGCCCGGGCCCAGGGATTCTTGGATCCGATCGTGGTATTTTCCCATTTGCAGCGTTTTTCTAAACCGTCGGAAGTTTGGGTGCCGACGGAATTATTGCGTTCTGGGGCCATCTTGCAGGCACGGGGACTCATGAATAGTCAGGCGATTCAACACAATCTGGAGACTGGATTTGGCCTTATTGGGTCGAGCGCCAATTTGATCCACTGGATAAGGCGTTTGTTCCCCGCGCGTTTAGTCTCACGCATATCAATCTGACCCATCGGAACTGGACTGCTTTGGGTTTGCCGGGTTACTCTGAATACCCGATCGTTGATCCGCGGGGATTATTGACCCCCTTTTACGACGGATGGTCGATTGATAGTTGGATTGTCACGGATTCACAAGAATCTCTGTTTCCTTCGCAGATAGATAGCGTGGCCCAAACCCTTTCCCTCAATGAGGAGACTTTGGCGGTTACGACCGCGAGTAAAAATCCTTTTGCGGATCTACACATTCGTTGCGAAGTCCTTTCCTCGAGCAGCATCCCCACCTGTTTCATGCGGGTCAGGGGACAATGTCAAAAAAGAGGATGGCTTGTGGTCAGCGTTCGTCCTTACAATCCGGAAGGGGTGAGTTTTATTCAGCAGATTTCCCGGCTGAAAGAAAAAAATGGATGGCTTATTAATAAAAAAGCCGAAGTCATTTTAGACCATCCCCCGACCAGTTATGCATTCTCCAATTACGTGGAGGGCGACGTTGCCAATCAGCTTTTCCAGAAAGAGAATAAAGAGTTGGTTGACTGTGACGTGGGGATGGCCACGGCCGCGGCGATTTATGAGTTGCCGTTGGAAGAAACTTTTCAAATCCAGGTTGAAATTCCTCTATCCAAGAAATCATTGGCTACACAGCCCAGCTGGTCTGACAGCCTGCTCGGTCACTGTTCTTTATCTATCCCGGATAAAAAATTTCAGACTCTTTATGAGATTGCCTTAAGAACCCTCATCTTGCATTCTCCCGGCGATATTTTTCCGGGGCCGTACACTTACAAACGTTTTTGGTTCCGAGATGCGGCGTTTATTGTCTATGCCATGCTCTGTGCTCAGCTAACCGCGCATTTGGAAGAAATCCTGGACCAATTCCATTCCCGTCAAACCCTCTTGGGATATTTTCGCTCCCAGGACGGAGAATGGGATTCCAATGGTCAGGCTTTGTGGACGCTGGAGCGTTTTTGTCGGATGATGAATCGCCCGTTAAAGGAAGAGTGGCGAATGCCCGTCGAAAATGCCGGGTACTGGATTGTCCGCAAACGAACCTCGACACAAGATTCCGAAATTCATTCTGGACTTATGCCGGCGGGTTTTAGCGCCGAGCATCTTGGCCCCAGCGATTATTATTACTGGGATGATTTTTGGTCGGTCGCGGGATTAAGATCAGCGGCTTATTTGCTTAAAGGAGAGGATCGATCAAAACACGTCGTCGATAAATTTACCAAAGAAGCCGCTGATTTAATGCAATGCATTGAGCGAAGCCTGGAATATGTTCCGGTCCAAACCGCCCAAAAAGGATTGCCGGCCTCTCCTCATCGCCGCATGGATGCGGGTGCCATCGGCAGTCTGGCGGCCGGGTACCCTTTACAGTTGCTGAAACCCCGCGACCCTCGTCTTCTAGCGACGGTTACTTTTTTAATGCAGCACTGCTTTTTAAGTAACAGTTTTTACCAGGAAATCAGCCATTCGAGCATCAACGCTTATTTGACCTTGCATGTCGCGCAGGTTTTGTTGCGCGCCGGTGACGAAAAATTTTTGGAATTGGTTCAATCGATTGCCGATCTGGCCACCCCGACGGGCCAATGGCCTGAGGCGATTCATCCCTGGACGCGCGGGGGATGCATGGGAGACGGGCAGCATGTCTGGGCTGCGGCGGGATGGGTGATTATGATCCGCAACCTCTTTGTCCGGGAAGAGGAACAGGAAGGTTTGTTAATTCTGGGTTCTGGACTGAGTCCTGCACGGCTCCGGCATAACGAACGCTTGCATTTTGGGCCAGCCTTGACCCTCTTTGGGCAAATCTCCATCGATATCATTTGTGAGCGTGAGGTGATTCAAGTGAACTGGGAAGGCCAATGGTATGGCGAGCCGCCAAAGATAGAAATTCGTCTGCCGGGTTATGCGCGCCGGCCCGTAGGAGAAACGGAACGTTGTGTTGTATTTCCGAAAGGAATTGAACCATGAATATTTTGATGTTGACCAATACCTATAAGCCGCTGGTGGGTGGACTCGAACGGTCCGTGGAGGCCTTTAGCCGGGAATTTCGTAAACTTGGTCACCGGGTTATTATTGTGGCACCGGAATTCGAGGATATGCAGCCCGACCCGGATGTGATCCGTATTCCTGCCATCCAGAATTTTAACGGTTCGGATTTTTCGGTTCAGCTACCTATCCCGGGCGTCTTACCGGATGCCTTGGGCGATTTTAAGCCAGACATCGTCCATGCGCATCATCCGTTTTTAATCGGCGATACGGCCTTAAGGATTGCCTATAAAAATAATGTGCCGCTCATTTATACCTACCATACGGCCTTTGAATATAATTTGCATTACGTCCCCATCAAGGAATCGACTTTAAAAAAATTTGTGATTGAATTATCGACCGGCTATGCCAATCTCGCGGATCATGTGTTTGCACCATCCGAGAGTATCAAGGCGATTCTGCAAGAACGTGGCGTGACGACACCCATTGATGTTATCCCCACCGGAATTGATCTAAAAAGTTTTTCCCATGGAAAGGGTCAAGCGTTCCGTCGGAAACACGGCATTCCCTTGCGGGCATTTGTTGTGGGGTATGTAGGGCGTTTGGCTCCGGAAAAAAATCTGGAATTCCTCGCCACGGCGGTCGCCCGCTTCATCCAAAAAGTGCCTCAGGCCGTTTACATGGTCGCGGGGAAAGGACCGTCGGAAGCAATTTTGCGGGAAATTTTTTCCCGCGAAAAAGTGGAAAAGAATTTGTTTTTGGTGGGCACCGTAACCGGAACGAACCTGAGCGACTGTTACCATGCCATGGATGTCTTTGCTTTTGCTTTGCAGAGTGAAACGCAGGGACTGGTTTTGGCGGAGGCCATGGCCTGTCGCGTGCCAGTTGTGGCTGTCGATGCAGCGGGCGTCCGAGAAGTGGTCAAGGATGAAAAGAATGGCCGGCTCCTGAGCGTCGAGTCGATGGATGATTTTGTGGCGGCTCTGGAATGGATTCATTCGATCCCAGATGAACGACGCCGGGAAATTCAGCGGGCCTGCCGGCAAACCGCGAGTGAATTCGCCATGAATAAAATCGTTAAAAAGGTGGGGCAGGTTTATTTTTCACTCATTCTTAAAGATTTTGTCCGCCGTCCTTCTGAAAACAGTGTTTGGGAAAATACCTTGCGGTTGATCAAAGCCCAATGGGATCTGACTCGTAATCTAACCAAGGCCACGGGAACCATGCTGCTGCCGGAATCAGCACCAGAACCATCCATCATCGTCGAACCAGAGAAAAACAAAGGACCAGCAAACCCGACGTGGCATTCCCGTTTAGTTCAAATTTTTTACTAAAGCTCAATATTGCTTAAGAAGCCCCGCCAAGGCGGGGCGTAGCCGAAAGGAGGAGAGAAAATGGTCGACATCAAGAAAACGGAAGAGAGGCTGGGAGCAGGAACCTCCGATATGGAGCAAAAAATAGAACAAAAAGGACGAGAATGGGAAGAAAAAGCTCGGGGCGCAATTTCCGATGTGAGTCAGAAACTAAAGCAGGGACAGGAAATTGTGCAAGAGAAATTTGAGGAAGTCGATAAAAAATTGCATGAAAATCCCTGGCCGATTTTAGCGGCTGTCGCCATCACCTCGCTGTTGCTGGGATTCATTATGGGAAATAGCCGTCGGTCATAAAGTGAGAGAAAGATGGTTGAACGAAACGGCCATAATCGGATTGATGCTGCCATTCGACGGCTGGAAGCCATTCAACGGGAAAAAGAGGCGCACCTTGCCCGGATCAGGGCGCCAAAAATTTGGGGGATCGAGCGCCTTCTGGGGTTGGGGATTCTTCGGCGCATCTTATCGGATGAAGAGGTGCGCATTTTTAAAGATAAAACCCTGACGATGTCCTTGGCCCTCGTTCCCCGAGTCAAAACCTTGGTCAGCTTAAATCCGTGGAAAAGTTTAGGCGCGGTGTCCGTGGGTTTTTTTATTTTAGGATTCTGCTGGTCGAACAGCCATACCCTTAAGCCAAGAAAGGTCTGTCCATGAAAAAGTGGATCCTTTTGACAACCGTATTGTCATTTTTGACCAACTTTACTCAATTCCAGCGGACCTCCATCGATTTAGTCAAGTTGAGGACCTCCGCGGCCTATCTTCAAGGAGTGAAAACTCTGCGGATGCTGTTTATTGCCTTGATCGCCATGGGGATTTGTATCATGTTGGTGATGACGGCATTTGTCCTGTTATATTTTAGTGTTTTATTTTATGCTCCGATATCGGCATGGGCCAAGTTGTGGCTGAGCCTCGGGCTGTCGCTCAGCTCTATCTTAGCGTCCGTCGGGATTTTTCATCGCTTCTTTTCCGAAGACAAATGGATGGAAATGTTTCGAGGCGATGAATTGGTCGACACCCTGACTGGCACTAACGGAAAAGAAAAACACGGCCGCTGACACAAACCCTGTTGATAAACTATTCTCCGACCCCGCCCACGGCGGGGTGAAGGAGAAGAGAGTACGCAAAGTACGACAGAGTGGGTTGGATTTTTCGTAAAGGCTTAAACAGGATGACGATCACGTGGGCGGCCCTGAATTGACAGTCAGGGTCGCCCAAATTTTTTATTGAATTTCAAAATAAAACCAAACTGGCCACCCTCGCACCCCGGGGGTGAGAGTATTGTTGCCCTCCTCTCACCCCCGGGGTGCGAGGGACGGACTCTGGATTTTGGTCATCCTCTAAGGAGCAGGGTTGACTTTTCCCGTCGGCCTTTTATAATGGAACCATGACTGATTATTCTCAAATTGAGCACACGGCCGATATTGGAATTAAGGTGCAAGCACCGACCCTGGCGGAATTATTCAAAAAAGCCGCGCTCGCCATGATGCACCAGATGATTGATAAGGCCGAGATTCCCAAGAAACCGCGCAAAAAGGTGGTCAAAATTGAGCTCAAGGCCAACAGCCAGGAGGAACTTCTGGTCCACTTCCTCAATGACCTGTTGTCTTTATCCGACAGCAAAGAGGTCATCTTCCGCGAAGTGGAAATTGTGCTTCTAACCGTCAATTCGCTGCGCGCCATTGCCGTGGGAATTCCCCGCCGGCATTTCACCTTCCGGACCGAGATCAAGGCCGTCACTTATCACGATTTGAAAATCGAGTTCCGGAACAAACAATACCACGTCCAGATCATCTTTGATGTCTGATCAATGAATCTTGCCACGTCGGTCCCGCTTAAACAAATCGATCCTGTCCGCTATCAAATTCCCTCGGATTATGATCCAGGAATGAGAGTTCCCGGCCGTATCTATGCTAATGAAAAGCTTCTGGTGGATATCCTTAAAGACAAGGCCGTGCATCAAGTCGTCAATGTTGCTCATCTTCCAGGGATTGTCGGTTACTCCATGGCCATGCCCGATATGCATTGGGGATATGGTTTTCCTATAGGAGGGGTGGCCGCGACGAATATTGATGAAGGCGGAGTGATTTCTCCCGGCGGTGTGGGTTTTGATATCAATTGCGGCGTTCGTTTGGTGCGGACGAATTTTTCTGAAAGAGAGGTGAGGCCGCAGTTGCGCACACTCGTCAAAGAGCTTTACCATCATGTGCCCGCCGGGGTTGGTTCACAAAGTGGTTTGCGATTGGCTTCCACCGAATTAAAACAGGTTTTGGCTAAAGGATCACGCTGGGCTGTCGAACATGGTTTTGGAACTCCATCAGATTTAGAAGCCACGGAAGACGATGGCGGAATCAAAGACGCGAATCCAGACTTCGTGTCCGAACGGGCGATCGATCGCGGGAAAAAACAAATAGGCACACTGGGAAGCGGCAATCATTTCCTGGAAGTGCAGGTGATTGATAAAATTTTTGAGCCTGTGATCGCCGGGGAACTCAATCTTTTTGAAAACCAGGTGGTGTTGATGATTCACTGCGGGTCGCGCGGGCTGGGCTACCAGGTTTGCGAAGATTTTTGTCGCCTTTTTGTTCAATGCCTCGAGAAGTATCAGATTGTGGTTCCCGACCGGCAGCTGGCCTGCGCACCGGTGCAAAGCCCCGAAGGGAAACGGTATTTGGCTGCGATGCGCTCGGCGGCCAATTTTGCCTTTACCAACCGGCAATATATCTTACACATGGTCCGCAAGGCCTTTGAAACAGTTTTTGGTCAGACCTGGGAAGAACTCGGCATTCACCTTATCTATGACGTGGCCCACAATATCGCCAAGATCGAAACGCATTCCCGCGACGGGAAAAATCTGCAATTATGTGTTCATCGCAAAGGCGCCACGCGCGCGTTTCCGGCGGGACATCCAGAACTCTCGGAAAAATACCGACGGATTGGGCAGCCGGTCATAATCCCCGGAGACATGGGAAGAAATTCTTATCTTTTGATTGGGATTGAATCTGCTCAGGAAACATTCTATTCTTGTTGTCATGGCGCCGGCCGGGTCATGTCGCGTTCTCGGGCGCAAAAGGAATTTAAGGCCCATGAGCTCATCAAGGAATTGGAAGCCCGCGGCATCATCGTGGTGGCCGAATCGTTAGACACGGTCACGGAAGAAGCGCCGGGGGTTTATAAAGATGTCACAGAGGTTGTCGATGTGGTCGATCAGGCAGGCCTCGCCAAGAAAGTTTGTCGCATGCGGCCAATTGGGGTAGTAAAAGGATAATGCTCGATTTAAAATTCATTCGCGAAAATTCTGACAAGGTCAAACAAGGTTTACAGGCCAAACGAGTCTCCCTGGATTTGGATTCCTTACTTACTCTCGATGAAGAGCGCCGCAAACTCATTGGTCAGATTGACGATCTGCGCAAAGAGCAAAATAAGGCCAATGACGAGATCAGCCGGCTGCTAAAAAATAAAGCGGACCCGAAGGCAAAGATTACCGCCATGAAGGCCATTGCGGTTCAGATTGGAGAACGGGAGCCTCATCTCAAAGAATTGGAACAAAAAATGAATGAGATTCTTTTGACCGTTCCTAACTTGCCCCATCCATCGGTTCCGGTGGGAGGGCCCGAGGCCAATCAGATTGTGCGCACCTGGGGAACGTTACCGGCCTTTGATTTTGCGCCGAAGACCCATATTGAGATCGCCGAATCCTTGGACATTATTGATTTTAAGCGGGCCGCCAAATTATCCGGTTCAAATTTTATTTTATTTAAAAAAGTCGGCGCCCTCTTGGAGCGCGCGCTCGTGAACTTTATGCTGGATTTGCATACCCGCGAGCACGGATACGTGGAGGTCATGCCTCCGGTTTTGGTGAACCGGCATTCGATGACCGGGACGGGTCAATTGCCCAAAATGGAAGAGGACATGTACCGGCTCAAAGACGAGGATTTGTTTTTGATTCCCACCGCCGAGGTTCCGGTCACCAATATCCATCGGGAAGAAATCCTCGATGAATCAGACCTGCCGATTTATTATACGGCGTACACTCCGTGTTTCCGCCGCGAAGCGGGATCTTATGGAAAAGACACCAAGGGTTTGATCCGCGTCCACCAGTTTGATAAAGTGGAATTGGTCAAATTCGTACGGCCCGAGCAAAGTTATGAAGAGTTGGAACGCTTGGTGGCGGATGCCGAAAAGGTTTTTCAAAAACTTGGCCTGCCTTATCGCGTGGTCAAGCTCGCCAGCGGCGATCTGAGTTTTGCGGCAGCCCAGTGTTATGACATTGAGGCCTACGCCGGCGGGGTTAATCGCTGGTTAGAGGTTTCCAGCTGTTCCAATTTTGAGGACTTTCAGGCCCGGCGCGCCAACATCCGATTTAAGTCCAAAGATTCCAAAAAGTCTGCCTTTGTTCATACCTTAAATGGATCGGGAATTGCTTTAGCCAGGGCCGTCGTGGCGATTTTAGAGAACTACCAGACGCCGGACGGGGAAGTCATGATTCCCGAAGTTTTGCGACCCTACATGGGAGACAAAACGCGGATTGCTTACGACCATTCTTAATTTCCTCAAATTCTTGGGATTCCTTTTAACGCTTCCGGTTCTCATTTCCGTAACGGGGAATTTCGTTGAGGTTTTGCGGGATATCCCATCGGAGGGGATGGATTATTTTCTGCGAGGAGCCGGTAGTCTCTTTATTCTGCATCTTTTTATCCTAGAGATCAGGCCAGTCTATGAATTCGGCCAAAAAACCGTTGCGACCATTTTAAAATTTTCTCCCGCTTTGGCTTCGCCAGTGACACTCATTTTACCAATTTATTGTTTCTTCTTTTTAGTTGTCCTTCATCTGGCTCAGTTTTGGTTTGATTACCCGAGCCTCATCAAATTTTGTTTATTCGCCGTTGGATTCAGCTTGTCCTTGCATTTGGTTTATACGGCCGATGCCCTGCGAGGTTCAGGAAAAGGGGACTTGACCAATTATTATTTTTCTATGAGCCTTATTTATATTTTAGACTTATTGCTAGTCCTTATTTGGTTGGATTTGATTTTTGAAAATATGCCTGTGAGCAAATTGGCAGGAATGATGTGGTCCGATGCCAGCCAGATGTATCACATGATTTATAAACATTTGTTTGTGTGGCGGTGAGTGTTAAAGTAATCGTTGATCCAAAAAATTTTGGGAAACAAAATTTTAGGAGAGGTGGCTGAGTGGTTGTCCGCCAGGGGCGGATCCGCTTTGGCGGAAAAGCGGCGGTCTTGCCCGCGAAGCGGGTCCGCTTTGCGGAAAAACCGTTAGGGGACAATTGGGACCTAGAGAATAATAGAGTTTTGGAGAGGTGGCTGAGTGGTTGAAAGCGGCGGTCTTGAAAACCGTTGTCCCGGGCAACCGGGACCTAGAGTTCGAATCTCTACCTCTCCGGTAAAATTTAGATCAAGGCCTTTTGAAATGGCTTGTGTTTATATTCTTTATAGTAAGAAAAGAAATCATTTTTATAAGGGTTCATCCCATGAAAATGGTCATTTATCTCGACTCGAAGCCCATAATGCCGGTAAAGTTAAATCGACTAAGGCTGGAATCCCATGGGAATTAGTTCATGTTGAATTCTTTGATGAATATTCTTTGGCGCGAAAAAGAGAGTTATTTTTAAAAACTGGGCCAGGACGGACATGGATTAAGGAGCAGTTTCGTTCTTTAACAGTTAAGTAAGCTTAGGAAGCGGCGGTCTTGTCCGCGAAGCGGATCCGCTTTGCGGAAAAACCGTTGTCCCGGGCAACCGGGACCTAGAGTTCGAATCTCTACCTCTCCGTTCTTCTTCGCCCCAATGCTTTCGCGTTGGGGCTTCGAAACAACAGGTTTCTGCGAAGCGTCTACACAAAAGTTTAGCCGCGTAGCCGAACAACTTCGTTCTTGGGATCTTTGGGGGCGAAGAAGAACGCTGTTGCGAGGCTCCACTGAAGTTTTTTGGTCGTCGGGAGCGAAGGAGAATCCACATGCAAGTCTTAAAAAATTTTTAATGGGAGGACTATCATGCGCAGAAATATATTTTTGACTTTGATCTTGACCTGTTCCGTATTTTTATCTGGATGTAAAGAAGACTTTTCGCGTTATCCATCCGTTGTCATACCGCAATTTTCAGAGGAAGATTATTATAGCCTTTTGGCAAATGCAAATCCTGAGATCGTCTATAATGCCATATGTGTCTTAGGTGCCCAGGCAGGAGATTTGGGGGAACGGCTAAGTGATAAAAAAGTTGATAAAAATTCGCAAGAGTTTACCCGGGATTGGAATATATATCAAAAAATAACTCAGTTATTGTCCTCGCGTGATCCGCGTATAGCTGCTGCCTCATTACGATTTATTCAGTTATTTTTAAATAAATACACTGCCAAAGAAGAATTGCTGAATCCCGTATTGAAGATTAAAAGCAATGATCCTCTGGTCGAGTATGAACAAGTCGTGGCCTTGAGTCTTTTGGTTAATAAGAATTCAGTTGTACCTGATTCTGTGTTGAGAGAATTTTTAAATAATTCCTCGTGGATTGTTTCAAAAAGCGCTTATCGTTTAGTTAATAGCTTAGAAGATGAGCCATTCCGGGATGAGCTGATAAAAAAATACCGCCAGATTCCTGACGAAAAGGAGAAATTGCTAATTTTGACAGCATTGGAAAGTAATTTTAACGACTCTGTAACAGATTTTCTATTCGATGAGATTCATTTCACCAAAAGCACGAAAATTCGATACGCGATCTTTGATATGCTCGAAAATAGTAAAAATCCCCCAAAAGTCTTAGATTGGTTAACGAAAAATTATGATGGAGTCATTCGCATGGAAGGCGAATACTTATTTCAAAGACACGCTTCGATGATGGATCAGAAATTTTCCAGCATGGTTTTGATCATTTTCTTAAATAAAGGATTTAGGTTGATCAAAAATTTCTCGAGCAACTTAACGATCGATTAGAAGGGTATAAAAATAGGTTCCTGTAAGTTTTAAATGGGTAAGTAATGGTTATTGAGCTGAGCGAAATCCAGTCGTCCTGTTATCAAGAACACAACAGTTCTAAAGTATCGAAACGTGCTGAAGCCCCGGGCCT
>JAHFFW010000020.1 GCA_023247725.1 Candidatus Omnitrophota bacterium | reverse complement strand
GCTTCAACAACTTTATCGCCAGCTGTCTTCGCTTCGCTATCTCTTCTTGGCTTCCATTTGGTCTCATACATATTACGATATCCTACTAAATCAATCGTTGGAAGAGAAAATTTCAATAAGATCCTTAAAAACAAATCCGGTGACATACCCTTCGGGATTCCAACGAAACGGCAGATCCCACGAGGACCGGACACCAAAACGGATTTCCCCCTCATTAAAGGCCGCTCGTTCGGTATTTTCGCGCCAGATATTGCGGATCCGGCCATCCACAAAAAATTCGAAATCACTCGTCGGATGAAAGGAAAGGCCGATATTTCCGGTGACACTATCTTCACCAGCGAGAAAACTGTGAAGCCCTTCGGTCTGCTCCTCGTCCCGATAGGTCAATCCTAAATTTCCCGACCAAGAGTCCGTAATCCGTTTACTGTAACCAAAACCTGTATTTAAAACGCTTGGGTTCGACATATTACCGATTTGCGTTTCTTTGACCCAGGAATATTCGTAATTGGCAAAATACGTCAGGCTGCGAATGATCGGAATGCTGAAACCGGCCATGACCGACTGACGGTCGAATTCGGAAGACGGCGAAAAGGCAAAACGGCTGCGCTGAGAAGAATGAGTGAGAAACGTCGCCAAGGCGCGGTCAAAAGAAAGATTAAAACGGCGAGAATAGGTGTTACTGATTTGGGCGTTGCGTCGGGGAGACAGAAGCTCCGGCGTATCACTGTAAAATAACGCGGGCCTCCAACTGGAATAAGGATTAAAGGGAATCTCGACGGTTCCAGAATAATCGAAATTCAGCGCGTCCGGCTCATTCGGATTAAAGAACGCGCGGTCGCGATAAATATCGAGGAAGGAATACACATCGACACTCTCTCGGTTCAAATTGTAAATGATTTGTCCACCGATCTCTCCTTGATCGGCCGGAATGTTCGAGATGGTCACATAGTCTTTTTCAATATCACGAAAATTGAGCCGAAGATAATGGCGCTGATCGCCAAAAGTTGTGCTGAATAACTTTCCTAAAGCCTCTTCGTCGTAGCCGACTTCCCCTTGCAAAAGGAACTCCTCAAACCGCTGCCGCGTATCCACCGATACGACTCGTTTTTTAAGGAAAGATTCTCGGGCAGGGCCGTAACCCCGGGCGAAATTCAAACCATATTGGTGATCCTCCTCGGGAAATAAGGTGAGCCTTGCCCCTTCAACAAACGATTCCCGTACTTTGGTGACGCCGGGAGAAATAAAATCAAAAACTGATCGGTCTTTTCCACGAATATAATCAATTCCCAAATCCTTATCGAGAATTTTTGAACTAAAGAGAAACCCGCGCAGATATTTTCCGGGAAGCGATAAATCGGAAAATCGCTTCGATACATCGAAGCCGCGGATGGCGATGTCATGAATATCATCGACATTGGCACCGGTTAATCCCACACCATAACCGGTCACTTCCGTGGACTGATCAAACTTGGTAAATCGAGCAAAGGTATCAAAATACCCATAGGGTGTAGGGCCATGGACCGCGGTGTTTTGGACAAAATTCAAGGTTCGCCGTTGTAAATTCCGCATGCTATCACCAAGGTAATAGGCATTCCAATCATTGGAATAATCGAAATGAAATGGCTCAACCGACTCGATGTCCGTATCTTTGGGTTCAACGATTGGCTTTTCTTCCGGAAGGAGAAATATGGTCTCGACATAAAATGTCCAGCGACCGCGGTCATCCCAAAAATGCAGATGCGTTGTTCCTCGATTGAGCCCCGTCAGGCGCACCCGATCTTTATCCACGCGCTCGACGCTGATCGTTCCCGGCGTTAAAACCAAAAAACGCTCGATATGGGATCCTCGGACGATGATCGAACGATTCAGTTCGATGTTCAACTGCGTGCGTGGCTGTTTGGACCAGAGTTCATCATTAAGAATGAGCTCCTCGATGGCGGTTGGAACCGGCTTCTTACGGACAGAAGTTTTGGTCGGTTCACGGGAAGAACTCGGAGTATACACGACGCGAGGGATTGATTGAACAATTGGCTGTAAATCTTTTCTTTGTTCGGCCACGGCCCGCTTTGGTACCAGACGTTCGCTGATTCTTGCCGAGATTGGGGCCCTGATGGGTGGAGGAGGTCTAGGTTCTTGAGGAGATGTTTGAACAATATTTTTTTTGTCTCTGCGGTCTTTGGCCTCTTTTTGACTTCGACCACTAAGACTCGACCCTCTTGAACCCGTTTAGCCAAATTTATAAAGTTGAGGGCTTCCTGAGACGAAGGTCTGGCCAAACGGGCCAAATGAAAATAAAAAAGCGCCCGATGGGCATCTCCCCGATTGAGCGCTTGTTTCCCCTGACTGATTAATTTTTCGTAAGTGAGGTATTCGTCACCCCAGACTGGTTTCGCGTCAATCGGCAAAAGGCAAACAACAAACAGGAAGAGCGCAAAGAAGAATTTGAACATAAGCTGTCACACCCATCGAGTGATTCGCCGTTTGCCGCAAAACCGACTCTAAAGACATCAATCTCTCACCTGAAGCATGTTGATCGCTTCATTCTGTTTGGCAAAATCGATTTCTTTGACCAGCGTATCGCCGTCTTCCAAATCAAAGGTCAAAACCAGAGTATAGGTTCCAGATGGGATCTGCACAGCCACGGAGGCCGAAAAACCTGATTTTGCTCCGGGAGGAAGATACATTTTATCGGTTTCTCCGCGATGAACGACCAAACCCTCCTTATCCATGATGTAGTAAATGCCCTGAGCCAGAAGTATAACATCTCCGGTATTGTGCAGATCGCCTAAAATCCTTTGGCCCGCAACCTTGAGGGCCTCAACGGTCGCCGTCTTTTTTTTATCCTTGGATTCTAGAAAAAAAAGACAACCCACGCGGGCAATGAGACGCACCGCCGTCCGATCTAATGTTTGTTTCGCTCCCTTTTCAAAAAAAAGAACGCCGTAATGCCCCCCTTGCGCGTCTTTGGGCACATTGATCGTATAGGTCACTTTTCGTTTGCTTAAGGGGGCGAGAACGAATTCCTGGGGTGAAAAAGTGATCCATTTCGTCATGGAATTTTGGATTGAACCCGGAGGGAGAAAGGCTTTTTTTCCGTCGAAGGGTTCGACATAATTGAAATCCTGCCAGTAAACCTTGACGGCGATTTCCTCGTTGGAGGTATTATGGACGGTGATGGAATTGACGATATTTTCGGCGGGCGAAACGCTCAACTTGACCTTGCCCTCTTCAATGAGAAGCTGTGCACCGGCAGGTCGCGGGAAAAAAACAAACGCGCACAGGATGAATAACGGAAGAAGTCTCTGCATTTTTTCCTGATATGATAAGAGGGATGTCCCGATCAAATCGCGACACCCCTCTTTAAAGCCCTTCCTAAAGCTGATCCCGATTATAGAGCCGTCGCCGAAATGAGCAAGGTGCCATCATACGTGCCTGGCTTATCAGCGTTGGTGAATAATTCGCCGCTGGCCGGATCTGGAATCGCTGCGGCCGGATCTTTGGTCACAATCCCTAGATAACCCTCAACCATCCTCCGGTTGTCTCCGCTGAGGTAATGGATTCTCCACCGACGTCCTTTAAAAGTTTTTTCGGACCGTGGGCTGCCATGGGTGTATCCGTCGTGCTCGTGCCGCTACCGGTTGTTTTGACAAAAGTCGCGGTCGATTTCCATCCCAACCCATGTGCGGGGCTATTGGGATTGGTGCCTTCGGTGTAGGTGACCGTTGCACTAGGGCTGCCAGCTCCTCCCGAGGCCACCACATCCACGGCAAAGAAGTGATCGGGGAAATACGCCCCGGCTGTGGAATTAAAGGTCAGGGGGTTGAAACTCAAGGCCGTCCCGGGAGCCAAAGTAAAGGCCCCCGTCGAGGAATTCACCGAATTGGCGATGATGCTGACACTCGTTGCGCTGGGAACGGTTGCCGAAACTACGAAGGTTTTGCTGGTTTGCGCCAAACTGACCGCAGGGATTAGAAGCAAAATTGCTAATCCAAACATGAAAGAACCAAACTGATTTTTCATACTGACCTCCTTTCGCAAGGATGATAAAACAACTACGCTACTACGTTAGCTTAATTTATTTCTCTTGTAAAGAATAAATTATGGGCGCGGCATAATCTCCGGGCTGAATTTCCGGAAATGCCGTCAGGCGGTAGTGAACCTTGAATTGGGAAGAAGATCCCTTTGCATCCGAGGAAAAAATGGGCGTGTCGCCCAGAGGCACCGGGACGAAATCAGAAAAGTTGGTTTTTCCGGAAGAGTTTTCTATGGGTTCCAGTTTCATGACGAAATGTCCTTGTGGCAACTTCTCTTGCCGTTCATTGGTCATTTGATCGGGGACCTGTTGAATGACAAGGTAAGGTTTCCCTAAATTCGAACGAACCTGGACCAGCACCGCTTTCGTCTGCGGCGGTAAATTGGGTAAAAGATTTGAAAAATGCACTCCCTCCTCGGGATATTTGACCTCGAGTTTAAAAATCGATGCAACCTCCAATTCCAAATTCAGGTCTCGCCTTTCTTGTGTCGCATCACTTTCAAGCCAGAAGTGCAGCTGCCCCTGATATCGCCCGGCCTTTTGATCGTTGAATCGTTCTGGACTAACCAAATAGCGGATGGTGAATGAATCCGCCTCGGCTTTGGACGAATAAAGCAGAACTTTTTTCCTTTCTAAAACGCTCGGTGAGGGAAAGGCAATTTGTCCTTGGGCATTGCCGGAGGTTTCAAATTGTAAGACTTGAAGGCCGAGAAAACTATTGAGCTCATCTCTTAAAAATTTATCCATATCCTGATAAATCCTGATCTCCTGCCCGGTATTCCCTGAAAATGAAATCTTTGCATAACCCTCTGACTGATTGTCCTCGCGCAAACATTTAAGGCGAACCAAATCTTTTCCCGAAGACCCTTCGACGCTGAAGACCAGGCCGCTCGCCGCCTCCAATGTCACACTTAAGAACACCTCTTGCTGGGCACCCCCGCCGATGGCTCGAACTGTGTAAAGAATTTGCCCCAAATAGGAACCAGAACCTTCCACATCCTGGCCATTGACCGAATATATTATAGTGAAGGCATCACTATCGCCGTTTGGACTGGAGGTATACAGCAATTGATCAGCGTAGCCTAACGGGGAAGGATCAACGCCGTAAAGCGTTCCTTGGGCGTTGGAACCGGATAAGGCATAGGATTTGAGCGCGAGGGAATTAAGCTCATTTCCTCGCTCATTGGTCAGCGGTTGAACCACGCGCTGAAATATCTGAAATTGTTTTCCCTCCGACGAGTTTATCCGCAGACGGACTTCTTGACTGGCCGAAGTTTTGGTATCCACCCTTCCAAGCCGCAGGCTACTGCTTCCATCCAGGGGAGTGGCATTCAAATTTAAAACGGCGTGGGCGATCGTTGGCAGGATAAAGATCAGGATCCAGATTGGAAGGGAAAGGAAGAAAACTTGTTGAGTGGATGGAAATTTTGAAGAGACTCGACTCATGCTGTTTTTTTCTTTGCGCTTTCTATGATGTGAACTTCTCTTTGCGGGAATGGAATGACGATGCCATGGGCCTTAAATTCATCGAAGATGCTTTTATGAAGGGCAAATAGGGTATCCCAGTAATCTTCCTGCTTGCACCATAGTCTAGCAGAAATATTAATCCCCGAGTCGTCAAAGCGGGAGACCCCGATTTTTTGCTGCTCGCGTCCAATCACGCGGGGATCTTTTTTCACGACGGATCTAATCAGATTGATCACCTGATCCAAATCGGCGGTATAACTGACGCTGACATTGATGTCCACGCGTTTCAGTTCAGAATAATTATGGATCACCTCCCCAATAATATGTTTATTGGGAATGATGATCTTGGTCCCATCAACGGTTTTGATGATCGTCCGGGGAAGCGTGATGTCCTCCACCTCGCCCATTTGACCAATGACCTCAATGATATCACCGACCTTGAAGGGCTTGGTAAAAATGAGCGAGGCGCCAGAGGCATAATTCGATAAGGGGCCTTGCAAGGCAAAACTGGTACCGAAACCGATCACGCTTAAACCCGCAATAAAAGGGGCAATCTCGATTCCAAATTTTCCCAGTGCGATCAATCCCGCCATGGCCATGACCGCCAATTTGACCGTTCCCACAATGAATTTCGCCACGGTCACATCGACGGCATATTTCACCAAAAACCGGTGAACCAAACGAGCGAGGAATCGGGCGATCAGCCACCCCGCCAAAAGAATGATGATTCCGGCGAGAACCTGAAAGCTGTACTTCACGATCCCTTCGACAATCATATTAAAAATTTTCGTTACCGTATCCATATGAGAGACCGCAACCCTCTGCACACCCGTCGGTATATTCATATCGGAGGTCCATGTGGCATTGCTTACAGGTTCGGTTTGAGCCAAAGCTGGTTGAACTAAACCAATGGAACTAATCCATAATAGCCGCGATCTTCGCCCTAGACTTTGATTATTCATATAAAAACTCCTTTAAACAATTTCCTATGCCCATGGCCGTACCGATCATGACAACAACCGTATCCATAATGCCGAATAAGGTGGCCAGCAATAAAAGCATCCTGATCTGTAAAGAATTCATATTATTTGGTGTCCGTCTTTTTGAATAAAATTCGGTAGAAACAAAAACCGGTTAACCCCAGAATAAAACCCCAGGACAGCAAGATAAAAATCCATCCATAAAGATTCATTGTTTCACCGCCTTAGGAAGCGACTTCCCTCGCCAGGCAATCTTCACCAGCACCGCTAAGGCCACAAACATCGCCAGTAAACCAATCCGAGTCCCCAAAATATAGGGTTGATTCTCGGGCGCAACGTTACGCATAAAAATGATCGGGATCCATTCCTGAAAAAACCACATCCCGAGAATGAAAAAAAGAAACAACGGCGTGATATATTTGATAATGAATTTGTAAATGATCGGGACCTGCAGGTCGGCGCCGTGATGGATTTCATCCCAGGCCTTATTCATTCCGAAAACCCAGCTGAACAAGATGACCTCTACGGTTGCAAAAACAACCAGGAAGAAGGTCCCTCCCCAGAAATCCAATTCATCGACGACGCCGTTTTTAAGAAAGAAGATCGCCGGCTGGCAAAGGATAAAAGCCGCCACCGTAAAGATGGCGACAGCCTTATTGCGCTTGAGGTTAAATTCATCCTCGAGAAAAGCGACCGCTGGCTGAGCCAAGGACACCGAAGAGGTGATGCCGGCCAGAAAAAGCAAAAAAAACCAGAAGAAACCCATCCCATGCGATAAAGGCAAATGGTTCAAGATGAGCGGCATCGTTACAAATCCCAAATTAAAAACTCCGGAATGAGCGACCGATTGAATCTCCACCGGACCAAAAAAGACAAAGGCGGCCGGCAGAATGATGCTCCCTCCCAAAATCACTTCGGCCAGTTCGTTGGTTGCCGCGGCGGTTGTCCCGGAGAGAACGACGTCATCGCCTTTTTTCAGATAGCTGGCATAAGTCAGGATGACGCCGATCCCGACGCTTAACGTAAAAAATATTTGGCCGGCCGCCTCGAGCCAGACTTTGGCCGATAAAAGTTTGGAGAAATCCGGATTCCAGACAAAACCGAATCCATGAAAAATATTCCAATCAGGTTTGGCCGGATCCGGTGCGCCCAAGGACAAAACCCGAAAGAAAAGAACGAAGGCAAAGAAAAACAACAAGGGCAAGGCCCATTTGCAAAACCGTTCAATCCCTCCTTTAATACCGTGATAGATAACCCAGGCATTCGCCACGAACGTCAGCAGAAAAAATCCATAGGCCCAACCGAGGTTGTGAAAATATTCGTTCGATTCCAATCCCTGAAAGGCGCTCAAAAAACTTTTCATCCCGGTCTGATCGACCAGCCGATCGTACTTGCCCATTAAAGAAAAGAAACTATAGGCCAGCGTCCAGGATTCAATGTACGTGTAATAGATAAAAATCACCATCGGGCCAAAGATTCCGATGATGCCAAAATATTTGATGAAACGATTTTTTTGCCAGACCGAATGAAAAACTCCGGGTGCCGTTCCGTGGCCAAATCCCCCGCCAAAACGGCCGAGCGTCCACTCAATCCACATGAGGGGAATTCCTAACAGTAACAGGGAAATAAAATATGGAATCATAAAGGCACCGCCGCTATTGGCCGCGACCTTCGCCGGAAAGCGCAAAAAATTTCCTAATCCGATGGCTGACCCGGCAACCGCCATAATGACCCCCAACCGCGATCCCCACGTGTCCCGAGCCTTAGATAGTTTTGTTGATTCCATGCTTCCCGATGTCTCCGGAATTTTAGAATGATCATCAAAACTCATTCGGCCGCCTCCGGAGGTTTGATGGATTTGCTGCCTGCACTGACAATGGCTTCGCCCAATTTTTTGCGCCGCAGTTTACGAGCCACCACATAGAGTCCCTCACTTTGCAAAATTTCTCCTCCCTTCAAGGATCTTCCAATTTTTTTAGAAAACCATTCCGCCAATTTTAACGATGCGTCTTCGGAATGTTCGGGCAAAGAGATCCCGGAGGTCTGGACCACCACATTCATGGGAACGCCTCCCCCCATGATCCAGCCGGAACCGTAAGGATGGATGTACGTCGGAAGACGATCAAATTCATCCTCGATCTCTCCCACGAGTTCTTCGATGATGTCCTCCAGTGTCACCATCCCAACAACCGTCTTTTCCAAAGAGTTCACCAGGGCAATATGAAGCTTTTCTTGCATCATGATTTCCAGCACCTGGGAAATGGGAGTTTCGCTTTGAACGGATTTGATGGGCCGGACAATGCCGCGGATGCTAGGGTCGGCGGGATTCAATTTCAAGGCCATGATGATGTCTTTAAAATTGATGTAGCCCGCAATGGTTTGAGGATCATCTTCTTTGGCACACACGGGAAACCGCGTGTGCATATCCAGGTGAGCCCGGATGAGGGCATCGGTTAAGGTGCATTCCAGCGGAATCATGGAAATATCTGCCGCAGGCGACATGATCTCTTTGACCGGACGAATGGAAAGATGCGCCGCGGACAAAACAATTTTTTCTTCCCGCGTGCCAATCAAACGCGCGGCCCGAGCGAGACTGGCCGCGGCGGTTAATTCGTGGAGACCTGGCTCATCTTCATGACGCGGCTTTAGCCGTTTACTTTTTTGCCCCTGAAGGATGGTCCACTTCACGATCCGTTCCATGACCGTGATAACGGGATAGGCGATGAGAGACAGGATTTTCATAACCGGAGATAACTGCAGACAAATCCGTTCCCGGTTATTCAAAGCAAACATTTTCGGAATCAATTCGGCGAAGATGATCGTCAGGGCACTTAAAGGAACAATCAAAACGACCAAGGCAATAAAATTGGCGAAGCCTTTGGAATATCCCCAGTGCGCTTGCAAATACGGCGTTAAAGATTCACTCACGCCCACGCCGCCTGCAGCGGCGGCAATGGCTCCGACCAGAGTAATGCCAACCTGCACGACCGCCAGACTCGATTCCATGCGGTCCTTCATAAAGGCCGCTTCCTCGGCGCCTTTGCGCTTGCGGTGAACCAAGACCGTTAAGCGCGCACGAGAAATGGACGCCAGGGCCATTTCATAGGCGGCAAAGATTGCGTTTGCCATCATCATCAAACCAATGATGAGAAAGGCGGTCAATGACATCGCTTAGGGCGTGGCTTCATTTAATTCAATCGGGGTAATTTCCTCGACGATCTTTTCCACTCCCCGGACCAAGGTTAGAGTGACGGGAATCCCGGGAATTATTTCCGTTAACCTCCGGTGAAGATCATCAATGGAGGAAACCGGGGTTTCCTGAAATTGGATGATCACATCTCCGACCAAAATGCCGGCGCGCGCAGCCGGACTCGCGGGTTCGACGGAAACAACCAATACGCCTTTGGCAAAAGGCAACCCATAGAATCGAACAATCTTGGTGTGCAAGCTGACTTCTTGTCCGCCAATGCCGATATATCCTCGGTGAATTTTTCCATCGCGGATGAGCCACCCGGCGACAAATTTCGCGGTGGAAATGGGGATCGCGAAACATAATCCCTGCGCTCCGGAGATGATCGCCGTGTTGACGCCGATCACTTCACCCTTCGAATTCATAAGCGGCCCGCCGGAATTCCCCGGATTAAGCGCGGCATCGGTTTGAATAATATTATCAATAAGCCGTCCGCTTTGTGAACGCAGCGACCGACCCAGCGCACTAATCACTCCAGCGGTTAAGGTGCATTGAAAGCCGTACGGGTTTCCAACGGCGACGACCGATTGGCCGACCCGAAGATTTTCAGAATGGCCCAACGGCGCTGAAACCAAATGAGTCGCGTGGATGCGAACGACCGCCAAATCCGTCGCTGGATCATCGCCAATCAAGTCCGCTTCAAAGCGGCGTCCATCATTGAGAATGGTTTCAATCTCGCTAGCACCGTGAACCACATGACTATTGGTTAAAATGAATCCATCCGAGGCAAAAATAAATCCAGAGCCGGAACCTGCCGCCACCGTTTTTTCCGCCTCGCCTCGCTGCAAAATCTTCTTCTTGATTTCCACGTTGACAACCGAGTGATTGATCTTTTCGGCGACGGCCATGACCGTCTGAGAATAGATATCCAAAAGCTCGGCATCGTTGATGAGGGAAGCACCCGATTCTTTGGGGCCTTCATTGGATAATCCGCTGGAAGCAAAAATGGGCGTAATATTTTCCATTGCAAAACTCCTTCAAAAAATTTTCGATCAGGACTGAAGCTTTTGAATGACTTCAGCCAAACGGTTTCCCAAATTTAGAATGGACTGCTGTTGTTTAGAATCCTTGAGGTTTCCATCCGCACCAAAGGCCTCATGCGCTTTCGGAACAGCCACTTGCTCCGACAAAACCAGGACGTGAATGTTACTCAGAATAGAACGAACGGTCACTAAACCGCGCAAGCCGCCCAAGGCTCCCGGCGAGGCGCTCATCAATCCAGCCACCTTGCTTTTAAAACAAGCGAGCGATTCTTCTCCCGGCGCAGAACGCGAGACCCAGTCAATGGTATTTTTTAGCACTCCCGAAATCGAACTGTTATATTCAGGAGCAGAAATCAAAAGTCCGTGATGCGCGAGAAAGATTTGTTTTAATTTTTGGGCGAGGGCAGGGATTCCTTCGCGCATTTCGAGATCGCCATCATATATGGGGAAGAGAAAATCCCTCAAATCAATCAAGGTCACCTCGGCCCCCGCATTTTGAGCGCCTTGGACGGCGATTCGAATTAATTTCTTGTTATAGGAATCCTGGCGAGTGCTGCCGGCGAATGCAAGAATCTTGGGTGTCATTTGTTTTCTTTTTTTGATTGGGTTTCCTGGTCAGAGCAGCTTCCCTTCATTCCCCCGCAGCAGCCGCCTTTCTTTTTCATGATCAAAAACAATAATCCCAAGGCAATAACAACGGCAATAATTGTGGTCCAGTTCATTGGAAACTCCTTTCGAAGTTAAACGTTTATCTCCTCAACAAGGTGCCGACGGGTATCCTGCACTATCATACCATTTAAAGCCAACAAAGACACAAGATTGGGGATGGCCATGAGCGCGTTCGTGACATCGGCAAACGCCCAAACAACGGGCACTGATACGACCGCACCCACCATCACGGCGCCGACCCAAGCCCAGCGATACGGAAGAATCGCTTTCGGCCCCCAAAGATATTCGGCCGCTTTCTCACCGTAATATGACCAGCCTAGAATAGTCGAATAGACAAATGTCAAAAGACCCAAAGTCAAAACGATGGGGCCAACGATAGGGATATCGGCAAAGGCCTCTTTGGTCAGGGTCGCCCCATTGAGACCTTTGGTCCATTCCATGGAATTGACAACAACCAGCCCCGTCAAAAGACAGACCACGACCGTATCCCAAAAAGTTCCCGTCGAAGAAACCAAGGCCTGCCGCACGGGATTTTTGGTTTGCGCCGCGGCGGCAACAATGGGCGCGCTGCCCAAACCCGATTCATTGGAAAAAAGTCCTCGAGCGATCCCAAAACGCATGGCCTCCCGGATACTCACGCCGGCGAAAGCGCCAACGGCCGCTTGCCCGCTAAAAGCGCTCTTACAAATTAACACGAGGGTCACCGGAATGGTTCTCCATCCGATAGCCAAGATAATTAAGCATCCTAGGACATAAAAAATCGCCATAAAGGGAACCAGTTTTTCACACCAGTGGGCAATGGATTTGATTCCGCCAAGGATGACAACGGCCGTTAAGCCGGTAATGAGGACTCCGGTTATCCAGGGCGATATATGCAAGGTTTCTTTAACCAAACAAGAAATGGAATTGGCCTGAACCATATTGCCGATACCGAAGGCGGCGACGGTTGTAAAAAAGGCAAAGAGGATCCCCAACCATTTTTGATTCATGCCTCGTTCCAGAACATACATCGGGCCGCCGGCCATGAAACCGGATGGGGTCTTAATTCGAAATTTGACCGAAAGCAAGGCCTCCGAATATTTCGTGGCAATCCCGAACACGCCGGTCAACCACATCCATAACACGGCCCCCGGTCCTCCGGCGGCCACCGCCGTCGCAACGCCGACAATATTGCCGGTCCCAATCGTCGCGGCCAGGGCCGTCGTGAGCGCGCCAAAATGGCTGACATCCCCTTCACCTTCCCGGGAACGTTCCAATGAAATTTTGATTGCACGGACAATGTGGCGTTGGATAAACCGAAGCCGGAAGGTCAAAAAAAGATGCGTGCCGAATAAAAGCAACAACATCGGCGGTCCCCAAACAAGGTTGCTTAAGTCGGCGAGGCATTTTCCGATCATGGCAAGTTGTTCCTTGGGCCTTCCCTATTGGGTGGTGAGAGCCGCAATACTCAGGTTATGGATTTGCAATTCTGTCAGGGTATCGAGAATGCTGACCACTTCATTGAAGCGAACCGCCTTGTCCACCCGCAAAACTACGCTCAGATCCGGATTTTCCTTTTGAAACGATTCCATCTTTCTTTTAAGTTCTTTGCGAGTCACAATTTCCTTATCTAAGTAAACGACGCCTTCGGCAGTGATCGTGATATAACGCTGACTCAAATTTTTTAAAGGCACAGCGGTCGAGGCCTCCGGCAGTTTGATATTGATGGAAGCCTGCAGGATGAGCGGCGTAGCGACCATAAAGATGATGAGAAGAACGAGGATCACATCCGTAAACGGCGTGATATTGATATCGGTGATTGGACGCGGGCGATGCGAACGGCGGTTCATTTTTGCCGGGCCGTGGTTAGGTCAAGGATTTCGGAGGCGCACAATTCCATGTCCAAAACAATCGTATCGATTTTTTTGACAAAATAATTGTAGGCAATGACCGCCGGGACTGCAACCAATAAACCTGCCGCTGTGCAAACCAAGGCTTCCGAAATGCCATTGATAACGACCGTGATTCCTCCCGCACCGGAGGCGGCAATATCCCGGAAGGCCCTCATGATGCCCAGAATGGTCCCAAACAATCCGATGTAAACCGCCGTCGACCCGATCGTACCGACAATGTTGGTGAATTTTTCCAGACGGGAAGTTTCCAGGAGAGTTTCGCGTTCCATTGCGTGGGCGATGTCTTTTTCTGTGCGGCCGAGGAGGTTTAATCCGCTATAGGCAACCGCAGCAAACGCGGCCTTGGACTGCCGGCACTCTTCCAAGGCTTGCTGCATTTGGCCTTTATCCAAGAGAGAACGAAGCCGGCGCATGAATTCCATCCGCGAACTGCTTGACCGTCGGGAAAAATAAAGAAAACGTTCTAAGATGATGGCAAAAGAAATAATGGAACAAAAAACCAGGACGTATAAGGTGTATCCGCCAGCGCGGATCAATTCTGCAAATGTCATGAAGCATTCTCCTTAAAGACGTATGTCAGTGGTTGGATTTTAAAAATTCCCGCTTTGATAAAAAAATCTTCAATCGATTATCCTTCACCCCGCCGTGGCGGGGCGCAGGATAAACAGCACCATTGTAGCTTAAAAGCCCACCGCGGGCAATATGGATTACGGAACCCTTCGACTTAAGGCCCACGAATGATTGGTGTTTTGATGATTTGGATTTCAGAGAATTGGCTTCATTTTGATTGGTCAAGGGTGAAGGGTCTAGACTCCACTCCCTGGATGTTTTTTCTGTTGCCGGTTCCCCCTTCTCTATATTATGATGAGATCCCATGGATCTGTTACTATTAATCCTTCTTTCCATTGCCCTGTTATTCTGCGGTTATGCAACCTACGGCACCTGGGTTTCCAAATGGCTTAACCTTCGCCGTGACCTATCCACTCCTGCCCACACCCTGCGCGACACTCAGGATTTTGTCCCCGCCGGAAAATTTTATTTAGTGAATCAGCATCTCTCCGCCATCGCTGCCGCAGGACCCATCGTCGGACCCATCCTTGCCGGAATGTGGTTCGGCTGGTTGCCAACCTTTGTGTGGATTATCCTCGGCGGAATCTTCGTGGGCGGCGTTCATGATATGCTCACCCTCGTCGCATCGGCACGGCATCAAGGACGCTCCATCGCGGAGATCATTAAAGACACCATGGGACAAAAGGCCTTCGTCATCTTCCTTTTGTTTCTTTGGTTTTCTCTCATTTACATCATCGCGGCCTTTACCGATGTAACCGCCAGCACCTTTGCGGAACCCACTCACGGGGCTGGCATTGCCTCGGCCTCGATGTTGTATCTGGCCCTGGCCTTTGTCATGGGACTGGTCATCCGGTTCTTTAATCCCCCTTTGACCCTGACGACCTTCATCTTTCTTCCCTTAGTTTTTTTGTGCATATGGCTGGGACCGCAAATCCCTTTGTATTTACCCGCGTTAGGGAGATTGGACCTTCGGATGACCTGGAATGTTTTTCTCCTGGGTTATTGTTTTATTGCCGCCATTATTCCAGTATGGCTGCTTTTGCAACCGCGCGGATACCTCGGCGGATTTTTTCTGATTCTAACCGCGGGCGTAAGTTTGCTGGGGATCATCGTTGGCACGATCAGCGGCGGAAAATTTCCCATTCATTACCCGGCGTTTGTGGCCGCGGTCAATCCGCAAGGCCTGCCACTATTGCCCATCCTTTTTACCACGGTCGCTTGCGGGGCCTGCTCGGGATTTCATTGCCTGATTGCTTCCGGAACGACTTCCAAACAATTGAATAAAGAAACTGACGCGCAGTTCGTCGGCTATGGCGGCATGCTCATGGAAAGCTTTGTAGCGGTCATGGCGTTGGGAACTTTAATGATTTTAAATAATGAGCAATTAGCGGGGCTCAAAGAACCCAATCAAATTTACGCTAACGGCGTTGCCAGCTTCCTTAATGTTTTGGGAATCAACCGAACCTTCGCGCTCAATTTTGCCCTGTTGGCCTTTGCCACCTTTGTCTATGACACCCTGGATGTCGCCACTCGTCTAGGGCGATATATTTTTCAGGAATTAACTGGGTGGCGAAGCCCGAAAAGCGCTTATGTGGCAACTCTAGCGACCTTGATCCTGCCCTTATGGTTTTTGACTAAGCAATTCACCGATGGGCATGGGAATCGAATCCCAGGCTGGAAAATGTTCTGGACAGTATTTGGCGCGAGCAATCAACTCTTGGCAGCGATGGTTCTCTTTGGGCTGGCGGTCTGGTTATTCAAACTCCGTCTAAAATTTAAAGTGGCGCTGTGGCCTTCCTTGTTCATGGTGCTCATTGCTATTGGTTCTTTGTTTCTCATCATCCGGCCCTGGCTTGCGCAGCTTTGCGAAGGCCACTTCACCGCTGATCCCGTGGGGATCACCTGTCTTGCGTTGTTCATCCTGACCGCCTTTTTGCTGGCGGAAGGCTCCAAAATCTTTTTCCAACGCCCGCCCGACACAGCGAAAAGAATCAAGCCGACACCCACGCCAGACTCTCCCATCACCGACACGCAGGTCTCCGGATAATTTCCTCGTTAAACCAATTCAAATGTCTTTTTCCTTTTTAGGAAATGACTTCTTCTTTAGGAGCGGGATTATTGAAAACAAATTCTACCACCAAGGGAAGATGGTCGGACGCAATTTTGTCCAACGAAGTCCTGGGAACAGTGACGGTTTGCACGCGGAATTCTGGAGACATAAAGGCATAATCGATTCGGCCAATCGGATAACTGCTCGACCAGGTTTGATATGGTCGCTTTTTATTCAATTGGATTTGGCTATCATTGAGGCGTCGGCAAATTTTTTTATAGAAAGATGAACCCGGAAACAAATTCAAATCTCCGCACAAGATGATCGGACCTTGCGCCTCTTGGCTGGCGAGCCACTGGTCTCCGAGCAGGCAGTCCACTTGCGCGAGTCGTTCTAGCGGCCAATAACTCAGGTGCGTATTGATGATTTGAATCGTTTGCCCCTCAATCTGAGCGGCTACCCATAACGCCCCGCGCGGTTCATAATGTTTGCGTTGGGCCAGTTGGGGCAACGCGGCCATTTTGATGAGCGTCATGGGATAACGGCTAAGAATCGCATTGCCAAAATGTTCATCCTCGACGCTGAAAACCGGATGAAAATGATATTTCATCTCCAATTTACGCGCAATGCGCTCGGATTGATCCATACCGGATGAGCGCGGGCGGCCCATATCCAATTCTTGCAAAGCGACAAAGTCCGGGTCATGCCGGGCAATGACCCGCGCGATTCGATCCGTCGTGATGGCGCCATCCATCCCCAGACAGCCATGCACATTGTAACTGATCAGCCGCAGGGTTTTGGGTGCTTGGCCTCGGGGAGGCCAAATGCAGAACCGATACGGTTCTTTTTTGAGAAAACGCAGCGCCGCCTGCCGCAAATCGAGCGGCCGCAAATAACCTTTTTCCGGTACGGGCACAGGCGCATCCAGGGGCAAAAGCGCAAACGCACGCGTTTCCTCAACGCCGAGTCCCCCATGCGACCCATATTCCAAAGGAAAGCTTATGGGAGCCTGCCCCCAACTCCAACCGCTGAAAATGAGATCGCCCGCACTCGGGTGGTAACACATGCGGATGAGGTCCTCTTTGATGTCTTGGATAAACGGATGGTCTTCGCCGATAATTTCCTGAATATCTCGGGGCAACAGGAATCTTCCCCGCGGCGTCCAGGCGATCAATTCGTTGTTTCCTTTTCTGGCCATCACCAGAGGAATTTTGACTTCGTTGACCAATTTTTGTGCCATCAAATCCAATTGCTCGTCGGAAAAAGGCTCTTGCAAATAAATCTGCCCCTCTGGCCCAATGGCGGTGACGATGACCTTGGAAGAAAAAGAAGCGACCTTGAGTGGAACCCCTTGCGCACCACCTTTGCGAGATCTTAATAAACTAGCCCGGCTTTTGATCCGGCTGGATTTGGGGAAGGGCGTGTGCAGAAAGGCAGAGGTCTTTTCAAATAATTCCACGATTGCTTCTCCGACGGATCGGCCATATTTCACCAAGTAAGGCGACGTCTTTTGCTGACCATGGTCAGAATAAATCCACAGATCGTAGCTTCTGGCGGGGCTATGATGAATCGCGTGTTGGATACGACCAACGCAATCATCAATGCCGCGCAAGGACCAGTGCGCAAAATTGGATGCCGGTCCGCGCCCGTGCGCCTGTTCGTCATATCCTAAAAAATTGAGGTGAATGATGGGCAGCCCGCGCATGATATCAATGCAAGCCCCGGCGACAATGATTTCCCGCAAAAAGACACAGACCAGGACCCGAAGCCACACCAATTCCAGTTCGCGCATGAATAATTGACCTTTGATCGTTCCGCGAATGCATTCAAAGACGGCAAGAAAAAATTCGATCACCAACAGAAACAGAGTCCGCAAAAAAATATCGATGTACAAAAGAATCAGTAAAGGCAGTATGAAAGGATTGATCGCATGCCAGATGCCTTTCCAACCCAGGTCTCCGAAACAAAAATGCGGTTCCTTTGCCCCGCCGGTGAAGATATTGCTGTAGGCGCTACCGCCAGCCAATAGGCCTTCACCCTGTCTTTTGAGCTTGGCTTCAAAAGTTCCCACAAAATCCGAATCCATCATCCAGACGGCCTGTTGACTCGCATGATCCTTAAAGCAAAAAGAGGGAACACAGCCCTTGACTCCATAAAACAATTCTCCCTGAATCCCCGGTGTGGTGGAAGGCAAACCCGAATACCATTGATGCACGCGATAATGTTCCTTGTCGATCAAATGCTTTAAAAAAGGAAGGCGGTGGTCTTTTAAGGCTCTTTGAAATTGCGTGTGGGAAAAACCATCGATCTGGACCATGACTAGACCCGGATCTTCGACCGAAGCCTTGGTCGTAGAAAGACCCAGGAGTCGAATCGACCATAAACTCCGGTTGAATAACCGCCGAAAACGTCGGCGGAAAATCTCTAAACGACTAAACATAAGTAGATGAGGGCTCGCTAACGTTTTCCCAAAGAATTTGAACTTTTAAGACCGGCAAGGCTTTTGCCATGGATCCATTTTGCCTAACTTAAGAAAAAACTTCCCTTAGGATAAAACGAGTTCTAAAGAAAAGCAAGCGTCAAAATCCTAAAAACTGCAAAAAATTTCGAAATTATTCCCATTAGCTTAGCGCCTGGCTTGCCTTGAAGTTGGGAAACTTTCCTACAATTGATTTGACGTTGTCCAATAACCCATTTTAATATGGATCAACGCCTGATTCCCTTCACTGTCGAATTCGGTTGCACTGCGCAAAGCAAAGGAATTCTTTATGGCCCGATTTAAGGAAATTCTTGTCATAAGCGCGGCCCTGTTTCTTATTCTTTGCCTCACTTTTTTCGATATCTTTTTTCTGGGAAAGACCTTTAAGGTCACAACCACCTCGGCTCAGGCGCTCCACACCGGCCCCGTCGGACAAGAATGGAACCGCCTCCCTTTCATACCGACCAATGGCAATGACTCGGCCATCCTGGAAGAACCGATGTACGAGTTTATTAAAAGCAATCTCCACCGGGGAATTTTTCCTTTGTGGAATCCTCACCAGGCCTGCGGATTTCCCCTCACTGGCATGTTGGAGGCCGGAATGTTTTTTCCTCTAACTCTGATCATGTATCTTTGCCCGCAGGTATACAGTTGGGATATTTTGATCGTCTCGCGATTTTTTCTGGCTGGTCTTCTCACCTATCTTTTTATGCGACGGTTGGGTTTTAAAAAGATTCCCTCACTCATTGCGGGCAGCGCTTACATGTTAAGCGGCCCCATGGTGCTTTTGCAGTATTGGTTCGCCAACGTGGAAATCCTAACACCGTTATTGCTGATCAGTTTTGAAAATTTGATTCACAAGCCCAGCCTTCGTGCCATCGGTTTTTCCGCTTTGTGTGTCGGCCTGACCGTTTTAGGCGGCCATCCGGAACACATTTTATTCGTGAACCTTTACGGGTTCTTATTTTTTGTGGTTCGCCTATGCGGATCTTCTCAAAAGGGGCGATGGGGAAAAAATCTGTTCCGGCTCGTCACCGCTTATTCTTTAGGCCTCGGATTATCCGCCATCGCACTTTTTCCATTCTTGCGCAACCTGGGAACTGAATTTTGGAGCGGGCACCCTCCGCATACGGGAATCATCAGCGAAGAGCAACTGGAGCGTTTTATCACCTTGGCCTTGCCCCATTTCTTTCAACAACAGGCGGTCACGCGGGATTGGACCTTTGCCGGTTGGTGGGGCGGGTATTTGGGGGTCTTGCCATTGGGATTGGCCATTTTGAGTTTGTGGCAAAAACAAAAAAAAGGAATGAATTATTTTTTTGCCGGGATGGCCTTTCTGCTTCTGGCCAAGGCCTACGGCCTTTGGTTCATCAATTGGATTGGCTATCTGCCCTTACTGAATGTTTGCCGGTTTACCGCGCATACGACGCATTTGACTGCCTTTTCGACCGCCGTGGCCTCCGGCATGGGCGCTCGAATGATTCTTCTAAGCAAAAATACTTTTCGCAAGGCATTGGTCTTTAGCACAGCCCTCGCTCTGGTGACGCTGAGTCAACTTCTGCGCTATAAGGAGGCAAACCATTTTGGGCAGTCGATCAAAGCAAGTATATTGGCCGCGGTGATCTTGGCTGTATTTCATTTCTTATTATGGTTAAAAGAAAAGAATTATCTTAATCGCCGCACGGTTGCCCTCTTTTTGCTCACCTTGGTGACAGTGGAATTGTCGCTATACATTAATCCGGTCCATCCCCGGAAACTGGATTCTTTTCCCCGCACGAATTATATCGAATTTCTGCAAAGTTCTCCGGAAAGGACGCGCGCCTACGGCTACTCCGGGGCCTTGAGTCCGAATACCGCCAGTGCCTTCGGCGTCGATGATTTGGGAATATTTTTTGGCCTGCTTCCCCAGCGTTTTGTCCACTTTGTGAATGAATTGTTAGTGCCAGATCAATTCGCTCCGGATTTTCGTCCCACGACGTTACGCAGCCGCCTGCCTCGCTCGAAAAATCAGGACTTTGCGAATCTTCTCGGAATTCAATACTATATTACCCCCCCTTATGATTTTTTGGCCAAACGGGGAGGGGCTCTCGATGCCCGGATGAAAAAAGAACCGTTAGAGCTAGTCTATCAACATGAGGTTGATATTTATACCCGACCCAATGCCTTCCCCCGCGTCTTTGTCGTCCATAAAGTTACTTTTGAAGCCGACGGGCAAAAGGCATTTAGAATCCTGAAATTGTTACACGCCCATCTGCGCGAAGGCATTGTGGTCAACGAACGGCCCGATCAAAAAATTCTGGGGCTTCTCCAAGAAACCCCCCTCGTTGATGATTCCTCCGCCCGGATTATTCGTTACACCCCCAACGATGTGGTCATTGAAGCGGATCTGAAATCTCCCGGATTTCTGGTTTTCAGTGACGCGTTTCATCCGGATTGGCGGGTGAGGGTCAATGGAAAGCCTGGTCACGTTTATTTAACCGACAATTTGATCCGATCGGTTTTCTTGCTCAATGGAAAACACCGGGTGGAATTTACTTTTTGTCCGTTATCATTTTATTTGGGACGGTGGGTGAGCCTGGTTTCACTCATTATGGTTGGAATCTTGCTTTTCCCAAGAAGAAAATTTTTTCGGTCTTTTTGACCTCTTCTTCTCTAGGGAGTTTGGGATCCTTTCGCCTGATTGGTTTCTTGGGCGAGCGCCCGGGCCTTTTCCTCTGAGGCGATGGGGATATCCAGCAGTCCATTTGAGATCGCTTCTCTAATATAGGGAGCGGATAAGAACTGGCCATGAACAAAGATGACCATCTGCTTATTCACATTCACCTTGGAAAGTTCCTCCAGCTTATACCGGCCATCTTCGGTGAACTGAAAACGCAACAGCGGCACCGGTAAATCATAGGGACTTGATTCGCTCACCGGGACAACCTTCACCGAAGCAATATCATCGATCCCCATAGCCACCTTCTGCGGGATGTAAATCGTCTTGCCGCTTTCAAAAATGGTATAAGCCGAGCATCGCTCCTTGTCTTTCTCGCAAACAAATTTGAATTCGAGGGGGCTCAATTCTTCTTGCGACCAGGCCAGGGTTGCGGCGCAAATCCAGAAAATCCACAAAAGAAGGGTTCGTCGGATCATAAAGGCTCCTCCGTTTACAAAACGATCAATGAAACGCTTGATGTTAGGGCCAGATATCAATTGATCGTTACGATTTTCATCCCCTAACAATTTCTGCCAGGGCGCAGTAATCACTTTGAGCAAAGCCTTGCTCCATCGTCTTCTCCAAAATTTTACGGATGCTTTTTAAAACTCCCGTCTCGATGCCATGGGATTGAGCCTCACGGATGAACAAACGCACGTCTTTGAGCATATGCGCCGTTGAAAAATTGGGATTCGCGTAATCGTGATTCAAGAGTCGGGCGAGTTTCTTGTCGAACATCGGCGCGTACAGTGAACTCTGTCGTAAAACCTGCATGAAAAGTTTCACCTTAAGATGATTTTTCTCTATCAGGGCTAGGCTTTGGGTGAAGGCCACGATATGCAAAGCGATCAACTGATTCAAACATAATTTCAAAAGGGCTGCCGAACCAACTGGTCCAACATCCAAAGGGGAACCCAAAACACGCAATAACGGTTGCAAGCGCTTCGATTGCGCTGTGTTTGCACCCAGCATAAGGATCAGCCGACCTTCGCGCGCCTCGGCCATGCTGCCGAGGACTGGGCATTCGGCGTATTGGCCGCCTAGGATTTTAATTCTTCTTTCTAAATCTTGACTTTCTTCGGGCGCGATCGTTCCCATCTGAAGAACCAGTTTCTCTTTGAACTCCAAAGGCGCATCCCGATTATTGACCTTTCTTCCATTAAAAGCATGGCTGTGGAAGTCAATACTGCCTTTTCCCGAAGAGAAGAAAGGTCTAATACTGGCTTCCACTCTGCTTTTGGATGGGAAAAGGCCAGTAAAAAGCGTTTCCTTAATAGCCGCCGCGTCGCTCAGTAACAATAAAATGATGTCGCCAAACGCAATCGCTTCGGCCGGTGATCGGAAGACCAAAGCGCCGATTTTCTTTAATGGTGCGACCTTCACAAAGGTGCGATTATAAACTGCTACGGGATACTTTGCCCTTAAAAATTGTTCGGCGATCGGCCGTCCCATGATGCCAACACCTAGGACCGCCAATTTTGGCTTGGGCATATTCTATTATTGCTGCGAAGCCCCGCCACGGCGGGGCGTAGCAGAATAAACCGCTTGCAGGACCTGCATTCCTCGACGGCAGATTTCCTGGGCATACTGGGTCCAGATCCCCTGGCCCCAATAGCGAAAACAGCTGGTTTGGGATAATAATAAATAAAGAAGAGCTTGGTGGTAAGAATTCGGTGAGGGGGCTGCTTGCTGGTCAAATTTTTTATGGAATTCCGCGCTTAAGCGGCGCATCGGATCGAGGACATTCTCATAACCTTCAATCCAATTGAGGTTGTTGGTCCAAGAGGCCTTTTCCAGATGGAAACCTGGATATTTCTTTTGTGACGCGAGAATGGCCTTTTCCATATCCGCGCGTCCACGTCCGGAGAAAAATTCCCAGATGTGATTCTGCATGATCGGTTGAACCGGCAAAAAATCACTGGTCTTTAAACCAGTTTCTTGAACAAACTCCAGATATTCGGAACCATTCATGGCCACTGTTCCTTCTGGGTTAGATCCGATTTCTTCAAAGGCCTTGAAGTATGCGGGAGGGAATTCATTCATCATGACCCCGCCATTTTCTCCGTCGCCGATCTGCACCACATAGGGCGGCAAAACCTTGCCCTGGTAATCTTGCGGGGTCTTGCTCTTCGCCTCATAATATGGCTGCATTTGTCCAACTAACTTTGTATCGGAACCTTGGGTCTTGATGAGAACGATGATCTCAGCCGTCTGGCCAGAAGAATTTTTTGCCACCAATCGGTGCGGATAATTCGGTCGTTGAATGGGCTTGCCGTCGGGCTGTTGAATGGTATGCTCCTGGACGAGCAGCCATTCATAACCATTCTCCCGCAAGGCCCGAACATATTCGTAACAAACATCCGGATCGATGGGAAGATGCATTTCCGGAGCCGAAAAACCTTTTACTCTTTGGCAGGCCTCTTCTCCAAAAAGATTGGCGAAATGCTGCAACCAGGCCTTCATATGCAGATCGATGTCCGGAACAGGCGTGGAGGACACCACCGCATGCGACCACATGGTTCCCAGCCACTCGACGTGCGGTTGATATTTGGCTTGGCTCGCGATCGTTCGTAATTTTTCGATGGCGCGGCCGTTTTCCATTTCGCTCAGCGCCCACAAGAGATTGCCCGAATAATCCAGCATAATCCTGGGATTCTTTCCTCGGTCGACCAGTTGCGCAATCAAGTCGGCCATGCGTTGATAACATTGAAAAAAAACCGGGGCATTGTGGTTGTCATGAATTTCCTGATGCTCCATCATGTAACGCAGATTGCTAATCAATTCCGCCGAGGATAAATCGGCATTCGAGGCAGGAATGGTGGGCTGGTGCATGTGCAGTGCGATGCCGAAGGCCGCACTCACCTTCTCAAAATGATAGGGAGATCGATTGGCATAAAAGCTCTTTCTTACGCCGCGCAAACGACGCATGGATTTTTCCTCAAAAACAATCGGAGGCAAACGATTAGACAGAGTTTCGGGCATGTTCAACCTTGATCCTTCGACGCGGGCGGGCCTGCCCGCCTGCCTCTTCGATCCCGAGGCGGGCAGGCCCGCCCGGCGATCGATGAGAACGACGGCCACCGGCCTTCTCTTTTTTTCCCGAAGGAAGAAAAAATCGGGCGCAATCCATGTCTGCAAAGATATGATCGCGCCACTCCACTTGCGCAAGCCAATTCTCATCAAGGGAAGAATTCATGAGGGCCTGGTAAATCCGATTAAAACGCGTGATATGCAGATTGAAACGTTTATGCGCATAGGCGACCATGGTTCCGGTTTTCATGATGAAAGGCCAGTCGCTCGCTTGCGCCAAAAGCAATTCCCGGGCGGCCTGCTGCAGGGCCCGCTGCTCCAGGTTCGCACAGTTGGCCTTGATCGGTTGATAAAATTGTTTGGCCAGATCGATCATCCGCCGGGAACTCAACATGAGGTGCCGCCAGATCCAGTCGTTAGTGCCCTCCACCCAGAACTCATTGTATCCTTTATATCCCCAGCTCGAGGCCGAAGGCATGGACAGTTGATTCGTGGGATACTCTTGCAAATATTCCGACGGGGTAATGGCCTTAACCCGGCTTTGGTCGAAATGCATTTTCCGAAAAAGCAGATCAATCCATTGCGGTCCCTCGTACCACCAGTGACCAAAGAGCTCGGCATCGTAAGGAGCCACCACCATGGGCTTTCGATCCATATGAGCGGATAAATGCTCCACCTGCTTTTCTCGATTGAAAAGAAAATTGCCAGCGTGCATCGCGGCCTTTTCCCTGGCCCAATCCGGACGGTAGGCTTCTTTGTAAGGAGTATTGCCGGTGATTCGCCAATATTTGAGCCCCGTATTGACTCTAATTCCCATGGGATGAATATACGGCTTGATATAATCGAATTCCAATTCGTGGCCGATATCGCGGTAATATTCCCGGTAATCGGGATCGCCGGGATAGCCTTCCTTGGAACTCCAAACCTGTTTGGAGGATTCCCAATCCCGACCAAAAGCCGCCACTCCCGACGGACAATAAACCGGGGCATACACGCTGTAAGCGGGAACCGGGTCCGCATGGATGATGGCATGCGAATCCACGAAAAAATATTGGATACCGGCTTCCTTGAGCACCTCGTCAAGCCCAGGATAAAAGCCGCATTCCGGCAGCCAAAATCCTTTGGGCTGGCGGCCAAATGTTTTTCGGTAGTGTTCGACACCGAGCTTGATCTGTGCCCTGACGGCTTGCGGTTCGACATTAAGAAGCGGAGAAAATCCATGCGTGGCGCTCGAAGCCAGGATCTCGACAACTCCCTGCTCTTGGAAAAATCGAAAGGCAGCAACAAGGTCTTTGTGAAATCGATGCAGGAAAACCTCTCTGGCCGACAGGAGGTTGTGGTGATACATGAGGGCCAGGCCGTGATAATGGGGAATAAAACCGGTGCGTTCAATCTCTTTGCCGGCCAGTTCAATCAGTTTATCCAAATGGCGCAGGTAACGGTCCTGGAGTAATGGATCCTGCAGCATGGAAACCAGGGTCGGCGTCAAAGACATGGTCACGCGAACATGGACGCGATCTTTCCATAATCCTTCCAAAACCTTAATCAGCGGAATGTAGGTTTCGGTGATGGCTTCATAAAGCCAGTTCTCCTCGAGAAAATATTCCTCCTCCGGGTGCCGGACAAACGGCAAATGGGCATGCAGGACTAAACAAAAATAACCTTGAGCCATCATTTTATTTCTTCAGCGCTCCACGCATCACAACGGATCATTCTACTTTTCCCTTCAGCATCACCGGAGGCATCACGTTCGTCGAACGCTGGACTTGGGTATTAATCGATCGGCTTTCTTTCTGATCAGCGGCCACGGCTTTAAAATCAAAGGGGAATTGGCCATCGGGAAGGGTGTAGCGCAGGGTGAAGGTTCCATCGGGCCGTAAGGAAACAGGCTGGCCATGCAAAGAAACATGCGCATCGGGTTGGGTCCGACCATAAACAATGAGGTCGGCCCAAATCTCAAAAAAGAATTCTCGCTTCGGCGGTTGGATCTGCAAGGACGCACTGGCACCCAGCTGTTCGCTCGCCCCGGGAAGGAAAAATTTTTTGCCCAACCGCATCTCTTCGAGAGACTCAAAATCCAAAAAAGATTCAGAAGCCCCGGTTCGCCATTGGCGTAACCGCGGAATCAATCTCCGGATCCGTTTTTGATCCGACAAGGTTTCTCCCGTGAGCGCCATCCGTCCTCTTTTTAGGATGCCGCGCAGTCTCGCCAGGATGGCTTCCCGCAATCGCGGCAGAAGCCTTTCGTAGTAAAGCCGAATTTCCGAACGGGTCAGAGAATACTTTCTTTTTTTAAAGGAAGGACCCATCTTCGCCGATGAAAAATTACCGTCAGCGTCAAAACGGGGATCATACTTGTAGCCTTCAATGTAAATGCGTTCGTCCTTGCGTTGTTGTGGATCAACCTGCATCCAGATAAGATCAGTTCGCCAGGAGGCCCCGTGCGGCGGTGTTTGCACAAAATTCGAACGCGTCAAAGGAACAAATTCTCCCCGGGAAGATTTCAAACCCAGCTCGGCGCAAATCATCACATGGGACGTCCATAAATTGATATACCAGTTGTCCGCCTGCCCTACCTCAATATCAAATGAATGATTCGCATTGGAACCGTTAAAATCCACCAAGGTCACATCATAAACTCGCAGAATCAGGTGCTGGTCCTTTGTCCTGTGCCCTTCCTCGATCTTATCCCCATCCGCAGGAGAAATCGTCCAGATCGCATAAATCCAATGCGGGTCTCTGACCAATAACCCTAAACGCGTGGCATCATAACTCTGCGGAAGTTGAATTTCCTCAACGGAGCCCTTTGTCGGCGCGGGCGTTTGGGAAGCTTGCGAAAAGACATTGGTTGCGGCTTGCTGGCGGGAGAATTCTTTAATTTCCTTAAGTGAAGGCAAGGCGAGATTTTTCTTTTTCTCTTTGAGGAAAAATTTTTTGCTCAATTTCTTCGTGGTGTCGGCTTTTTTGCCAATTCGGCCCTTGCGACGGATGGCTTGCGGGCTTAAGCCGAGTTCGGAGCTTTCATTTTTTTCCTCCGATCTATCCAATTCTCTATGGGCCATAAATTTTGCCTACGTTGTATAAACATCTAAAACGTGATCAGCAATCACATCCCAAGAAAAGGCGGTTTCCACGGCGGTTCGGCCATTGGCCCCCATCCACTGGCAATGATCAAAATCCTCGAGGCATGTGCCAATCCCCCATGCCACCGATTCTGGATGGGGATTGATTTTAAGGCCGGTGACATCGTGCCAGACGATTTCATTCGGGCCACCGACGGAAGTCGTGACGACAGGCTTTCCCGAGCTCCAGGCCTCCAGAATCACAATGCCAAAGGGTTCATTGCGACTCGGAACGCAAACCACATCCACTGATTTGTAAAGATCCGTCAATCTCCAGCCATCCTGCCAGCCCAGGAATCGGCAGGCATCCTCAACGCCAATTTCCCGGGCGCGGTCTTGCACACTCCAACGCATCCCGCCTTCGCCGACAAAAACGAACTTGGCGTTGTTATAATACCGCAAGATGCAGGGAATGGCCTCCACCAAAAGATCCGGGCCTTTTTGATAAACCATGCGTCCCACAAATAAAATCGTCGGATCCATAGGACCAATGCCATACAAGCGCCGGATCGCTCCCGCATCGACCCACCCTCCATAGGTCCATGGATTAACCCCGTTATAAACGACAGAGGTTTTTTCCTCTGGAGTGTTGTACATCCAGTTGATTTCATTCCTTAAAGCTTTGGACACCGCGATCACCTTATCCACACCCTGTGTGGCCTGCCGTTCCTGTTGGCGAATCACAGCGGACTGACCTTCCCAGAAATTATTCCCGCACCGGCCATATTCCGTGGAATGAATCGTAAAAATAGTTCGAATAGATTGCACCTGTTTGATCCAGAGAACGGCATTGGAAGTCAGCCAGTCATGGGCATGGATGACATCAAAGGGGCCAATGTAATTCTCCGTCGCAAAAAAGGCATTCACCAGAGACCGGCACATGTTATGGACTTCTTCGATGAAATTCTGGGAAGAGGCATATGGGCAGCGGTGGTAATGAACTCCGTGGATCCGCTCATAGGCCGGATGGTCCTCTCGACCCATTCGGGTAAAAACATGCACCTCCTGGCCCTTGCGCTCCAAGGCGCAGGCCAATTCCGTCACATGGATGGCAATACCGCCGACGCTAATCGAATGGATAGATTCCCAGGCAAAAATGGCAATTCGCATAAAATTTTTTTAAAAGGGGCGAGCCACAAAGAAAAATGCGGCACTACTCTAGCAAAAGAACCCCTAAATGTAAATAATAAAGATTGACCAGTGCATTATTTAAATCAAATAGGCTTTAAGTTTTATCCTATTCAAAGAAAAATACTTATACGCTGGCCTTAAAGGGCGGGGAGCTATTCCGATGAAGGAGTCGAAGAGGTTTTTTTCTTATACTGTTTCAAAAAAAATAAAACCCCCAGGGCAGACAAGAGCCCTGCCGTTAAACCCACAATGAAAAAACCAATGGCTGTTGGAACAAGGACTTCATCAATCGAGGTATCCCATAATTTTTTAAAATGGAAATCCTTAAATAAATCTTTGAAATGGGCATAGACCCTCTGCCAATCCGAGCCGGTTAACAGGGAACCAATTTTGATCGACAAGATAAGGGTGATAAAACTAAGCCAGGTATTCGTCAACAAGGCTCCAAAGAATGCGGCAATTTTGTTGACTCTCAAAAGGATCGCCATGAGGGTGGCAGCGACCGGACCAATGCCTGGCAAAATACCGGCAAAGACACCCAAACCAAATCCGGCGGCGATTTTTTCCGGCGTATCGTCAATCCTTGATAACTTCTGCCAAAGGTCCAAGAAAAAATTTTTACTTCGTTGAAAAAGTGAGGGCCGATTGGGCATGGGGGGGTCAAACATGGCCCGGGCAATCCCTGCGAAACGATAAAGCAAAAAGAGGTTTACGGCAATTGGCGGGAAATTTCATGCAAGATCCCTCCGGCAATTTGGGCCTTGGGAAGAAGCATCTTTTTCGCTTGGACATCGATTTTGGTGGATTGATCGGGGTTGGTCACAACCCGCACAACAATATCATAGCCTTCATATTTGGCCTTGATCAACCCTTGCTGGCGGTCTTCGGTCAGAATCTTACCTGATTTCGACAAGAATTGGAGACTGGTTTGATAAGCTTTGTCAAAACTGACATTGAAATCCGCCGAGGCATTGGCCTCCCCCAGGAAGGCGGCCGCCACACCCGCCGGAAGAAAAGCAACGCCCACCAGGTTCGCTGCGCCATAGATCGCGGCATTCTTGATGGCCGTTCTTTTGAGATGTTCAACCAAAATCAGCAAAACCAGCTGTTCGGGACTCGTGATATTTTTATAAACCTTGTTTTTGACATTCAAGTCAAAGGCCTCGGTGGTGTATTGCTCCCCGGACTTGTAACGCTTGTGCACCACGCGGCCTAAATCAAACCTGGCCACGTCAATTAAGAACGAGGGCCTGGCCTTGGAGGGCTTTTCCGGTCCGGGGGTGCCTTCTTTTTTTTGGGATTCGACCACCTTGAGTGAATCCACATTGAGCTTGCCCTCTTTATTCTCGATAATGACCATTTCCTTCAGTTTGATATCCAGGGAAAACAGATGAATCTGATTTTTCAGCAGGGCCGGGACCTCCATTTGGGCAAAGATCAAAGGGGCATCCAGCATCACTTCCGACGGAAATCCGGGAGGATTATAAAGCCGCAATCCCTCGATTTTAATGGACTGGCTAAAGATCCCTAAACTCAGATGATCGATCTTCAAGGGCGCACCGGTCATACGGGAAAAAACCGTAGTGACCGCCGTCTTGATGAGCTGGTCTTTTAAAAATCCCAGCACCAGCAAGACCGCCAGGATAATCCCGAATACGGTCAAAATTTTTTTCATTCTTCCCTCGTTTTGCTTGCTGGAGGTTCTTTCGGTGGGAACTGATCATCGCGCGCCTCAGTGTCTTGCCAACGCCGGTGCATTGTTCCATAGAAGGAGTGTAAGGGACTTGGTTTACTTACGCGAAGGCGATAACCGCTCATTCTTTCCGCCACCATCGTCCGCTCCAAATCGTAAACGTCAAAAAGCAGCGGAAGATAAGGATTGTCATTTTCCAAAACGACCCAACGGAGCCCAACGAAGACAATGCTATTTTGCATGCTGGTTCGGTCCAGGACCCAGCCTTGCTCATTATGAAAAAGGAAAACCGGTGCCAGATTGGAAGTTGGGGGATAATAAAGAATCGCTCGGTCGGCTTTGCTCAGCGTGGACAAGGGTTGATCGACTTCCTGAGCCGTTATTTTAAATTGGGAAGAATGATGAACCTGGGAATCTTTTTTCCGCCAGATCGGGTCGAATAAAGGCACATCGTAGGCATACATCTCTTGTCGCATCATGTCCAATTCCAAATGAAATGAATCGAGTGGAGTTTCTTGCGGGACATATTTCTGTTGCAGCTCTTGCAGAGAGATCTCCGTCGGCTTTTGATCGGTGCCAAAGGCTAGCCCCATGCACGAAAACAGAACCCCCAGCACAAGGAATGTCATCTTTAAAAAAAATGATGAACTATGGTAAAAAATTTTATTTCGCATTCCTTGACTTATTGACCTTTCTTCCATTAAAAGCATTGCTATGGAAGTCAATACTGCCTTTTCCCGAAGAAAAGAAAGGTCTAATACTGGCTTCCACTCTGCTTTTGGATGGGAAAAGACCAGTAAAAATGGAATTTAAGTGGATGGTTTTGTCTTGAGCATGTCATTGATCTTCGCGATCAATTTTTCCACCATGACGGGCTTCGAGAGAAAATAGTCGCCCACCTCGTGACGTTCCGCCTTGCCTTCTTTTTCGATGAGTGAACTTAAAAGAATAACCGGGATGTTCTTCAAGGCCTCGTTGCTTTTGAGCTCTTGGGTGATTTTCCAACCGGAAACATTCGGCATAATGATATCGGTAATGACCAAATCGGGATCTTCGGTGGCAATCGTTTTGAGGGCCTCCTCGCTGTTCGTGATGGGGATGACCTCAAACCCATTCGCACTCAGGCGCGCCTGAAGCAGCCGGACTAATATAGGATCATCATCGACAACCACGATTTTGGCGGCCGATTTTTTTCCATGGAAAACCTTGCGGATCGCTTCCAAGATAAATTTGTTGTCGGTAGGCCGTTCAATAAACGCAACAACCCCCACTTGAGAAATCCGCTTTTTGTCCTCCGGAAAACCAGACCCGCTCACCACAATAATCGGAATCGGTCGGGTTTCCTCAGAAAGCTTCAATCGTTCGACGATAGCAAAGCCTGAATCACTAGGATGAACCAAATCAATGATCACTAAGTCGGGTTTGAACTCCTCGGCCTGGCGGATACCGGTTACAGGATCATTGACCGTTAAGGCCAGGTAACCGTGTTCATTAAGGGCCGGCAGAAGACCTTGACTATAGCCCTCCTTCTCCTCAATAATCAATATTCGTTTCGACATGGAGGTCCTTTCTAGATGGAAAATATCGTGTTGGTATTATACCGTTCGCGGTTCTATCCATCAATGCAAAATCGATTCTTCTCAAAGAGTCGACCTTTTTTATCTGAGGCTGATCAAACTATAAACACACGGAATAATAAAAAGAGTGAAGAACGTCGATACGATGACACCGCCAATGACCGCCGCCGCCATCGGGATGAGGACCTCGGACCCAGGCCCCCACGCCAGGGCCGGCGGGATGGCCGCCGCCACCGTGGCTAACGACGTCATCAAAATCGGACGCAAACGAATGGGACAAGCCACTAAAAGGGATTCTTTGACCGATTTTCCCTGCTCCTTGATTTGATTCGTGAACTCGACCAAGAGGATAGAATTTTTCTTCACGATTCCCATCAAGAGCACAATGCCGATAAAACTGTAAATGTTGATCGACTGGTTGGCAATTTTTAAGGCCAATAAAGCGCCGGTGATACTAAAAGGAAGCGCCAACAAAATCGTCAGCGGATCTTTGAAACTATTGAATTGAGAAGCCAACACCATGTAGGCAACGAGAATGCCCAGCCAGAGAACAAACCACAAACCGCTGAAGGATTCTTGGAAAGTTTTGGTGTTGCCTCCGGATTCCAGCCGGTAGCCTGCCGGCAACACTTCTTGAACGATCCGACGGGTTGTCTCGAGGGCATCGGCCTGGGATTTTCCGCTGGCGACATTGGCACGAACCTGGATCGCCCGTTCCCGATTGGAACGGGTAATCGATTGCACCGTCTGTTTTTGGGTCAGGGTCATGACGTCTCGCAGTTGAACAAGCTCCCCGTGATTATTCCAAACCCAGAGGTCATTGATATTTTCCGCGGCCGTGCGTTCTTCCGGAACCAGCCGAATGCGCACGTCATATCGTCGGCCACCCTGCGTGTAACGGGCCACCCGCTCTCCGGCGATGAGCGCATTGATGGTTTGGCCAATCGCATCGATCGAAACGCCTCGTTCACTAGCCTTTGCCCGATCCGGAATGACCCGCACCTCGGAGACTCCCGATTCATAATTGGTATCCACATCAGCCAGCAAATCTGTTTGTTGCATCCGTCTGACAATCTCTTGTGAATATTCGATCAGTTGATCCCAATCCGGTCCTAAGATGGTCATCTCAACCGGAAACCCTCGTTGGGCAGATAAACCACTTTGGGACAAATCCTGGATGGCGGCCTTAATCTGAGGAATCTTACTTAACTCCTTACGAAAATAATTCATCACATCCTTTTGCGTCGGGGGCTTTTGATAAGGCGGCTGTACCGGACGTTTTCCCGACTCCTTCAAGGTAATAAAAATCTGGCCGCTATTGACCTCTCCTCCGCCGAATCCTCCGATGAAGCAAAAATAGCCATTGACTTCGGGCCGGGACAGAATAAACTTTTCCGCCTGCTTGAATTTCTCATCGGTGAATTCGATCGAAGAACCCGGCGGCGTCTGCAGCCGGACCAGGAACATGCTTTGATCCTGGGGTGGAATAAATTCTTTGGCCAAGGTTTTCCATAAAAAGAGAGAACCGACAAAGATGGCGAAAGAAGCAAGCAAAATCAATACCCGGTGATTGAGCACCCAGGCCAATCGGTCATGATAAGATATGGAAAGTCTTTTGAAGGTGCGCTCGACGAATTGGCCAAAGGATGTCTGGCGCTGTCCCATGGAAAGGAATTGGGAACAGCGCATGGGCGTCAAGGTCAGGGCCTCCAAAAGTGAGATCGCAACCGCGATCGATAAAGTGATTCCGAATTCGTAAAAAAATTTTCCAATCACGCCCGACATCATGGTCACCGGCAGAAAGATAGCGATAACAGACAGGGTTGTTGCCATCGCGGCAAAGGCAATCTGGTTGGCGCCTACGCGGGCTGCCTCTAGACGGGGCAAACCCATTTCCCGATGACGAACGATGTTTTCCAAAACCATAATCGCGTCATCGACCACAATGCCAATGGCCAAGGAAAGCCCCATCATCGTAAAGGTATTTAAAGTAAATCCCAGAAAGTACATGACGATGAAAGCGCCGAGAATCGAGGTCGGGATCGCGATCAAGACATTGAGCGTGGCACTGATGGATCCTAAAAAGATCCAGCAAACCAAGGACGTCACCAGGGCGGAAAGTCCCATGGTGAATCCAAGTTCCTGCACCGCGGCCCGGGTGAATTTGGTTCGGTCAACCGACAGATCCACATGGATTCCAGGCGGAATTTCCTTTTTGATTTCTTCCAGGCGTTTCAAGACACGAGCGGCCACCTGCACTTCATTGACGCCGCGTTGTTTGCGGATCCCTAACCCCACCGCCGGCTCGCCATTAAACCGCGAGATACGGCGCAAATCCGCCAGGCCATCTTCAATGGTCGCGACGTCTTTTAAGTAAATCGGTTTGTAAACCGGCTGTCCTCCCCGGAGGGGGATAACAATATTGCCGAATTCCTCGGTATTGATCGCCTCGCCCATCGAACGGACATTCATTTCGGTGGTGGGCGTTTCAATACGGCCGGCCGGAACCTCCGAATGCCCTTGTTGAATCGCATTGATGACATCGAGGACCGTTAGCTGATAAAGATCCAGTTTCTTCGCATCAATCCAGACCCGCAAATTTCTTTCCAGGAAACCGCCCAAGAAAACCTCCCCCACGCCGCTGATCGTGGCAAATCGGTCTTCCAAATAATTCTGAACATAATCCATCATGAATCGCAACGGAACGCTGCCGCGCACCGCGATCCAGAGGATGGGCTGATCCTCGGGATTGGTTTTGGTGACAACCGGTGGATCCAAATCGCGCGGAAGTTGTCGCTGGGCCTGGGAGAGCCGGGTCTGGACATCTTGAACCACGACGTCAATATTTTTATCGAGTTCCAATTCGATCGTCACGTTGGCCTGGCCCTGACGGACCGAAGAGGTGATCTCGCGGATTCCCTGAATGCTGGTCATCGCTTCTTCCACGACATCGACGACATCCGATTCCATCACCTCGGGGGAGGCGCCTTCCCAGGTGAGACGAATGTTGACGAAGGGAAAATCCACATTCGGCAAGCGCGCGACCCCCAGACGGAACATGCAAATGATTCCAAAGATAATGAGGCCGAGCATCAGCATCCAAGAAAAAACCGGGCGGCGGATGGAAAGATCCGAAAGGGTCATGGGTTGATCATCCCGGTGGCGACCTGCAGATTCCAATACGCCTGCTTCATCGCATTTTTAGAACGGACATACTCTCTTCGTTGGTTTTGAACGTCTTCCAAGGCCTGAAGGACTTCGAGGTTATTGACCAAATTCAATTGATAATCTTCCGATTGCAGAGAAAGATTTTTTTCCGCGGCTGTGACCGCCTTTTCCAAGGCCTTCGTGCGCAGAAGAGCCGAGGTATATCGGGTATAGGCGTTGCGGATTTCTAAGAGAGCAGTTCTCTGGGCCTTGCGCCACTGCAACTCGGCCTGGTTGGCCTGCGAGCGGGCGAGTTTCACATTGCCCCAAGGTCCCGTCCCTTGAACCAACGGGACATCGACATTGATGGTGAGGTCCCAATCCACATCAGCGGCGTTGCCAACTCGTTTGATGTAATAATTCCCGTTGAGCGCGGCCGTAGGAAAGAATTCTGCTCGCTGGACCACGATGAATTTCTTGGCTGCGGTGAGCGCTTCCCGAGCCGCCTGCACATCCGGACGCTCGTTCGCCTTCGCTAAATATTCTGATTCTGCGACGACCTCTGGTTGGAATGGGGAATCGTCCAAGGCGGTGACCGTTTTCCCGGTCAAAAACTCCAGCATCTGCCGGGCGATTTCCTCTTCGCTCAGCAAGGTTTGCAAGTCCGCTTCCACAAAACGCAGCCTGGCCTCGGCGCTTGCGACCTCGCTTAACCGCGACCTGCCCAGATCCACGCGTTTTTGCAATTCGTCAATCCTTGTTTCCAGCGCTGAACGAATATTTTCGAGGGCCGCTTTTTCCTCCTCGTAGCTGAGGGTAAGATAAAAGGCATCCGAAACATCCGTGAATAATAATTGCCGCGCGCGATGAAGTTCTTCTTCCCTTTGCCGGCGCTGTGCCCGGCCGGCGGTGATAGCCGCAAATTCCTTAAATCCGGCAAATAAAGGCTGGCTTAAAACAAACTTTTCTTCCGGAATCTCCCGCAGAGAAAAATTCGATGTGCCCGGACCGTGCTGGTAACGGTCGGCGTAGGAATAGCTGATGGTGGGCATAAAACCATTGATTGCCTGCAGAAAATGAGCGCGGGCTTCTTCAATCAATTCCGTCTGAAGACCGATCGTCTCGCTTTGGATCAAGGCCAGATCGTAACATTCTTTTAAGGTCAACGCCCGCTGGTTTTGGGGCGCCTTCATAGCGACGGGTGGTTCGGATTCTTCGTCCAATGATTTGGCTTCAATCCCCCACGGCAGAAACAAAATGAGCGATAAAAGCCCCAGGGCCTTTTTCCAGCGATTCATTTTAGTGCCGATCCAAATAAATAGGCGAACAAGGCAGCGGCCAGAATCCGGTAAATACCAAAAGAAATAAAGGTGTGATTCCGGACAAAATACAGCAAGAATTTGATACTAAGGATAGCCATCACAAAAGCGGTGACGGCGCCCAATGCCAAGATAAAAATTTGGTGGTAGTTCAATAGATTCCAGTTCTTATACAGATCGAGGCCTGTCGCTGCGGCCATGGTGGGAACTGCCAAGAGGAAGGAAAATTCGACGATCGTTTTTCGTTTCATTCCCAGCAATAAACCTCCGACGATGGTTGCCGCAGCGCGAGAGACGCCGGGGATCAGGGCGAGGGCCTGAAAAAAACCAATTCCGATGGCCTGCTTGAAAGTCATTTGTCGGATCTCTTCAATCGTTTCATTTCTTTCGCGATGCCAAATTTCAAAGAAGATCAGCAATAAACCTCCCAGACATAAAGTCCACGTCACCAGGATATAATCCGCCAAAAGGTATTTCTTGATGAGGCGGTATAACAAAAATCCCAGGATTGCCGTCGGCAAGAAAGCGGCCAAGACCCGTCCCAGGATCGGCCCCTGACACAAACGCGAGCGTCCATAAAGCACCACCACCGCCAGAATGGCGCCCAATTGGATGGAGATTTCAAATGTCTTAAGAAATTCGGTGGGTTCGATTCCTAACAGCCTGGAGACTAAAATAAGATGACCCGTCGAAGAAATGGGCAAGAATTCGGTCACGCCCTCGACCACTCCCAGAATGAACGCTTGAAATGGTTCCATAGCGATTACTTCTCCTTTCAATTTCAAGGGGAGGCGTCAAAAGGGAGAGAGGTATTGCCAAGACAAGATAAATTTGCAAACAAAATTGGACTATCGGCCTCTGACCTGTTCGGTGGCCACATTATTATGGCTGGCAATGACGTGCCATCGGCCGTTTTCCTTCATCCAGGTCATGGTGTAGCGGCGCACCGACCGGCCGGCGCCTTCCACATTTTTCTCGATCGTGAACAAATAATATTGCAGGATGCCGATGTTGCCAAAAATCCCACAGCTGATGGGACTCACATAATGGATAGGGAAACGGGTTGTTTCGCACCAAAACCCGACCCACTTCGCCAGCCATTTCTTGTCAATCATCAATGGACTTTCATGGCCGAATCCACGAAATTCCGGATGGATATACTCTAGAAATTCATTGACCTTGGCCTGCGTCAAGAGTTCCCAGTGCCGGTCCAATTCCTGCCATAATTCCTTTTGTTCTTTTGACCATTCTTCCGGATTCGGTGAGACCGATTGGGCCATGTGATTTCCTCCTCAATAAAGACACCCAAAAGTTAAGTGGAAAGTATCATAATCGAAGCCTCCGGCAGTGTCAAATGGGGAATCGACTTAAATCAAACCAAAACCCAACCCTAAGGCAATCACACTTAAAAGAAAAGAAACGAGGATATGGATCCACCGCAACGTCACCTTCTTAACCAATTGATTCCCAATCCAAGCACCCAAAAATGCAGCCAAAACCGATAGACTGAGCAAGGGGGTTTGAAGTTTCCATTCAATACTCGGAAAATTATGAGCGTAAACAAACATTCGCGCCACGTCAACGAGGCAGGCGATGACCACGCCCGTCGAGATAAACTCTTCCTTGGTGAGCCCCCACTTAATCAAAAATGCGCTGCGTAACGCTCCCTGATGACCAGAAAGTCCACCGAAGAACCCGCTTAAAAGGCCTCCCCAGAGCAGATGCCTTCGGTCAAACGCCAGTTTTCGCCAGCGAGAGCTCAGCTCCAGGACAACAAAGGCCATGATCAGAACGGCCATGATGACCTTGATGGGAGTCATATGAAACTCCCGGGATCCAAGATGATACCTCCCCCAATCTGACAGGCCTTCCAAACGATGAAGCGCCATCGCTCCCAGAATCGCCGCGACCATGGCGGGTAAACCAAATTGAATGATGATGATCCTTTTTGCTTGTCTGCCTACCAGCCACAGTTTAAACAGATTATTCAAAAAATGCACAATCGCCGTTAACGCTACCGCCACTTCCACCGGGAAGAAAACTGCAAAGACTGGCATTAAAATAGTGCCCAGCCCAAAACCCGAAAAAAGCGTCAGGCCCGAAGCCAATAATGCCGTTAAGGGAATAAAAAAATATTCCATAAGAAGTCCACTTTTTGATGGACATGATACCTTCGAATGATAACATAAGTCAAAATAATCTGTGTATTCACATTATTCTCCTGCACAAAAGCAATAGGAATGTTGCTTTTGCTTCGGAGCAATTATTCTGCTCGAGAATATTGCTGCGAAGCCCCGCTCACGGCAGGGCGAAAAAAATTAGAGGAAGAATCGTCCATAACCAGGATCTCTTTGGACTTCATTATTCAGCTGGGACAATCTTTTCTGCATCTGGATGACCACTTAAGCGCGGCCATCCAAAACTACGGGACATGGACTTATCTTTTTCTTTTCCTCATTGTCTTCTTCGAAACCGGTTTGGTCATCACTCCCTTTCTGCCCGGAGATTCCTTGCTCTTTGTCGCTGGGACGCTGTGCGCCAAGGGTTCGCTGGAGCATACCTGGGTCATCCTTTTATTAAGTGGCGCGGCGATCTTGGGCGATACCCTCAATTATGGAATCGGGCATTTATTGGCGCCCCGGATCTTTCGCGGAGAAAGGATCCGTTTTTTAAAACCAGAATACTTAGAAAGGACCCATCAGTTCTTTGAGAGGCATGGTGGCAAGACAATTATCCTGGCGCGTTTTCTGCCCATCATCCGGACCTTCGCGCCTTTTTTGGCAGGGGCAGGAAGCATGAACTACAGACGATTCCTTCTCTATAATGTGATCGGAGGAGGATTGTGGGTCTTAATCTTCATTATGGGTGGATATTTCTTTGGTAATCTACCAATTGTCAAAAAGAATTTCTCTTTTGTCATCCTCGCGATCATCGTCCTATCACTGGTGCCGGGGTTGGTTGAATTCTTTCGCCATCGACGGAACGCTTCATCATAAAATCAATGGGTCCACCTCTCACCCCGGGGGTGAGAGGATCTTTTTAGGCCCTTCTCTCACCCCCGGGGTGAGAGGTGGACAAAGCGACTGTCCCCTTCAGACTGTTTTAAGTCTTTCCCTCTTTGGTCATGGCAAGCCATTTCTCATTGGCGGATTTGATATTGTCCTCACGGTTTTTATCCCACTCTGCCTTGACGGTGCTATTGTGAAATAAATACAGCTTGTCGTCCGCAATAACCCAGGCCTCCGGATCGGTTTCGGTTTTTGTTCCCTGCCGCATATCGTAGGCGCAATAACCGCCATATTGGGGGGCATACTTCTCGGGGCTCGCCAAAAATTTTTGTTTATTTCCGGCGCTGGTAAAGTACCATTTCGCCCCGCTCCATTCATATTGATAATATTCACTGCCGGGACTCGTCCGGTTTTCCTCAAAATACACGACCGGATCATAGCCTTTGAGCGCCAGGCGATTGGAATCGGTCAGGTAAGTTTTCGCCGATACTAAAGACACCCAAAATAAAATCCCCAATCCCGCCATCAGTCCGCTTCTTTTAAATCCCTTGAACATCTTGACCTCCTTATCTCATCTTACAATTTTTAGGAAACCCCCACCCACCGCGCGATCTGACAACCATCTGGCGTCAATTCAAAGATTCCAATCCGAACTCCATCCCCATACAGGATTCCGGTTTGAGGATCGCGGGTGATGCGGGTGATCCATTCATATCCTAAATCAAAACTTTCTTTGGTAAACCACTTTTGCGGCATCACCATGACTTTGCCATTTTGCGGATAAATCGCAAAATTTGCGTAGGCCGCTTGGCCTTGAGCGTAAGGAATAACCAAAAAAATTTCCTCCAAAAGTTGCAATGGGACGGGAAAACGCAATTCATGCTCGCCCTCCTGCAAAGATCGAGGGATTCCCACAGAACACACGGGCGTACCCAGGCTATAAAAAGCCTCTTTCGACCGGCGAAAATCCTCCGGGAGTTCCTCCAAAATAAAGCTCGGCATTTTATCTGGATCGAAACAAAGGATTTTGATGTTGGTCTTATCCATGAACCATAAACCGACGTAGTGCGGTGGGACAAAAAAAGCCCGGGTGTAAGTATTGACGACCAATTTGATGTTTTCGGAATCGCCGGGGCAGGACAACGAAACCAGGTAAGCATGCTTGCCACGACTGCCGTGGTAATTCCATCCATATTTATTCTTTTGGCTTCCTTGGATCGAAGGAAATGTTTTCCAATACCATGGTGCTGGTCCGACGGCATTGTTCAAGGCCAATTGGGCCGACGGGCTTACCCTGGATTCTTTAAAGAAGTGCCGGGGAAGATCGAAAAGGATTTTCCGCAGAACAATATAAAGGCAGAGCAAACAAACGACAAAACTGACTAAGATAACGCGACGAAACGGCGTGGCCTCAACGAACAGGATGGTCAGATTGCCAATGACCGAAACAAAACAAGTAAAAAGCAGAATGAAGGTGATCTTTTTTAATAGCAGAACATTCCGGGTATTTCGAATCAGATTCTTCATTTGAAAAGATAAGGTTTGCCTTTACGACACGCGAATGTCAAAAAAGCACCTTTTCCTTCAAATTCATCAGCGATACGAAGACATTGGTTGGAAAATTTCGAAAAGAGGCGTTGAATTCTTTCGCCGCTTCATTATAGGCTGATCGCAATTGGCCAAGTTGAGCCTCGATGTCATAGAAAAGGTTGTGCAGCTGCCGAAAACGCGAGTGGGTGGTAATCGCGGGGACTTGATCAGCCGCCTCCAGGGTTTCCTTTAAGACCTGCGAAAGCTTTTTATCCAAACTGATCTTCTCTTCTTCGGCCAGAAAAGGCGAAATCGATTTATTGCGGAGCTTCGTCAATTCCGCCAAAAGATCCGCCGATTGCAAGGGGATACTGAGCAAGGCAACCAAATCCGGTATCAAATTTAATCGCCTTTGGAACTGGGCGTCCATTGGGGCCAACACTTGATTGACCTTCGTGAGCCGTTCCTTAATGATGCCACTCTGGATGACGTGGACGACCGGGATCGTCGCTAACAAAAGGATGATCCAAATCATTTTGAATGAAGATCCTTAGCACTGCAGCAATTTGGAATGGCGGGCGTATTTCAAGGCCGTTTCTTTGGTGACGAGACCCTCATGCACAAGCGCTGAAAGAGATTGTTCCAATGTTTGCATGCCTTCATCCGCGCCGGCCTCCATATGACCTCGGATTTCGGATAAAGCGCCGCGGCGGATCATGTTGCGGACCGAAAGGGTTCCCACCAAAATCTCGCACGTCAAGACCCGGCCCAGCATTTCTCGCCGGGGAAGAAGGTTTTGACCAATGACGGCCAAAAGGCAATCAGCCAATTGAACCCGGATCTGCTCCTGTTTGCCAGCGGGATAAACGTCAATGATCCGGTTGATCGATTCGACGGCACTCGCGGCGTGCAACGTCGTCAGTACCAAATGGCCGGTCTCCGCCGTTGTCAAGGCCATGGAAATCGATTCGAGGTCACGGATTTCACCGATCACGACCACATCCGGATCCTGGCGCAACGCAAATTTCAGGGCGTTGGTAAACGACAAGGTATCGGAGCCAACTTCCCTTTGGATAATGAGACTCTTGTTGGATTTATAAACGTATTCAATGGGATCTTCGATCGTTATGATCTTGCATTTGCGCTCATTATTGATGATGTTGACCATCGCGGTCAAGGACGTTGTCTTTCCACTGCCAGCAGTGCCGGTCACCATGATGAGCCCATTGCGTTTACGGGCCAGCTGCACGACGCTGGGTGGCAAACCCAATTCGAGGGTCGTGCGAATCTGCGTCGGCATGATGCGCACGGTGGCTGCCGCGTGACCTTTTTCCCGATGAATGTTGACGCGGTAATGAAAATCCTTCGAAACAAAATAGGAAAATTCCACTTCCCAAGTTTCTTCAAAGGTTGCTTTTTGTTTATCCGTGAGAATGGAATAAAGCAGCCTCTGCATTTCCAGAGGCTCAAGTGGATCGGAATGATCAGGAATCAATTCGCCGTGAATGCGGAAAATGGGAGGATGGTAAGCCACCAGATGCACATCGGAGGCATCCGCCTGGATTGCCGCTTCAAGGATTTGGATAAAATCGGAACGGATCATAAAAATTCTTTTTTAAAAGGGATTCTATTCTAAGCTGGCCGCACCATCCAAGTCAACAGGATTTATCACCAAAAACGCCGAATGACGATCTAAAGCTAAAAAAATTAACGATTTCTTGAACACGAAAATCTTCGGGTTGGGTTTTGATAGCGATTTTCATAACAATAAAAATGGCCACCTCTCACCCCCGGGGTGAGAGAGAGATACAAAGGGCGGCGATTGCAATCCCGCCGAACATAAGGTATATTTTACGCATTATGAGAAGTCCACGCATTCGGGCATTTTATTATCTTTGGCCGGGCACGGCGAACAATCACGCCGGAATGGGCTATTTTGCCAAATGCCTGCAAAAAAATTTGGGGTTTCCCTTCTTTTGCTTTTGCAATTTGCCGAAAGACTACCCAAAGCCGGTCGACCTTGCCAAATATTATGCGTATTTCACCTCCCCCTGGACCGATGGTCTGTTTTTGATGGAATATCTGTCTCCTATTGGCAACGCGAATCAGGAAGAATTGGTATTGAATTTACGCAAGCGCAAGGTGCATCAACCCATGGTGGGGTTGGTCCATTTGCCAGAAGGGCTTCTCTTGAAATATTGGACAATGGATCACATTCGTTCGGCATTGGACTTGATCGATCACATTGTGGTCTACGGCAGCAGTTTGGCCAAATTCCTTGATCGATTGGGATACGGGGCTAAACTCAAACAAACTTTTCATTATGTGGACACGGATTATTATCATCCCAAAGAAAAACCTCTGACAGACCAACCACTCAAGGTGATCGTTTTTGGAATGCTATTAAGGAATACGCCGGTTTTAAAACAGATCGTTTTGCAATGTCCCCAGGTCAATTTTCATATCTGCGCCGGGATGGCGGACTTAAAATCGACCTTTCAAGGGCTTCCCAACGTTGTCCTGCACGAGTATATGCCAGAACCTGAACTTTTAAATAAACTTCAAGAAGCCGACGCCAGCTTGTCGGTCCTGGAGGATACGGTGGGCAGCAATTCCATTGTCGCTGGATTGGCCTGCGGATTACCACAGATCGTGTCGGACGTTGGCTCGATCCGGGATTACTGTTCGAAAGAGAATTCTTTTTTTTGCCAGGATCCGGATGACTATGTCAAAGCCATTCGCTTCTTAAGCCAGAATAAGGATGCCTGCCAGAATATGGGCAAGAATGCCCGACAACGCGCGGAAGAATTGTCTTTACCAAAGTCGATTCAGTGGTTCAAGAATTTCTTTCAAACCATCCTGTAATGTCCTTCCAAAATTTTTTTATTAAACTACCCCGCAGCAAGCTGACGGGGTATTAGAAAAGCGTTAATGTTGTTGATATATTTTTTGATATTCTTTCTCTTTCCCTTGCTCCTGAATATACTTTTGAACCGTAGACTCGTTC
>JAHFFW010000019.1 GCA_023247725.1 Candidatus Omnitrophota bacterium | reverse complement strand
AGGCCCGGGGCTTCAGCACGTTTCGATACTTTAGAACTGTTGTGTTCTTGATAACAGGACGACTGGATTTCGCTCAGCTCAATAACCATTACTTACCCATTTAAAACTTACAGGAACCTTTTATTCAAACCCCAATTGATCTTCTTTCCGGTCCACCCTCACTTTACTGCCCTCTTTGAATCGGCCCGAAATGATTTCCTCGGCGAGCGGGTCTTCCAAAAGCCTCTGAATCGTTCGCTTCAAAGGTCTGGCGCCGAAAACTGGATCAAATCCCTTTTCGATCAAAAGCTCGAGGGCGGGCTTACTGAGTGTGATTTCAATATTTTGTTCTTTCAAACGGTTGGCGACCTCCCGGATTTCCAATTCCACAATCCTCGACAAATGCTCCCGGGTCAAAGACTGGAAGACAATACTGTCGTCAATGCGATTGAGGAATTCCGGCTTGAAGGTCTTTTTGACTTCTTCCATCAATCGGTCTTTCATATCCGTGTATTCGATTCCTTCTCGTTGCGAGACAAAACCCAAGGAGCCCTTCTTTCGCAAGATATCCGCACCCACATTCGAGGTCATAAAGATGATCGTGTTGCGGAAATCCACCTTGCGGCCCAGACTGTCGGTCAGTCGTCCCTCTTCAAAGACCTGCAGAAGGATATTGAAAACATCCGGATGGGCCTTCTCGATTTCATCCAAGAGCACGACAGAATATGGTTTTCGCCGAACTTTTTCGGTGAGTTGGCCTCCTTCCTCATAACCGACATAACCCGGGGGCGCTCCGATCAAACGCGACACATTGAATTTGTCCATATATTCCGACATGTCAATTTGAATCAGGGCATTCTCATCGCCAAACATAAATTCCGAAAGCGCCTTCGCCACCAAAGTTTTTCCGACGCCGGTCGGGCCCAGGAAGATGAATGAACCAATCGGACGTTTGGGATTTTTGATGCCGGCCCGCGCGCGGCGCACGGCCCGCGCGATCACACTGATGGCCTCATCCTGTCCGACGATGCGCTCTTTGAGATGCTGTTCCATATTCAAGAGCCTCTCGCTTTCTTTCTGCTCGAGGCGCACCAAGGGAATTTTGGTCCACTGGGAAATCACCCTGGCAATATCTTCTTCGCCCAAGGTCAAGGTCACATTATCCCTTTTCGCCTGCCATTCCGCCCGCATACGGTCAAGCTGGTCGCGGGTCTCGCGCTCGAGATCGCGCATCTTGGCGGCCTTTTCAAAATCCTGACTCTTGATAAAGGCCTCTTTTTCTTTTTTGTATTGATCAATGCGCAACTCCAAATCCTTGATATCCTGCGGAACGACCATGGCCTGCAGACGCGCGCGGGAGCCCGCCTCATCCAAAATGTCGACGGCCTTGTCCGGCAGAAACCGGCCGGAGATATAGCGGTCCGAAAGCTTGACCGCCGCGTCAAGGGCCTCATCGGAAAATTTGACGCGATGATGGGCCTCATATTTGTCCCGCAACCCTTTGAGAATGCGGACCGCTTCATCCACCGATGGAGGATCGACCATGATCGTTTGGAAACGCCGCTCGAGAGCAGAATCTTTTTCGATGTGTTTGCGGTACTCATCGAGGGTCGTGGCGCCGATGCATTGGATCTCTCCGCGCGCCAAAGCCGGTTTTAAAATATTGGCCGCATCGATGGCGCCTTCCGCGGCACCGGCGCCAACCAGGGTATGCAGCTCATCAATAAATAAAATGATTTTGCCGGAACGTTTAAGTTCATCCATGATCGCCTTGATGCGCTCTTCGAATTGGCCGCGGTATTTGGTTCCCGCGATCATCAAGGCCAAATCGAGGACCACAATGTTTTTATCGCGCAGGACCTCCGGCACTTCACCGGCGACGATCAACTGGGCCAGGCCTTCCACGATCGCGGTTTTACCGACGCCGGCCTCACCCAAAAGCACCGGATTATTTTTAGTCCGACGGCTCAAAATTTGCACGATCCGTTCAATTTCGTTTTGCCGGCCAATGACGGGATCGAGCTTTCCTTCTTTGGCCAGTTTATTCAAACTACGGCCATAGGCGTCGATCGCGGGAGTCTTGCCGGATTTTTGGGTTTCCTGCGCACCAAAGCCCGGCACGCCCGAACCCAGAAGTTCCATGACCTCATTGCGAACTTTGCCTAAATCAAGTCCCAGGTTTAGCAAAACCCGATACGCCATCCCTTCGCCTTCCTTGACCAAACCCAGGAGAAGGTGCTCGGTCCCGATATAATTATGACCGAGCGCCCGAGCTTCTTCCGCCGAGAGTTCCAGCGCCTTTTTGGAGCGCGGGGTAAAAGGGATATCGCCCAGGACCTGCGTTTGCGGACCAGGCTGAACCAGTTTTTCCACCTCGATCCGGATGGTTTCCAGATCCAATCCCAGTTTCTGCAGGACGGCGGCCGCCACCCCTTCGCCTTCTCGGATCAATCCCAACAACAAATGTTCCGTTCCAATATAATCATGGTTGAAGCGTCTCGCCTCTTCTTTGGCAAAAACGATCACCTTTCTGGCACGTTCCGTGAATCGATTAAACATTGCAAATCACCTCCGCTACTCGTGTTAATAATCTTCCCACCGCTTGACTTTAAAAAATCCTAACCATATTTACCCCGGAGAGGAGAGGGAAAGCCGCCGACGGAAACCCCTCTTTACCGGGCTTACTGACTGGCTTTTTGCGGGGCCAATTTCTCCCGGATCAAACTCGCCCGCTTGGAGTCGCGTTCGGCAGATGTCAATTTTTTACCTTCCATTTTTTGCAGATGCGCCGGCTGCATCATCATAAACAGTTCATTGATCGTTACGCGGCTCACATTGTTGATGAGCCCAACGTCCACACCCAAACGGACCATGGACAATAATTCAATGGTTTCCTGGCTCGAGATGATATGGGCATTTTTGAGAATTCCCAAGGACCGCCAGATCTTGTCTTCCAGCATCGGACGATTTTGCATCAACAAAGCCTGACGGGCCTGCTCTTCCTGTTCAATGATTTGACGAATGAGACCGTTGATATTTTGAATGATGTCCTCTTCACTATGCCCCAGGGAAACCTGATTGGAAATTTGGAAGAAATTCCCCGTGGCCTGCGTGCCCTCTCCGTAAAATCCCCGGGAAGCAAAACTCAATTTTGCGATGGCGGCAAGGACTTTGTTGATCTGTTTGGTCATAACCAGCGCCGGCAAGTGCAGCATGACCGAACCGCGCATGGCTGTTCCCGTGTTCGTCGGGCAGGCCGTTAGATAACCCCAATCGGGTTGAAAAGCGAATTCGAGCTTTTCGGCCAAGGCATCGTCAATCGTGTTGATGATCCTCCAGGTCTCGTTCAAATTGAATCCCGACTGCATGACTTGAATCCGCAGATGGTCTTCTTCATTGACCATGATCGAAACAACTTCCTCGGGAGAAACAATCAGCGACTTTCCATCGGTATTGGCCACGTGTTCGTGGCTCATGAGATGCCGTTCCACCAAAAACTGCTTGTCCACGTTATCGAGGTCGCCCATGTGAAGGATCATCACATTTTTGAGGTAATTGATTTGCTGAACGGTCGCCTCAATCGCACCCATAATTTCGAAAAGATTTTTCTTATTCGCTTTGTTGGGAAAAGGCAAACGGACGAGGTTACGCGCCAGGCGAATCCGCGAAGACATAACGATATTCGCATGGGGGCCAGTGCCTTTGAGCCATTCTCCGCTTTGTTTGATGAGGTCGTTGAGTTGCATATTTAATGACCCGATTGGATTCTTTGCACCTTCAATGATCGTTTTGTAGTCCGGCAAAAACTCCCTGGCTTGACTCTTCCATTCGCTCATCAACCATCAGACCTTCCCGCGCTTTTCAAATTCATGAATTTTATCGCGCAGGGCTGCCGCCTTCTCAAAATTTTCTAACCGAATCGCTTCTTGCAGTTGATTGCGCAGATCGGCCAACTGATCGCCCTTTTCGCGGATGGGCGCGCTCATTTTGATGGGCTGTTTGCCTAAATGCCGGCTGGAACCATGGATCTTTTTAAGCAAGGTCGAAAGCTGATCTCGAAAAGAGCTATAGCATTCGCTGCAGCCGAGGCGTCCCACCTTACGGAAATCTTCATAACTCAAACCGCACACTGAACACTTGACCTTGACGGACTCGACATCCTTCACCTGTTTGCCAAAATCCGCCAATCCAGCGAGTAAATCCGCCAACCCAAACTGTTGTTCCATCTGGACGCTTTTTTCCCGGGCGCAGTCTTCGCACAAATGCATCTCTGACATTTGCTCGTCAACGATTTCGGTCAAGTGCACAGTCGCTTTCTTCTTACCGCAGACGTCGCATTGCATGGTCGTCGCCTCTCTAAAACCTCACTCCATCCCTCTTCGTCACCTCATGAAACATTTTCATGAGCTTGAGGGTCAGTCGGCCAGGGTGACCATTGCCGATCAAACGGCCGTCGACCTTGACGACTGGAATGATTTCTGCGGCCGTGCCCGTCAAAAAGCATTCATCCGCCACATAAACCTCGTGGCGGGTGATCAAACATTCCTTCGTCTCAATGGCATGGCGATGCGCCAATTCCAGAACCGCATCGCGCGTGATACCCCGCAAGCGGGCCTGAGCCGGGGTGGAAAGCACGTTATTTTTGCTGATGAAAATATTATCGCCGGTGCATTCGGCGACGTATCCTTGCGCATCGAGCATGATCGCTTCGTTGAATCCGGAATTATTGGCCTCGATCTTGGCCAGGATGTTATTCAAATAATTCAAAGACTTGAGCATGGGATTAAGGGCCTCCGGCAGATTGCGGACCGTCGGCACGGTAATGATTTCCATTCCCCTCTTGTAGAGTTCCTGCGGATACAGCACAATCTTGTCGGTAATGATGACGATGTTCGCCTTTCCCTCGCATTTGCGCGGATCCAATCCCAAATCCCCTTCTCCTCGGGTAACCACGATGCGGATATAGGCATCGCGCAATTGATTGGCCTTGAGCGTAGAGATAACCGCCTGGATGAGTTCTTTCTTGGACAAAGGAACATCAATCATCAGGGTATGCGCTGTTTCCAGGAGGCGGTTGATATGCTCCTCGAGTTTGAAAACGAGACCGTGATAGGAACGAATGCCTTCAAAGGCTCCGTCGCCGTATAAAAATCCATGGTCGAACACGGAAATTTTTGCATCCTGCTTGTCAGTCAATTTGCCGTTCATGTAAATTTTCATTGATGTCCTTTTTATTGTGCCCCTCTCACTCTCACCCCCGGGGTGAGAGAAGGGCCACTCGCGCCAGCGTCAAATCAGTTTCCCATCCCTCATGTAAATTTTCCGCCGGGCCCGGCGCGCGATCTCCTCATCATGCGTGACAATGACAAAGGCGGGATGGCTGCGCTCGTTCAAATCCATCAACAAGTTGATAATCTCGGCTCCGGTCACTGAGTCCAAATTGCCCGTCGGTTCGTCGCATAAAATGAGAGGAGGATCATTGATGAGCGCTCGCGCAATCGCGACCCGCTGCTGCTCCCCGCCGGATAATTGATGGGGTTTATGCTCCGCCCGATCGATGAGGCCAACGCTTCCCAATAAATCCCTGCCTTTGACTTGCAACGATTCGAGAGAATCCAAATTTTTTTTGACCAGCGTTGGCAGGATGACATTTTCCAAGGCCGTAAATTCCGGCAAAAGATGATAAAATTGAAACACAAATCCGATTTTTTGATTCCGCATCAAGGAGCGTTCACGATCGCTCAGCGAATAAAGTTCACGGCCCTCCAAGGTGACCTGACCTTCGGTCGGTTTGTCGAGGCCGCCCAGGATATGCAGCAGCGTTGATTTCCCGGCGCCGGACGGGCCAACGATTGCGAGGACCTCCCCAGTCTCAACGGAAAGCTCCACCCCTTTTAAGACGTGCAGAATTGTTTCTGACTGCCGGTATTGTTTATGAACATTGGCCGCTTGCAACAACATCCTTCGCTCAATTCTCGCGGACTTATGACAATAAGACGAGTACTATGACGTATGCGTTGGTCAGTAAAACATGTGCTCTCATTGGTATCGAAGCGCTTCGACGGGTTCCAAATTTGCGGCCTTTGCCGCCGGGTAGATGGTTGCCAGAAAACTGATAAGGATGGCCGACCCGACGATCAAAAGAACATCATTCAAACTGGTATGGACCGGCAAGCGGTCAATGAGATAAATGTCCTGAGGGAGCTTGATAAATTTGAACTCTTTTAAGACCCAGCAGATCCCCAAACCGCCCAGCAATCCCCAAAACGTTCCGATGACCCCGATGGCCAGGCCCTCCAGGGTAAAAATCCGGCGGATGGAATTCTTGGGTACGCCGATGGATCGCAGGATTCCAATATCCTTGACCTTCGTCGTCACGGTCATGATCAATGTGCTCACAATGTTGAAGGACGCGACCAAGACGATGAGCGTCAGGATGACGAACATGGCAAATTTTTCCAGCTTAAGAGCCTCAAAAAAATGGCGATTGGTATCGATCCAGGTTCGCACCGCGTATTTGTATCCAAGAAGTTCGTAAAGCGCGTCCTTGACTTGCGGGGCCGCGTACACATCGTCCAATCTGAGTCCCAGCCCCGAGACTTGATTGGCTGGATAATGGAACATTTCCTGGGCCTTCGTCAGGTGAACCAAAACGAGATTCATATCAAAATCATACATGCCGGAGGTAAAGATTCCAGAGACCTTGAGCTTATATCGCCAGCCTTCTCCGGCTATACCGGAGGCTGGGGCAATGAGATCAAGTTCGTCTCCGACGGAATAACCAAAAAAATCCGCCAGCTGGCTGCCAATAACAACCCCATCAACGGGGAGGGATTCGATCTTGCCTCCATGCCAGTATTCATTGACCTTGGTCACTTGCGCCTCGGTCTGCGGCTGAACCCCGCGCACAGCCAGGCTCATGGCCTGACCATCGGTTTCTAAAAAAACATTGCCGTGAATATACGGGGTAACACCTATGACGCCCTTCACTCGCCGGACCTGCGCCTGCAAATCCTGATAATCTTTGAGACCGCGTTCTTTTTCAATAAGGATGTGGGCGGTCGTTCCAATGATCTTATCGTGCAAGTCCTGACCAAAGCCGGCCATGACACTGATGACCACGATGAGGGCCATGACGCCAATCGCCACACCCGCCATCGCGACAAAACTAATAACGGACAAAAACCGATCCTTTTGGGCCGTCAAATAACGGTAACTGATGAAGCCTTCGTAGTTCATTTGAAGTCACCCAGTCACAAGGTCACCAGTACACCCTTCACAGCATGCTTCCCTGTGACTTGTGACGGGTGACTTTGTGACCCTTAATGTTTTTCTTCGCCGGCCACCGGTTTCAACAACGGAAACAAAATCACGTCGCGAATGGAAGCCGAGTCCGTCAAGATCATAACCAAACGGTCGATGCCAATACCGAGTCCTCCCGCGGGAGGCATTCCATATTCCAGCGCCTGGATAAAATCCTCGTCGATTGTTCGAGAACCGGTTTCCACATCATCATCAAGGTCTTCGAGAAGGCGCTGGCGCTGCTCTTGCGGGTCATTCAACTCAGAGTAAGCATTGGCAACCTCCATCCCGGCGATAAAACATTCGAAACGATCCGCCAACAACGGATCGCCGGCTTTGGTTTTGGCCAAAGGCGACAGAAAGGAAAAGTATTCGGTTAAGAACAAGGGATTGTCGGTGGCTTCCTCATCCAGCAATTCCTCTACGATTTTCATAACGGCCGAGCGGGTCAATTTCTCCAAATTCACCTTGGGTTTTTTCGTTTTGACCTTTTCCAGCATGCTCTTGGCATCATCACTGGGATTGATATCAAATCGCTCCTTGACGATGGCGGCGAAGGAGCGCCGGTTCCAGGGCACAGCAAAGTCAATCTCCCGGCCCTGGTACGTGAGTTTATAAGAACCGTGGATTTTCTTGACAAGGGAGCTCACCATATCCTCGGTCAGTCGCATCATGTCCTGGACGTCCCCATACGCCTGATAAACCTCGAGCATCGTGAACTCGGGATTGTGGCGGGTGGAAATGCCTTCATTACGGAAATTCCGGTTGATTTCATAAACCCGTTCGAATCCTCCGACGAGTAATCGTTTCAAATACAACTCCGGGGCAATCCGCAAAAAGACCTCCATATTGTAAGTATGATGCAAACTCTTAAACGGGCGACCACGCGCACCTCCGGCCATAGGCTGCAGCATGGGAGTCTCCACCTCCAAAAATCCCCGCTCATCCAGAAATGAACGGATAAAAGAAATGATGAGGCTTCGCTTCATGAAGATTTCCCGGACAAACGGATTGGCAATCAAATCCACATAACGCTGCCGGTACCGGATCTCCACGTCCTTAAGACCATGCCATTTTTCCGGCAGGGACATGAGCGACTTGGCCAAAACCGTGACCTTCTTTGTTCGGACGCTCGGTTGACCAGTGTGCGTTGTGAACAATTCTCCCTCGACGCCAATGATGTCGCCTATATCCAGTTCTTGAATGGCGTTGAAGGTCTCTTCACCCGCGACGTCGGCTTTGATGTACAACTGAATTTTTGCGGTTTGGTCCTGCAGGTCCATGAACTGGACTTTGCCGTGCTTACGGTTGGCCATGATGCGGCCGCAAATGAGGACTCTGTTTCCTTCGCGGAAGTCTTTCAAGAGACCGGCAATGGGTAGGCTACCCGGAAACTGACCTCCATAAGGATTAAGGCCCATGGACTTGAGCCGGTTGAGCTTCTCAATCCTAACATTCCTGATTTCATCAACTTCCATTAAAAATTTTTTTCTAAATAATAAATAATAATATTATTAGTCCCAAATGGTGCTCATTATATAGAAAAAGGGTAGGGGTGTCAATCAAAGACTGGTGGTTTTTCGGCGAGAAAACGACCTTTTCCCTCATTCGGAGGTTTTAAGCTCTGCGAAGACGAGGGGCGGGCGACCCCCATCGGCTGCGAGGTCGCCCGCCCCTCGCGATCCTTAGGAAGTTTATTTGAGAATTTCCTCAAGCAGGAATTGAATCTGGAGATGATGGAAAACCGACCAGCACCTCTTTGGCTTTCCGGGATAAACGTTTGACCGTCCATTCGCGGATCAGCGCTTTAGTTCGGGAAGGAAAAACTTCTCGATGAATAACACAAACCGGACGTCTCGTACGGGTAAAACGGGCTCCCTTTCCCTCATTGTGCATCTTTAATCGGCGTTCCAAATCTTTGGTAATTCCTGTATAAAAGCTCCCATCGTTGCACTGCAGGATATAAAGAAACCAGGAAACCCTGGTTTTGCGACGGGTTTGTTTCTCTTGGGCCGCCATGGCCTTAAGCATCCGTTGATAAGAATTTCGGTGGATTTTTTTCCTCATGAAAATTCGATTCGCGAGAAATCGGTAAGGCCTATCGTGCATTCTTCCTGAATTTGATCGCAGTCAAAACCGCCCGATTATCTTCCGAAATAAGCACGATCCGGCTGACTTTCTCGCCTTTAGCCACGCTTCCATAAATGAGGGTGATGTCAATGCCGGCGTCAGCGATTTGGGCGGCCAGGGCCTGAAGGGTGCCTGGCTTATTGTCGAGGGTCAAAAGCACCACTTCTTCTTCCCGCAGATCATATCCCCGTTTGGCCAAGAGTTGCCGGGCCTTCTGGTTATCTTCGGACACAAACATGATATGCCCCTTGTTGTCGACGGCATAAGCGCAGATTGCGACTAAATTGATTCCCGAAGAGGAGATCACTTGCGTGACCTCGGCCAAGGTTCCCACGCGGTCCTGGACGCTAACGACCAGCTGATGGTCGAGCTCAGCTTTAATCATAACCCACCTCCTTTCCCTGAATTCTTTTTTCACTTTTTACAATCATTTTCTCTTGCCAATTCATAAATATTCACGATGACGACCAAATCTTTCGATGGCCAATTCTTGGCATATTCAATACTCTGCAGGATTTTGGCCTTTAAAGCCTTGTCTTCAATCACATATTCCTGGTTGTCTTCCAAGATAAAGGGCTGACGGCAGTTTGGGCATCGATAAATATAATGGCCAAAACCCGTCGCATGATCGACCCGAGAATCTTCTGCGGCAAACTCATGTTCAGCCACACCCGCATGGGTTTCCAAAATGACCGGCGCCAAAAAATCGCAATGGGGGCACTGAATCTTGAATCTCGTTTTTTTCATCGAATAAACTTTAGGCCGCCACAATACAAATCCCGGCTTTGTTCGCCAATCGCACGGATGTTTCCCGGTCAAGGATTAAGGTTTTTCCGGCCTCGATGGCGAGGCAACTGGCGTTTGCTTTCCTCATGGTTGTGATCGTCTTCGTTCCAATGACAGGGATATCAAAACGATAGTCCTGTTGAGGTTTGGCGGTTTTAATGACGACCGCTCCTTGTTTCGCTATGCGGCCGCCGCGGGCAATAGTTTCATCGGTTCCTTCCATGGCCTCGACGGCAACAATGGCTTTGTCCTTGACAACCACGGTTTGGCCAACATCCAAACCTCCCATGGATTTAGCAATTTGAAAACCGAATTCAATATCGGCCAATTCGTTCAGAGTGGGAACGCGGTGCGTCAGCGTCCCTTTGGGAGCCAAATAATCTTTCAAAAGAAAGGTTGAATCAATCAACTCCATTCCTTCGGCCGCCAATTTTTCCGCAACCGCCCCGAAAATCGTATCGGCCTTTCGATCTTGCATGGCTGCAAAAAGTTTCTGGAATTCCTGGTCCAGATGTATTTTTTCATCAAATAAATTTTTGGGGTGAACTTGGCCGGCCATGATGATCTGACGCACATCCCGAGTTTTAAAGAATTCAAACATCCTTCTTAGCTCACCGGGACTGATCCAAACTAAATCATCAACAAAAAATTTCAATCCCCAAAATGTATCGCCGCGGATGGCGGCGGCGATCACCCGATAATTCTGGGTTTTCGCCCGACGGGCGAAAAGAATGGGGAATTGGCCGTTGCCGGCGATAAGGCCGAGGGTTGGGGAAGACATGATTTTAGCGTATAGCTAAAATTAACTACACAATCCTCGCTTCGAAGTCTTGGTAAAAAATAACAAATGCTCGATTTCTGGGCAGGAAGGAATTTCTTTTTCAATTTGTTCCAGAGCGTGCGTTTTGGATAGGCCGCTGTGGAAGAGGATCTTAAAGGCTTTGCGCAAAATCTTGATCTTTTCGGAAGGGATTTTCGCTCGTTTCAAACCAACGGAATTAAGGCTATAAACCTTGGCCGGATGGCCATCGCACATCGAAAACGGTGGAATGTCCTGGACCACCTTGGAGCATCCGCCCACGATCGAGAGTCTTCCCAATCGGACAAATTGATGAACGGCTGTCAGTCCCCCGACGACGGCCATATCCTCCAAGGTGACGTGGCCCGCCAAAGTGGCGTTATTGGCCATAATGCAGTGATTGCCAATGACGCAGTCGTGCGCCACGTGAGAATATGCCATCAAAAGATTGTCATTGCCGATCGTGGTTTTGCCTCCTCCTTCGGGCGTTCCGGGATTGACCGTCACATATTCACGGAAAATGTTTGCATCGCCAATGAATAAATAGACCTGCCCATTGCCATCAAATTTTTTGTCTTGCGGAGTACTGCCGATGACGGCCCCGGTGAAAAATTGACAATCCTTACCGATCGTCGTGTTTCCCTGAATGACGCAAAAATTTCCGATTTGGCAATTGTCGCCAATCGTGACGTTTTTTTCTATAATGGAATACGGCCCGACCACAACACCGTGGCCCAGACGAGATTCGGGATGCACCATCGCAGTCTTATGGATGGCCACCATTTGGGTTTCCGGATTTTCGCTTTTCATCTCAGCATTGAGTTCGCTTTTTTTCATAAAGGTTTGCTCAACATTCTAGTCCAAATAGGAGGCCTCTGTAAAGGAAAACATCATTTCTGCCTCGGCAGCGATTTCCTCACCGACCTTTGCAATCGCCCTAATCTGAGCCGTTTTGGCCCGATCGCGAATGACCTCCACCTCCAGAAACAACTGGTCTCCGGGGACAACCACGCGCCGGAATTTCACTTTATCGACGGCCATGAAGAAAGCCACTTTGCCGTGATGCTGTTCGTTGGTGAGGAACGTCACCCCAGCCGTCTGCGCCATGGCTTCGATCATCAAAACACCGGGCATAATGGGTCGAGAAGGAAAATGTCCTTGAAAAAAATTGTCGTTGATCGTGACATTCTTAATTCCGATCGCCTTTTTGCCGCGCTCCACCTCGATCACGCGATCGACCAACAAAAAGGGATAACGGTGCGGTAAAATATTCATGATCTGCGCTATGTCAAACTGCCTTTGCCCCGCGGGAGGATACGATGGGACGTAAGGCTTGTGTTCTAATTTGACCTTCTGCTGGTGAATTTTCTTCAATAAGGCCACGTTCAGCGTATGTCCGCTTTTGACGGCATAGACATGGCCGCGGATCGGCATCCCCAACAGATACAAATCCCCAATGAGGTCGAGCACCTTGTGCCGGGCAAACTCGTCGGAAAATCTCAGGTGGTTATGCATAATGCCTTCATCACCCACGACCAGTGTGTTGTCATAATTGGCGCCCTTGCCGATGCCAAGACGCTTGAGCTCTTCTGCCTCTTTTTCCAAACAGAACGTCCGGCAAGGCGCTATTTCACGCGCGAATGTCGATTCGTCGATCTTAGCCGAAAAAAATTGTGAGGCCAACAAGGGATGCGGATAATCCAGCGTGTAAGAGATTCTAAAATCCGGTGCCGGGATAATGAAGATCGATGACCCGCCCAATTCCACACCGACGGTTTCTTGAACGGAAAAATAATTTTTAGGAGATTCCTGTTCAACAAGACCAGCACAGAGTAACGCCGATAAAAAACCTTGGCCGCTGCCATCCAATCCCGGCAATTCATTGCTATTTAACTCCACGTTCAAATTATCAATTCCCAATCCGCATAACACACTCATCAAATGTTCAACGGTATGAATGACCGTCTCGCCTTTGCCGATCGTCGTGCACCGCGGGATGCGTGTGTCGATCATAACACTCGAGATTTCCGCCGGAAAATGGGCCTGACCGTTTAAGCCAGGTAGATCCATGCGATGAAAAATGATTCCGCTGTTTTGGGGCGCGGGCTGGAAGGTCACCTGCACCGGGTGCCCGGTGTGCAATCCAATACCGGAGAGCGTCGCCGCTTGTTTAATGGTTTTTTGTTTTTCGAACATTGCGCTTTTGATTTTTTTTAACTGATGATGCGGATTGGCTTTTCCTTGATGGAATCAATTTTTGTTTTAATTCCTCAACTGTCCGCACCAACTGGGGCAGCCGTTGTATATGGGCATGAATTTTTTTGGCCTGCTCGTGGGGTCTGGCCGGATAACCGGAAACGGTGGTATGAGCCGGCACCGATCGGGTGACCCCGGCCTGGGCAGTGATGACCGCTTCTTCTCCGATGGTCAGATGGCCCGCCACCCCCGCCTGTCCCCCGAATGACGCCTTACGACCAACCGTCACACTGCCGGCAATCCCAACCTGGGCCACGATGATGGAATGTTCGCCAATGACCACATTGTGGGCGATATGGACGAGGTTGTCAATCTTGGTACCGGCGCCAATGAGTGTTTTATTCAAGCGGGCGCGATCGATGGTGGTATTGGCGCCGATCTCCACGTCGTCGCCAATCTCAACGGTTCCCATCTGGGGAACTTTGTGGTGAATGCCGTTTTCCGTGTTGTAACCAAATCCGTCCGCGCCAATCACCGCCCCCGGATGAATGATGACCCGATTGCCGACGGTAATTCTTTCCCTGATCGTGACACGGGGATAGATCAGACAATATTGCCCAATCCAAGAATTTTGGCCAATGGTACTGCCGGCATAAATGATGGTCCCCTCACCCACCCGGGTCCCCGATTCAATGACAACAAAAGGCCCCACCGCCACATTTTTTCCCAGCTTGACATCCGCCGCGATTTGCGCCGTGGGATGAATGCCGGAAAAATGCTGGACTGCCTCCTTCACAAAAAGCTCGGCAATTTTGTTGAAGGCCGCCGTCGGATAGTCCGTGCGGATAATGGATTTGCCTTGAATGCTGACGTCGCGGGGAGTGATGATGGCGGAGGCCTGAGTGTGTTCGGCCAGAGGCAGAAATTTGCCGTGTTCCACATATGTCAAATCGCCGGCTACGCCCTCTTTGATTCCCGATAAGCCGGTTATGACCAACCCCTCTTCGCCGACCAACTCGCCATTGATGAAACTGGCAATCTCGGCTAGGGTTTTACGCATACTCCTTTTTCCCGCTTGAGCTATTTTTTATAACTGTCGTTGAGGATCTTGAGTATTTTTTCGGTTAAATTCAGATCCGGGCTGCTGTATAACAGGACCCGGTCATTAAGAATAAAGGTGTATTTTTCCTTCTCGGCAAAATCCTTCGTCACCTTTTCAATTTCCAGAAGGATTTCCCTGATCTTCTCATCACGCTGTTTGCGCAATTCGGTCTGCTGCTGACGATCATATTCCATGAGTTCCTGACGCTGTTTTTCCATGTCTTCCTGAAGCTTGGCCTTTTCCGTCTCCTTCAACAAAGACAGTTTACTTTGCGCATCCTTGATTTTCTGCAAACGGCTATCGCGCTCTTGGGTATATTTGTTGTGTTTTTCCTCAAGAACAGCGTCGTAATCCTTGGTTCTGTTATATTCATCAAAGATTCGGCCAAGATCCACGTATCCGATTTTCATGTCGGATTGGGCGTGGACCGGAATAGCCAAAAAGCAAGACAACATGCTGACGATGAAAAATGCCTTGAGACTTTTCACGAAACTCCTCCTCGTTATGACGAGTCGTGTAATATTGAGGTTAGTAAGGTTGTGGAGGTTACAAAGGTTGCCAGAATCTTTATAACCTTGTGAACCTTTACAACCTTAATAACCTCAAAATCCCCCGACCCTTAGTTGAATGAAACATCGATGACGACGATCCTAAAACCCACGACTCACACTGAAATAAAATTTTCCGGAGCGCTCTTCCTCTCCGGGTTCATCATTGAGAGGATAGCCATAATCCAGATTGATGGGACCGATCGGCGTTTTGACTCTGAGTCCCAACCCGGCCCCTGATTTGAATTCGTCCGTACCCAAATCTCTGACCTTCGACCAAACATTGCCGGTATCAAAAAATGCAGCGAGTTTAATAAATTCGATCAAAGGAATGGTGTATTCAAGATTTCCCACCAACATGGATTCGCCGCCGATCGGATCTTCGGTTACCGGATCAATGGGACCTACCCGCCGTTCGTTGTACCCGCGGATCGTCCGAGCCCCGCCGACAAAAAACCGTTCGAAAATTGGAACGGCATCCGAATCTCCATAGGCCTCCACGATCCCAACGCGGCCGCGAAGTTCCAAAACCGAATCCCATGCCAGAGGGATATCGTAGCTCGCATTATTCTGAAGGCGATAGAACTCTTTGTCTCCACCAAAAAATTTTCCGGCCAAATCGGTGGACGCCCCCAAATATAATCCTTTGGAAGGATTGTATTCACTATCCCGTGTATCGCGATTGACATTAAAACCAAAGGAACTGACCGTGTTGGTTCCCACTTCTTTTTGCAGATCAGCCGTAGCCCCCGTATCAAGATTATCGATCTTGACGACCTCTCGCTTATAGGAGGTACCGGCCTTTATGTATTCCGTTAAATCTTTACCAAAACGGATATCGCCCCCGGTACGGGTTTCATCATAACCGTAACCGACATCCCGTTCCCGATTACGCTCGGTTCGATAAGCATCAAAACCGCCGGACACCGGATAATCAAAAACCCAAGGCTCAGTAAAACTCAGCCGCATGTTATTTCGGAAAGACCCCGTTTCCGCCCGCAGCAAGAGATTTTGTCCACCGCCCGTGAAGGTCGGCCAGTTGGTAAAATCAAAATTTTTCTGTTCAATCTCGACAAAACCAATCAATTGGTCAATGGTGGAATATCCGCCGCCAAAACTCAGGGTGCCGGTCTTCGCTTCCTTGACCTGAACGACCAAATCCTTTTTATTCGGCTGGGTGGTGTCTTCAATATCATAATTGACATCTTCGAAATAACCGAGGTTTTTCAGGCGCTCTTTGCTGCGGCGCAATTTGGCTCCATCAAAACGGTCGCCCGGCAACAAGCGGATCTCGCGGCGAATGACAATATCCCGGGTCCGGGTATTGCCTTGGATCTTGACCTTATTCACATAGGCGAGCTGGCCCTCGTCGATATTGAGGCCAATATCGACCTTGCCGGTTTGCGGACTTAAAGACGATGACTCTTTCACATCAGCGAAAATATAACCCTTGTCAAAATAAAGGGTGCGGATTTCCTGCAGATCGACATCCAGCTTCTCGCGGGAAAAAACCCGTCCGACCTTGATTTCTTTCATGGCTCCTAAAATTTCATCTTCGGTAGCGATTTTATTCCCTGAGACGGCGAGATTTCCCACATAGTAACGACTGCCTTCCTCAATATTGATAATGACCGCGATCTTTCCCTTTCCCAACTCTTTGATCTCATAAGTGGCCTTCACATCAATAAATCCTTCCTTCTCATAAAAAGATTCAATGCGCTCCATGTCTTCCTGAAGAAGATCTCCTTTGAGGAAACCGGAGGTGAAAAATGAGTTAGCCCGAGTTTTAATGGTTTTGAGGATTCTTTTATCCACAAAGGTTTTATTGCCGTGAATCTCGATGCGCTTGATCTGGACCCGATAGCCTTCATTAATGACAAAATGCAATTTGGCCTTATTGGTTTCTTCTTCGAGAGAGGTTTCGACCTTGACCTGGGCTTGCGTCAATCCTTTCTTGGCATAAAGCTCTTCTATCGTCTTTGTATCATCTTTCAGAATTTTATTATCGAGGAATTTTCCTTCCTTCGTTTTCATCTTATTCAACAGGGCCCTGGACGAATAATGCCGGAGTTTAGAAAAGGAAATCTTTTCCACAATGGGTTTTTCGGTCAAATAAATGATCACCTTAAACCCGCCTTCGAATTCCTTACGGTCAATGCTCACGTCGGAAAAATATCCGGTGTTATAAAGGCGCTTTAAATCATCGCTAATGATATTCTGCACATACTCGTCACCCACGCGGATCTTTATTTTGGAGAGGATGGTGGCAATCCCGATCGTCTTGTTGCCTTTAACCTCAATGGACTTGACCAGTTTGGATTCCTGAGTCATGGTCGCTGGCTCAGAGGTTTTTTCGGGCGGTTTCAGTGTTGGACTTTTAGCCGGAGGTATTTGCGATTCAATCGCTTTTGGCTCGACTTTTTCGGCGTTGACATGAACGGCTTCGGCCTCATATTCGGGAGGAGGGTTCGCGACATCCGACGAGGGTTCTTGATCTTCGAAGGAGCGGGGTTGCTCGGTCTGGGGTTGTGCTTCGCTGCGCCATGGAGTGCCGACAAAAAGCCCCCCGAGCAAAAAAGCGACGATCAATTGTTTTGGCATGAGCTGATTATAAAATTAAGGGTATGTCGTGTCAATCTTCGCGTGCAAGATTTTCGAATCGCACGTACTCTTTGATGAACGTGAGTTTAAGGGAGCCCACCGGTCCGTTACGTTGCTTGGCAATGATGACATCCGCCAAACCCCGGTTTTCTTCCGTCGGATTGTAATATTCCTCGCGCATGAGCAAGATGACCACATCCGCATCCTGTTCGATGGCTCCCGACTCGCGCAAGTCGGACAATTGCGGCCGATGGTCCTGACGGCTTTCCACGGCACGGGACAGCTGGCTGATTGCAATGATGGGGATATTCAATTCGCGGGCCAGGGCTTTGATGGAACGGGAAATTTCCGAGATTTCCTGCTGCCGGCTCTCGGTGCGTTCCGAGCTGCGCATCAGCTGCAGATAATCCAGGACAATGAGCTGAACCCCGTGATTCGCCTTGAGTCTTCTGGCCTTAGCTCTTAATTCCAAGGCGGAGATGGCCGGTGTGTCGTCGATAAAAATGAGCGCGTTCGAAAGTTTTCCTGCAGCCGCCGTCAATTTTGGCCAATCGGAAGGAGCGAGAAATCCAGATCGGACTTTATGGGCATCCACCCGGGCGTGCGAACAAAGCATTCGCTGGACCAATTGTTCTTTGGACATCTCCAGGCTAAAGAAGGCAACCGGTAACTTTTTTTCCAAGGCCGCATATTCCGCCATGCTGCTGGCTAAGGCGCTTTTTCCCATCGAAGGCCTGCCCGCGACGATGACCAAATCCGCAGCCTGCAAGCCCGAGGTCATCTCATCGAATTTTTTAAAACCTGTCGCAATCCCCGTTATGTATTCTTTCTTTTGATAAAGAAAGTCAATCCGTTCAATGCTTTCCTTGATCAACTCTTTGATGTGGATCGCCTTGCGGTTTTGTTTGAGATCCGCGACCTCGAAGATCAGTTTTTCGGCCTTGTCGACGAGCTGGGCCACACCGTCTTTGACGCCGTAGGCCTCCGAAACGATCTGGGTCGCGTTACGGATAAGGAGTCTTTGAATTCCTTTCTCTTTGACAATCTGGGCGTAGTGCTCCGCATTGGCAGAGGTCGGGACATAATTGATGATCTCGCTGACATAGGAGACACCGCCCACTGATTCCAACAATCCTTTGCTTTTGAGTTTATCGGTTAAGGTAATGAGGTCCACTTTGTGGTGGCCGTTAAAAAGATCGAGGACGGCGTTGAAAATAATCCGGTGGGCTTCATCATAAAACGCGGAAGAATCGAGGATTTCGACCGCGGAGCCGATCGCTTCCTCGTCAATGAGCATGGAACCGAGAACAGATTTCTCCGCGTCGAGGTTTTGCGGCGGGATTTTTACTTCTTGGCTACCCATAGACGGATCTTGGTGGTCACCTCGGGATGAAGTTTCACCCCCACTTCAAAAATGCCTAATTCCGTGATGGGCTTCTCGAGGAGAATAACCTTTTTGTCGAGCGAATAGCCTTCTAACTCCAAGGCCTTTGCAATATCCGGTTCAGTCACCGATCCGTAGAGCTTCTCCAGGTCATTGACCTCAACCGTGACCGTGCAGGAAACTTTGGCCAGTTTTTCGGCTAACTCGAGGGCCGCTTGTTTAGCCTTCTGCTCGCTGGCTGCTTTTTTCGCCTTTTGAATTTCAATCTTTTTGAGGTTACCAGGGGTAGCAGGATAGGCAAGTTTCTGGGGAAAAAGAAAGTTACGGGCGAACCCGTCCTTGACCTTGACAACGCTGCCGATTTTTCCTAATTTCTCCACGTCCTGATTCAGGATGACGTCCATAGTTTTTCCTTTATAATCTTCGACGGATACCGACATGCAGTAAGCCTAAGAAGCGCGCTTGCTTGATGGCTGCGGCCATCTCCCTTTGCTGCTTGGCCGAGATGCCACTAATGCGCCGGGAAACAATCTTGCCACGGTCGGTTAAATATTTTTGCAATAAAGGGAAATTTTTATAATCGATTTTGGTTCCGGCTGGTATCTGATAACGGCTGGCCCGGCTGGACTTGCCACCGGGTCCCAACGTGTCACGGGAGCGAAAACCGCGGGATTTGGATCGATCAAATGGTTTTCTATATTCTGCCAAGGTGAACCTCCTTAATAATCAATTACCAAAGCACCAAGAACCAAACAAAACCAAATGACCAAATCACCAATGTTCAAAACGGTTTGGTCCTTTGGAAATTTGGCTTTCGGATTTGTTTGGAATTTGATGCTTTGAGATCTGGTCATTCCTTCTTTTTCATTCAATGACCCCAACGTGAGTTTTTATCATCGGGGGTCATTGAACTCCTCAACCCCTGGTTTCCTACTCTTCCCACGCCATATCATCGGCCTTCACATCCCCCGATGGGGCGCTGGGGACTTCCTCAATTACCGCTTCAGAATTGCCCGTCGGAGCGTTAGTTGATTCCCCGGATTTTCCGGGACCCAAAAATTGGATTCGCTCCGCCCGGATATCGATCATGGAACGTTTTTGTCCGTCATTCGTTTCCCAGCTGCGTGACTGCAGGCGTCCTTCAACGAAAATCGAGCGCCCTTTTTGCAGATATTGGTTGCAGACCTCGGCCTGCTTGTCCCAGGCCGCAACGTTGATGAAACAGGTGTCCTCGTTCCATTCACCGGTTTTATCTTTGTATTTGCGGTTGACGGCCAAACGCAGGTTAGCGACCGCCACTCCCGACGGGGTGTAACGCATTTCCGGATCTTTGGTCAGATTCCCAATCAAAAGTACTTTATTCAAGCTCGCCATGAGAAGCTCCTTTGAAAAAAATGTTAAAAGACCGTTCCCTATTTTCCGACGTTAATAAAACTGTAGCGGAGGATATTCTCATTGAGCCTCAGGGCTTCTCTGATCTGGCTGATCGCCGCGGAGGCCGCCTCGAAATTGATCAAATAATAAGTCCCTTCTTGACATTTTTTGACCGGGAAGGCCATCTTATGCTTGTCGAGCCAAACCTGATTATTGATCACCTTGCCGCCGCTTTTGCTGACATAATCGGTGGCCTGTTTGAAAATCGGATCCTTCTGATCCGCCGGTAACTGGCCGTTAATAATCACCACCAACTCATACTTATTCATCGTTCTTCCTTTGGTTGAATTGCTCCATGGCTTTATTGATCCCTTCGTTCAGCCAGACTTGGCAGCAGTCGACCGCCCGCTTAAGGATTGTGGAAAGTTTTGTTTTTTCTGCCTCTGTAAATTCGGAAAGCACGTGGCCGACGACCGCTTCGCGCTGACGAACTTTGTTGATGCCCAATCGCAACCGGGCGAACGCTTGCGTGTCGAGCGCCTCGATAATGGATTTTAAACCGTTGTGCCCGCCCGCCGAGCCATTGGGTCTTACCCGCATCTGCCCAAAGGGGAGATTCAAATCATCACAGACCACAAGAAGCTCCGATGGATCAAGATCAAATTTCTCAAGGCAAGCCTTGACCGCGATCCCCGAATGATTGACGTAGGTCAAAGGCTTTAAAAGATAAATATTCAATCCGGCTGCATTCAATCCCAAGATGTGCCCTTCGATCCCTGGGGCTTTGCGAAATCGGCCCTCGTATTGGCTTGCTAATGCATGCAGAAGGAGGAAACCCATATTATGCCGAGTCCAGGCGTATTGGGTTCCGGGATTTCCGATACCGACGATCAGCCGCGTTAAGGACAAGCGTCACCTTTCCTCAAGAACGAAGCGAACCTATTTTTCTTTCGCCTCCGGCTTGGCCTTGACCTCCGTCTTGGCGGCGCCAGGTTGTGCCGTCGCGCCTTCTTCTTTCTTTTCCTTTGGCTTTTCTTTGATGACTTCCGGTTCCGTGGCGGCCGCCGCGGCAGCTTCCTCGGGCTTGATTTCCTTCATGGGCGGCGACACCGAAATCACAATATCTTCGGGATCATGCTTGGTCACAACTCCCGTCGGCAGACTTAAATCCTTGACGAAAATTTTATCATCAATCTTTAATCCATTGATATCGACTTCAATGTGCTGAGGAATCTGAGTCGGCAAACAGATGACGTCGAGCTTCCAGAGGTGCTGATCCAGCGTTCCTCCATCCTGCTTGACTCCCATCGCCTCTCCTTTGGGCAGGACTGCCACCTCGACCTGAATCTTTTCCGTCAGCGAAATGCGCTGAAAATCAATATGAATGACGTCATCGGTGACCGGATGAAACTGCATTTCCTTGGTGATCGCCGAATAATCCCGAAGTTTTTTTTCTCCCTCGCAGACATTCAAGTGAAAAATAACGTTCTCGCCGCGGTGGCCGCGGGTGATCTTTTCAAAAATTTTCCGGTCGACCCCAATGACGGTTGGCTCTTTGCCTTCGCCGTAGACAACCCCGGGAATAAAATTCTGCCGACGGATTTTTCGGCTGCTTCTGGTTCCGGTCGATAATCTGACTTCTACGTCCAGCTTGATCTCTTGCATCGTTACAAACCCGCTTTCTTGTCTCGGTGACTAACGTTTGGTGTCTTCAAACAAACAACTGATCGATTCCGCATTATGAATCCTTTTGATGGCATCGGCCAGCAAAGGCGCAATGGTCAGCACCACAATCTTGGGGTGCTTCTCCGGATGCGCCAAGGGAATGCTGTCGGTAATGACCACCTCTTTAAGTTTCTTGCAATCCCGAATCCGTGGTAAAGCCGCTCCCGAAAGGATGCCGTGACTCGCCGCCGCATAGACTTCGCCTATGCCTTTTTTGGTTAAAGCCTCGGTAGCTTCAATCAAGGATCCGCCCGTGGCGATAATATCATCGACGAGCACGGCGGTTTTTCCTTTAACGGTTCCGAGAATGTGCATCACCTCGGTTTTATCGGGACTGACCCGGCGTTTGTCCACAATGGCGAGCTCCGCCCCCAGGCGTTTGGCGTAAGCGCGGGCCATTTTGATACCGCCGACATCCGGGGTCACGACGACCAAATTCTTTAACTTTTTTTTATTAAGGTAATCACAAAGGACGTTGATCGCGTACAAATGATCCACGGGAATGTCATAAAACCCCTGAATTTGCGGCGCGTGCAGATCCATGGTCAGGACCCGATTGGCCCCGGCCGCCACGATGATATTGGCGACAAGCTTTGCGGTGATCGGGACCCGGGGCTGATCTTTTCGATCTTGTCGGGCATAACCGTAATAAGGCAAAACCGCCGTAATCCGATCAGCCGAGGCCCGTCGGGCCGCATCAATCAGAATCAAAAGCTCCATCAAATGGTCATTGGTGGGAGGACACGTGGACTGGATGATGAACACATCCTTGCCACGAATATTTTCCTTAATTTGAATCCGGATCTCTCCTTCGCTGAATCGCCCTACCATGACTTCCGTGACCGGAACCTCGAGATTTCTACAGATATTGTCCGCCAACTCTTTGGACGCATTGCCTGAAAAGATCGCCAGCCCGCTATTCATGCCCGGTTTCTCCTTGAAAGGATCCTTGCTGGTACACCGACCGCCATCTTTCCGTCGGGAACATCCTTGCCCTTGGGCACCACACTGCCTGCCCCGATCACCGCTTTTTTGCCAATCGTCAACGGCGCGACCAGAATGGAATCCGAACCGACAAAGGCTCCTTCTTTGATGCGGGTTTTATTTTTACTTTTTCCGTCGTAATTGGCAGTCACAACCCCTGCACCGATATTGACATGGTCTTCCACAGTTGCGTCTCCCAAAAAACTAAAATGCTTCATGCGCACACCGGCACCCAAGGAAGAACGCGACACTTCCGCAAAATTGCCAATCTCGGTCTCGTTCCCAATGCGAACGCCCGGACGCAAATGCGCAAATGGCCCAATGACACATCGCCGACCGATCCGGACATCGGATTCAATGACCGTAAATGGTTTGATCAGCGTATCTTGACCAATTTCCACTTGATCGGCAATATAAGTAGTCAAAGGATCGAGGATCCCAACTCCTTCGTGCATGTGCCGGGACAAAATCCGCTGTCGCATAATGGATTCAACACAGCTTAGTTCTTCTCGAGTATTGATGCCTAAACCCTCTTGAGGATCTTGCGTCGAGAAGGTGGACACTCTCAAACCTTGCGCAACCAGATTTCCTACGATGTCGGTCAGATAAAATTCTTTTTTGGTGGGATTAAGCCGAATTTTTTTGACCTCGGAGCGCAAGACCTGACTCTCAAAGCAATAAACGCCGGTATTGATTTCGCGGACACCTTTTTCCTCCGGGCTTGCGTCCCTTTCTTCCCGAATGGCCAAAATATTTCCCTGAGAATCACGGATGATTCTTCCGTACCCTTGCGGCTGACTTAAATGAGCGGTCAAAACCGAACAGGCGGGTTTGGTGCTGTGATGAATCGCCAAGAGTCGGCGGATCGTTTCCACTTTGAGGAGGGGCGTATCCCCACACAAAATTAGGATATCGTGATTTTTGCTAAATTTCTCCTGAGCTAGAACCGTCCGCACGGCGTCCGCAGTTCCCAGCAGCTGCTTTTGCCTGACGATCGACACCCCTTTAGAAAGAATTTGCCGAACTTCATTGCCTTGATGGCCAAGGACAACCACAATCTTCAAAGAGCCAATCGCGCGAGCGATGTCGACAACATATTGGATGAGCGGCTTACCACAAATGGGATGCAAGACTTTTGGCAAATCCGATTTCATCCGTACACCCTTGCCTGCCGCCAAAATGATGACCTTGACACTTCGACGGTCCCGCCTTGGGAGGGACCGCTCAGTGTCAACCCTGAGCAAACCCCGGACTCTAGCTTTCGATGCGTCGAGCGGGTTTACTTTACTCATAAAGTTGGATGACCCTTACACTTCACCGGCAGGAAAAGGCTTTTAAAAAACAAACCCCGGCCCGCCGGAAAACAGAAATGATGGGAGGTACGGGTGAACCAATTCAATACTTCTCTAATATTGATATTTCGTTGGAGTTCATGACCAGAAAGGCGGCCATTCCTGCTGCGGCCTTTATTAGGTATGAATAATTACTGACTGTATAAATCATAGAACATTTACGGAAACAGTACTGCCAACGCCGGCTATAACTGATAACAATAAGACGAGTATTATTCCTTATGCGTTGGTCAGCGAGAAACTCTCAATCGTTCCCGAAAGAGCTAAGATTGAGATGATCCATCATGCCCAAAAGCTAACCGAACACCTGCCCAGCCAGGGCTCGAACCTGGAAACCGAGATCCAAAGTCTCGTGTGTTACCAATTACACCACCGGGCAATCAATCCTTCGACGACACTCAGAGTTGATATTGAGCAATCTCGCGGCAGACGAGGCGTCGAAGTATCAAAGCCGTTCAAAATTTATGCATTCCCGCCTGGCGAATGGACAGTGGCCGAAGAACCGCTTCCCATTGTCCCGTGATGACCCATCTCTTTTTTATACGCGTCCAAAATCTTGGACTGCAAATATTCGCGAAACGGCTGTGTCACCGGATGAGCGATGTCACGGTGTTCCGATTTAGAGTCAAGATCGGCCGCACTGACCGGCTGATCCACAAAAGGCAGGGAAGCGCCACATTGGTTGCAAAATTTGCTGCCTACCTCATTCTTAAAGCTGCATTTTGGACACGGTGATTTCAACTTCCGGGATGGCATAGCGATAAAGAGACCGTTGGCCCCTTGGATCACTTTAATGTTACGAATGACAAAGACGTTATCGAAGGTCACGGTCGTGTAGGCTTTGAGCTTTTTGTCTTGCCCTTCTTTAAGAAATACACGAATCTCGGTGATTTCCATCGCCTTACCCCTTTGTTAAAGTGTCCGAACAACAAACACTTGATGGTAGTATCGTTTTAAAAGAGCTCGGAACCCTTGTGCTTGTTTTTCTGATTCGGTGAGGGCAAAAATCGCTGGCCCGCTTCCAGAAAAGACAGTTCCGTAAGGACGTAGTCCCCGTAGTTTACTCTTTAACCTTGCCAGCTCGGGACGCATACGCAAAATGGGGATTTCCAAATCATTGAAAAGGTGAGTTCCCGCCTTCTGCAAATCGTTGCGCCTCAAATGGCGGATTAGAATATTAACACCATCAATAATCTTTGTCAACCCTAAATTCCGGACGGATACCGTCGGAGCATGCAAATTTGTAAAAATTTGTTTTGAATGCATCTTGATGCAAGGAACAACCAGGACATGCCAGAATTTTGGCTGAATAGCAATTTGCCGAATGCGATCCCCGCGACCGGTTCCCAAGGCCCAGCTTCGATCATAGAGAAAAAAGGCCACATCGCTGCCAATGATTTGAGCATAATGGATCAATTCTTTACGGTTGAGCTTTAATCCCCAAAGTTCATTGAGTCCGCGTAAAACGGTCGCCGCATTGCTGGAACCTCCGGCCAAACCAGCGGCAATGGGGATTTGTTTTTTAATCGCAATATCCACGCCGTTGGCTAATCCGAAATCCTGCTGCAGGAGTTGAGCGACTTTATAAACAAGATTTCTGGATCCCTTGGGGACGTGTGGATGGGAACAGAAGATTCGGATTTGACCGGTGGGATTATTCTTTAAACGGATTTCATCGCAGAGATTGATCCGCTCAAAAAGGGTCACGAGCTCGTGAAATCCATCATCCCGTTTCCCCACGACTTTTAAAATCAAATTCAATTTGGCAGGGGATTTAAGAACAATCGTTCTCATGGAGAAAACGGGAGGTGGTCAAGAAGGATTATTTTGCGGCCTGCTTGTCTTTCAGTTTCAAGGCTTCGAGTTTTTCGATGACATGCTGCTGATCTGGGTAGAGTCCCAGCGATAACTCCCAGTACTTCTTAGCATCGTCAATTTTATTCAAGGAATAGGACACATCGCCCAAGTGATCATAAATCACCGGATCTTTGATATAGCTATCGGCTTTTTTGAGATTCGCCAGCGCCTCTTCGTACATGCCCTTTTTATAATAAACCCAGCCCAAACTGTCCAAATAAGCGCCGCTTTGCGGATTGATTTTAAGCGCCCTTTCGATCAAGGCTAAAGCCTCGTCGAGATTAGAGCCATCCTCAGCATAAAGGTATCCTAAAGAATTCAAGCATCCGTCGTGTTCAGGATCGATGGCGATCGCGTTGCGGAATTGTTCGATGGCCTTGCCGCGTTCATTCGTTTCCAGATAAATGGAGCCCAGCATGTACATGACATCGGCATTTTTCGGTTCCAGGCTTAAGATTTTCTGGAATTGCACAATGGCCTTATCAAATTTCTGCTGGGAATAATAGAGCTGGCCAAGATAGCCATAGACTTCGATATTCTGCGGATCATTCTTGGCGAACTGCGTGAGGATCCTTTCATATTCGGTCGCCGCCTTCTCATATTCCTTGAGGGAAGAATAGATCAAAGCCAGCAAATAATGCGACTGCAGATCTTCCGGATTAAGCTCGACGGCCCGGTCCAATTCTTTGATGGCCTCCTCCAATTTATTAATCCGGGCATAATCGGCCCCGAGTCTCAGATGAATGTTGTAATTGTTCGGATTCAATTGGGCCGCCTGTTCAAACTCGGCGATGGCAAGTTCAGTCATTTCCAGCCAATCCTGCATCAGGCCCATCGTATAATGAGCTAAGGCCTTGGCATTTTTATCCGCATAAACATTCATAGGAATATAATTCTGCTTGACCATGACCGCGGGAGATGGTTCTGACTCCTCGGCATAAACCGAGGCTGCGGCCAGCAAAACAAAAAGAAAACAAAAATAAAATTTCCATGTCATTCTATTCATATGATCACCTTAACGGGTCGCTCTTTTCTTCAAATGTCTTAATAATTTGCGCAATTTTTTGCGTTTATGTGTCCTGATCTTGCGCAACTTCCGTTTTCTTCCACAAGGCATAAGAAACCCCGATTTAGCGTTGGTTAGTAAATCAACTTATTGAGCGAATATTCAATGATTCCCTGAGCGCCCGCATCCTTGAGCTGAGGAATCAAACCCCGGACGGTCCCTTCGTCAATCACGGTTTCGACGGCCAGCCAGTTGTCCTGACTGAGATTGGAAATCGTGGGATTCTTAAGCGAGGTCAGGAGTTTCAAGATCTTATCGATATTCTTTTTTTCCACATTCATTTTAAGCCCGACCATGTTGTTTGCCGCAATGGCCCCTTTGAGAAGCATGACCAACTGATCCATCTTAGCTTTTCTCCAACGATCGCGCAGGGCTTTTTCATTGGCGATGAATTGAGTCGTTGACTCGCAGATGGTCGCCACAATCCGAAGCTTATGCGCTTTGAGACTGCTTCCGGTTTCGGTCAATTCCACTACACCATCGACGAGGCCGGAGGCGACCTTGGCTTCCGTCGCGCCCCAGGAAAATTCCACGTCCGCATTGACGCGATTCTGTTTCAAATAATTTTTGGTCACGCTGACCAGTTCCGTTGCAATCTTTTTGCCTTCCAAATCTTTGACCGAGTGGATCTTGGAATCATCGGGGACCGCCAACACCCAACGGACTTTGACGGACGTTTGTTTAGCATAAATCAAATCGGCTAAGGAGACAACCTTTGAACCGTTTTCCAAAATCCAGTCTGCGCCGGTGATTCCGCAATCAAGAGCGCCGTCCTCGACGTAGCGCGACATTTCCTGAGCCCGCAAAAGCACAGGCTCAATCTCACTGTCGTCGATATGAGGAAAGTATGATCGTCCAGAAACAAAAATTTTGAAACCAGCTCTTTCAAAGACCTTGATGGTGGCTTCCTGCAGGCTACCTTTGGGCAAACCCAATTTCAATAAATTCATCGCTGGCACCTAACTCTTTAAAGCCATGCCTACTTAAAGTGTACAATCTCACCGTCTCGATTTCAAATTGCTTTGGGACTTTGATCGAGGGAGCAAAAGGGTTGGATTGGAAAAACAGGGTGTATTATATATAGGCCCTCATTGCTTGTAAAGCAATTTTCCAGGGGGAAGAGGGAATTTTTCACTGGATCTTAAGGAAACGAGAACTTGTCAATCCTTCCTTCTCTAATATATAATGGCACAACCATTAAAACTTAAAAATTCACCTTAAGGAAACGCATGCTCAAGTATCTTCGCAAGAAAGGCGTGGCTAAAAAAATTCTTTGGTTCATTGCGGTCATTATCATTCTCTCATTCGGTGTCTTCGGCTCTGCCAACTATCTGCGCAATACCCGGCAGGACATCACCTATGCCGGGATGATCTTCGGTCGCAAGGTTTCCTTTAAAGAATTCCGGGAAAATCTGCAGCAGGCCAAGGATCAGGCGATGTTGCAGTACCGGGGAAATTTCGCCAAGATCAGCTCCCTCATCAATTTGAATGCCGAGGCCTGGGACCGTCTTATTCTTTTGCACGAAGCCAAAGAGCGTCATATCAAGGTCAGTAATGAGGACGTGGTGAGGACGATTGCCGAGTTTCCCATGTTTCAGCGTAACGGTCGATTTGATCCCTTAATCTATAATGAAACGTTACGCTATTGGTTTAAAACGCGACCCCGAGACTTTGAAGAAGGAATCCGTACGACTTTGATGTTTAACAAGATTTATGAACAAGAAATCGGAAAGGTCACGATTTCTGAAGAAGAACTGTGGGAAGCCTATCGAAAACAAAATGAAAAAATTCAAGTGAGTTATGTTTTGGTCACTCCGCAGGATTTAACGAAGGATGTCTCCTCTACCGATGAAGAAGTCCGGACCTATTTCGAAGCCAACAAATTTGCCTTTTTACTTCCAGCCGACGTCAATGTGGAATTTTTAAAAGTTGATCTTCCCGAAAATGCTGATCCAGCCGTTAAGGCTGCAGCCTCGACGAAGACGGAAACGATCGCCCAAGCCTTGTCAACCAATCCTGACTTCACGGCCGTTGCCAAACAGTTTGGATTGGAAGCGAAAGAAAGCGGATTCTTTAGCCAGGATGCGCCCAATCTGAATCTGGGTTGGTCCTTTGAACTTTTGCAGGAAATCTTCAAATTGCCGCCCAAAGCAATCAGCGCTCCTATCGCTACCGATGAGGGATATTATATTGTCCGCATCAAAGAAAAACGGGAATCCCGGCTACCGGAATTTGATGACGTGAAGGATCAGGTGATCGAACAGGTCCAATTGACCAAGGCAAAACAGATGGCCAAAGCCAAAACTCAGGAAGTCGCCCAAAAGATTCAAGAACAAAAAAATGTCAACCCCTCGGCGGATTTCGCGCAGATTGCGAAAAATCTGAATTTGAATCTGCAACAGACGCCGCTCTTTAATCGCGGACAGTACGTCCCGAATATTGGGATCGCCAAAGAATTTCAGGAAGCGGCCTTCGCTCTGAAAGATCAAAATGCTATGAGCGAGGTGGTGGAGACTCCCAAAGGGTTTTGCATCCTGCATTTGGATTCCTTTGTGCCGGTCAACGATGAACAATTTGAGAAAGATCGGGAGGCTTTCCGTCAGCAACTTCTGGCGGACAGAACCAACGAGGCCTTCAACGAATTGCTGACCCGATTGCGCATCAAGGCTGATTTGAAGGACAATATTTCCCGTATGGAAGAGGCGGGCAGATCAATCCGGATTGATTGAGGAAGTGAAATGAGTCGGGGGGTTTGGTGATCCCCGACGATAAAAATCCTCGTGGGGGTTATTGGTTAACAAATGGGAATCCGGATATCCGGGTCATCATTTCCGGATTACCGGATAACCTGTAATTTATTTTCATTACTTTTATCTGGATCTTAAGGTGAACTTGAATCCTGCGCGAGGATCGATTCAAAATTCTCGGGGAGATAGTGCTCGACGGCCTGAACCACGCCTTTTTGATTCACAAAAAAGAACGTCGGCACTCCGATAATTCCGTAAGATTCGGCGAGCGACCCATCCTCATCCAAAAAGACATCAAAGTTGATTTTATTTTTTTCGACATAAGAACGAACCAGCGGCATCCCTTCGCTCAAATCCACGAGAAGAGTCTTAATGCCTTTTTTTCCGAGCTCGTCTCCCATTTTATTGAGTTCCTTGAGGGCTTCGCGGCAATGCGGACACCAGGTTGCCCAGAAAAAAATGATCGCCTTCTGCCCATGACGGTATTCGGTCAGATTCACCTTTTTCCCGCCGAGCGTATTTAAAGTGAAATCCGGGGCCTTTTTCCCAATATTGATATTCTCCATTTCAAAAAATTGTCCCACCGCCAAAGACGCCCCTAAGGGAACAAGGAGAATAAATAACAACAGGCTCAACTTGCCAACCATCTTCATAGCATCAACCTCCCGGCTTTAATTAAGAGGATTTCTCCCGCAATCAAAATGACCAAACCACAAAAACGCTTTACCGCGACGAGCCACCGGCCGGATTTAGGCAAACGGCTTAAGATTCCACTAAAGGTCCCTGCCAAAATCAAGGATGCACCGACTCCGTAAGAAAAAATAAAAAGCAAGCTGACACCAAACAGAAGATTTTTCTTGGAAGCAATGTAAGCCAACAAAGTTGCCAGGATCGGCGCGGTGCAAGGGCCTATCATAAAACCGCTGGCCATTCCCAAGAATAAAACACTCCATAAATTCCGGAGTTTAACCTTATGCTGCCAGTCAATCCCTAATGCCGGCAACGGGATAACGTCGAATAAAACCAAAGCAAAAAGGATGAGGATATTTCCCACAACGAGAAAGACCATGGGATGGTTTTGCCATTGGCCAAAAATTTTACCCGTTAAAGCGGCCAGGAGCGCCAAGCCACAATACGTAAGGGCCAATCCCAGGACATAAATGAGGGAAATAAGAAAGCCCATCCATTTGCTCCCGCGGGTATTAACTCCGCCGATAATCCCTGCGGTCACCGGCAGCAAGGGATAGACACAGGGACTGAAACTCACCAAAACCCCGCTCCAGAAAGCCACGGCATAATCAAACACATTACCGGACAGATGCATGAACCCACCTTAAATAGTCGGCATTGCCTGCTTTAATGGGCAGGGCAATAACCTCCGGACAACTGTAGGTATGGCAAGTTTTAACGGTTGCGATAATCTTTTTTATCTGGCGTTGCGTTGACTTTAAAATCAAAAGCGCCTCTCGACTGCGGTCGATTTTTCCCTCCCACCAGAAAATGGATTCGATGCCCTCGATGATATTGGCACAGGCGATCAATCGATCCGCAACGAGCCGTTCCGCAATCCGGCGCGCCTGCTTTGCATCTTTGGCGGTTACGAAAACCACGATCGCCATGGGCGGGCCTTTTCTCATAGCCAATGTTCAAGCACGGGAATTTTCCGAGGTTCTTAACATCATGACGGAAATCATCCGGCCGGCCTTTGCGCCTTCCCGCCGGAAAGAAAAAAACTGCGGATCACAAGCGGTGCACAAACCGCAATCAAAAAAATTTTCTTCCTGGACTTCGCATTCCAAAAGCTGTCGCTTGTTCGCCAAAGGCAGGTCAAAAAAATATCCCGGATTTTTTTCGATCACTTCTCCGGGAAAAAACTGCAGGAATTGCGGCCCGACCTGATAGCAGCAGGAGCGGATGGCCGGACCAAAAGCCACTTTGAGATTCCGCGGATCCGTTCCGTAGCGGTCTTGCATCCTGCGGATGGTCAAGGGGACAATCCGTTGCCGGCTTCCCTTCCATCCGGCATGCACCAGGCCAATCGCCCGCGACTGCGGATCAAACATAAACACCGAAAGGCAATCCGCCGTGCGCACCGTCAAGGGCATGTTGGCTTCGCGGGTGATCAAACCATCCGCCTCCAGAAGGGCATACGTGCTCAAATATTTTCGCGTGATCTCGAGGACATTGGACCCATGAACCTGGCGGAGATTGACGAGCTCTTTGATGAAATGGCCCACATGCTTGACCAAAGAGGCCTTCTGCTCGTCGGACAATTGACCGGAGGAACTCTTGAGAGTGAAATCTGTATGGCGGTCAGTGACCAAGGCCACCAGATCCGGTTCGGCAAAAAACTCACTCAAGGATAGCATCGATGGTTCTTTCTTCGATCAGGGGAAGACTGGAGGTGGCAGGCAACTCCTGAACATTTTTCAAATGCCGGGAGATGGTCTTGGTTTTGCGATTCGCCTCGTCAATGGTGTTACTGGCCTCTTGCAGTTTTTTCTGGGTCTTATCCAAAAGTTCGCCAAACAAACTGAATTGAGTTTTGACTTCTCCCAAAAGCTGCCAGACCTCGCCAGCCCGTTTTTCGACGGCGAGCTTGCGGAAAAACATCTGACAATTATTCAAAAAGGCCAAAATGGTGGTCGGACCGGTCACGAGTACGCTGTATTCCCGGCGCAGCAAATCCGCCAGCCCGGGACGCCGCAGGACCTCGGCGTAAAGGCTTTCCGTCGGGAGGAACAAAAGGGCGAAATCCGTCGTATTGGGAAAATCAATGTATTTGTCCCGGATCCTTTTGGCTTCCAGTTTCAAACGGTTTTCCATGGCCTTGCCGGCTTCCTCAACCTGAGGGGCGTTGGCGGCCTCATAGGCTGTCTGCAAACGCTCATAATCCTCCATCGGAAACTTGGCATCAATGGGGAGATAAACAATTCCATTATCATTGCCCGGCATCCGGATCGCGAACTCCACCGGATCGCGGCTGCCTTTTTTCGTAACGCAGTTGGTTTCGTATTGGCCAGGAGCGAGCATTTCTTCCAGCAGGCGACTTAACTGGCTTTCTCCAAAAGCTCCCCTCGTCTTCACATTCGAAAGGATTTTCTTGAGGTCTCCCACGCCCGAGGCCAGGACCTGCATTTCCCCCAAACCCTGATGAACCTTTTCCAGCCGTTCACTGACCTGCCGGAAGGATTCGCCGAGCCTTTTTTCCAGGGTCAAATGCAACTTTTCATCGACGGTTTCGCGCATCTTCTCCAATTTCTGGCTGTTTTCTTCCTGCAGGCATTTCAAACGTTCTTCCACCACGTTGCGGACATTCTCTAATTTTTGCTCATTCATCTGAGTCAGGGCAGAAAGCTGATTGGAAAAAGTATCCAGCTGATTTTTATGCAACGTGGCGATCTGGGTCATCCGGGATAAAACCGAATCGCCGAAGGAGTTGAGATTCTTGGTTAATTCCTCTCGGGATTGTTGATGGGTTTGGTTGGCTTCGGTCCGGTTTTTAGAAATTTCCTCCCGGATCAGGCGCTCGGAACGTTCCAGATTCTTCTCGAGCCCCTGGAACTGGTCCTTGGCTAACCCTGACTCGGCATTGGGTTTCCTGAGCCAAAGCACCGCAAGAAACAGGGTGTTTAAAACCGTGAATACACTCGCGAGGATGATGAGGATTTGAATGGGCATCCTGATCTTTCAAAAGTCAATTAAAACGGAAGGAGGAAACTTTTCGGGGTCTTAACACCGTCACTTTTTTTCTTGCAGAAGCCGGATGATCTTTTCCAGACGGGTAGTGATGACGACGGGGACCGCAATAATCCAGACCAAAAGGAATATTTTGACACCGAAACACCAGAAAAAGGTCGTCGTGCTGTCAGAATTCATGAATGGGCAGGTCATTGGCTCCTCCTTCAATGAATCTATGGAATATACTGAATGTGATGAGTTGCAGGTATTATATTAACTTGGACGGGATTTGTAAAGGCTTGGATTGTGCCCTGTCATTTCCAAATTAAAGGTGAACACCTATTCATCGCATCGGCACAGCCCTCATTAATTCGCCTCTCCGGAAATGAGGGGGTAAGGATCTATGGTATCATTTCCATTAATTCGCCACCCGTTTTAATAGTATAAGTTCCCTCCGAATTCATGGATGTCGCCGTAAATGTGTAACCTTTTTCGTCCATTGAACAACTAAACAAAAATTCAAATTCGTTTTTCCCACACCAATCTTCATTGAGATAACCCGCTGTCCCGGTTAACATCTGCATATTCTGGGGGTATTGACCATTGTGATCTTGAGCATATGTTTCCGCCGCCGTAGAAAGTGTGCGCAAAACCGCTTCAACACCAATTTTATTGCCGCTTTGCGTTGATTGATTAGAAAAGTCTGGATATCTCATATTTATTTTTCCAATGTTCTCGGCAAAAGAGAGGGCAATGAACCACCCCGCAGCAAGCTGACGGGGTATCCACAGCAAACTGCCAAAAGGAAGCGCAGCAAGCTGCGGGGAATTATACCCAAAGAGAATTAAAAATAAATACTGTAAAAATTATTACCACACTAATTATTTTTTTTCTTAACACGAATTTTCCTTTTCAGATCTTTTCATCCAAAAAAATCTAAAAGCGGGCACACGCCTGACAGGTCGAATCTTGTCCCATCAATTGAGGAGCCGAAAGGCAAGTCTGCCGTACCTCTTGGGGCGTGAAGGCTCGATGGCAAATGCGGCACTTATGTTTTAGGGAATAGCTTATGGCATTTAAGGGACACTGCTCGCAGCGTGGATTCGGCCGGCAAAATTCCTTTCCCAGTCGCACCAAAAGGGCATGATATTCGTTATATTGAGCGGCATCGCCGCCCTGAGACTGCATCCATAATTTCTGAATGCTTTGATAGTCAGAATCTCTGGAGATCCAATTGTGCCGAACGAGCATTCGTTTTGTGTAGGCGTCCACGACAAAAATCGGCTTATGAAAGGCATAAAGCAAAATCGAATCAGCGGTCTCTGGACCAATTCCATTTATTTCTAATAATTCTTCCCGCAGTTTCATCATGGGACGGCGGGACATCCGTGTGAGGCTTCCCTTATACTGGACACATGCAAAATCAATGAAATTCTTAAGCCGTCTGGCCTTGATATTAAAATACCCCGCCGGGCGAATATGGGCCGCCAACTCATTCAAAGAGATTTCTTTTAAACGCTCAAGATCAAGTAATCCCTTTCCCCTTAGGTTCGCAATGGCTTTCTCGACATTCGTCCAATTGGTATTTTGAGTCAGGATCGCGCCGACGATGACTTCGAAGGGACTTTCGGCCGGCCACCAGTGTTGCTGGCCAAACGTTTTGTAGAGGCGGTCGTAGATTTTTTGTAACGGGGCTCGAGGGAACGATTGCATGGGAGAGTTTCAGGGATAAAGGTGACCAGTCACAAGTCCCAAATTTGGTATCGGTCAAAATCACCTGTGACTGGTACCGGGTCACTGGTCACCTGGACTATTAATGCCGATGGCGGGATTTCTCGCGCAGCATTTCCCAATAGAGATCCGATTCGCTCCAGTCCTTGTCTTTTTTTTCCCGTTCCTGGGTCGGTTCGAATTTTTTGGGATCGAGTTTGTATTTCGGTTTCTTGTAGGGACGACTCATGGAGGCCTCTCTGATTTGTTTGATCCTTATCCAATAAACCTCATGGCTCCTCGTACCTCGCACCAAGCAACCTCACTAAAAAATCTTCAGCTGGATCGAGGAGCTTGGCACTTGGAGACGTTTCATTATCCTTAACAAGTATCACTCAAATTTATAAACTTTGCAAACATCCTCAAGGACCTCCCAGGTGCAGGACAACCCTTTCGGGAAGGTGACCAGATCCCCGGGTTTTAATTCCACCTGGCCGTCGGAGGTCTTCACCAGCGCCCGTCCCTGATAAAGGTACGCGATCTCTTTATCGGAATATTTCCAGGGGAAGGTTGACGGCTGGCATTTCCAGACCGACCAGTGCAGGGTATTGTGGGGAGAATCGGGAATACCCAACTTTTTTTTATCCTGAGAGGTAAGTTTTCGAATCGTGATATTATCCATGAGAATCTCCTTTGTTTGCACCAACCGGTTGTGTCGATGGGATGTACTTCCAATCAACGAGTCGGCCGGATTGATTGAAATAGACATAAACTCTTTCAGAATGCAAAACTTTCGTCGGGTGACAGTAGAGCCAGCGCTCGAGAACTTCTTCATTGAGGCGAATATCATTGACCAAAAGGGGCGGTCCGAAGGCCTCGGAAAAGTGCTCGCGGTCGCCGAATTGGGCGAAGGAGCCGGATTTGGCGGACATCACCACGCGTTCAAAATTTTTTTCCTGCTGCTGGATTTGTGCGGCTTGCCGGTCTTGATCTTCGGAAAGGTCTTTGAGCGTCAAGAGCTCATCGATACGCGCGAGTTTGGCACAGCCGATGAAACTCAGCGACAGAAGTCCAGCCAGAATTTTTTTAACGGCAGTCAATTGTTCGCCCGCGAATCTTCCTTCTTCCTAATGGCTGTAGGGGTGCAAAATTTTGAACCCCTGCAGGATGTGCGAATAGATTAACAAATTTCGCTACCGCTGCCAACCGAAAAACACCTTTACCCCGCAGAAAAAAATAAAAACCTCTCTACGGGGTTTACCCCAGGAAGAGTTACAAAAAACATCCCTTTACGGGTTTACTTACTGATCCGGACTCTTTCCTCATTCAAACGGTCAATCGTCGAACCGATCTCCCGGATCCGACGCTGAATGTCCTTGAGCCTTTGACCGTATTCTCTCAAAATCTGTGGATCCCGGCCGCTGAAAGATTCCGAAAGCACGCGGGACTTAATATAGGTTTCGGTTTCCAGGTCCTTGCGCTCCTTCTCCAGGGTCTTGATTTCATGCTTGATCGCTTCGATCCACCGGAGGGCTGCTTTGTGTTTTTGTTGCAGCTCAATGAGCGCGGCGTTCTCGGTGGATTTCTTAAGTTTTTCGACTTGTCTGATCTTTTGGTCTTCCTCTTTCAACCAGCGTTCTTTTTCTTTTTCTTGCGAAACCCTTTCTTCTTTCTTCGCTAAATAATAATCCAGTCCACCGGGAAAATTTCGCAGCTGTCCGGCTTCCACCTCCACGATATGATTCGCGATCTGTTTGATAAAAAAAAGATCATGGCTGATAAAACACAAGGTGCCGGCAAAGGCCGCAAAGGCGCGAGTCAAGGCCTCAACGCCGTCAATATCCAAATGCGTGGTGGGCTCATCGAGGCAGATAAAATTAGGCGGATGGATCAAGAGTTTCGCCAGGATCAAACGGCTCTTTTCTCCGCCGGAGAGGACTTTGACAGGTTTAAAGACATCGTCGCCGCGAAAACTGAAAATTCCCAAGAGCGTGCGAATCGCCACCGCCGCCATGGGTCCATGGACCATCGAGGCGACCTCATCAAAGGCCGTGCGTTCGGGCTGCAGGACATCCAAACGCGACTGCGAAAAATACCCTAGGTCTACCTGGTGGCCAAGTTTTCTGACTCCACCGTCGATAGGAAGAATCCCAGCCAGAATTTTCAACAACGTGGATTTGCCGGCGCCGTTGGGTCCGACCAAACACACCTTTTGTCCTTTGGTGATTTCAAAATCCAGATGGTCATAAACCTTTTTATCCCCATAAGACTTTTGGACGCCATTCAAAGAAATCACGACATATCCACTGTCCCGCGTCGCCGGGAACTCGAAATCCCTGATCGTCGTGACCTCTTGCGGCACATCGATGCCTTCGAGCTGGGCGTCGATGCGTTCGAGCATCTTGCGTTTATTGCGAACCGCCGAGGCCTTGTTCGGCTGCGCGTGGAAACGCTCGGCGAAGCGTTCCAACTGCTCTTTTTTCTTCTCGAGAACGGTCTGTTGTTTCGTCATGCTTTTGATGCGTTCGGCTTTTTGCAACTCATAGGCCTCGTAGTTTCCCTTGACCTTCGTGATCCGAGCCATCTCGAGGACAATCGTGTCATTGGTCACTTCATTCAAAAAAACTTTATCGTGGGAAATGATGACAAACGTCCCCCGGTAATTCTTAAGGAAATCTTTCAACCAAAGCGTAGCGTTCAAATCCAAATAGTTCGTCGGTTCGTCCAATAACAACAAATCGTAAGGATACGTCAACAGCTTGGCCAGCAGCGCCCGCATCTGCCAGCCCCCGCTCAATTGACGAATAGGTTTGTGAAACTCCTCGGGCTTAAATCCCAGACCAGAGAGAATTTTTTCGGCTTTATGCTCAAGCTCATAAATCCCTAGCGTCTCGAGCTCATGCAAGACATCGCCGTACCTGGGCGAGTCGGCCTTGTTGGCTTCTTCCAGTTCATGCTGCTCTCTTCTCAAGGCAGCAATCCGGCTATCGCCGGAGGAGATATCTTCTAAGACGGTGCGGTCAGTGTCAAACCGCGCTTCCTGGGGCAGATAACCGATATTCAAATTTTTCTGGATTTGCACGCTGCCGCCCGTCGGTTCGAGATCGCCAAGGATGATGTGGAAAAGCGTGGATTTGCCGGCGCCGTTGGGACCGGTTAACCCAATCTTTTCCTGAGGGAAGATGCTCAAGGAGACATTCTCCATGAGCATGCGTTCATCAAAATTCTTGGAAAGGTTGGTCAGGGTGACCATAGGATTTTAAGGGCGCCCGCTGGCCTTTATGCGTTCGATTTCCGCCGGCAGCAGCCTTCGCCATTTCCCGGCGGGCAAATTTCCCAAGCTCAAAGCTCCCTGCCGGATTCTTTTGAGATATTCCACTTTATGGCCGAGGGCTTCGAGCATCAAACGAATCTGTCGTTTGCGGCCCTCGTGGATCGTGATTTCAAAATCCGTTTGGTGTTTGGCGCAGCGCAGGATTTTGACTTTCGCCGGCGCGGTTGTCCGGTCCTCAATCGGGATTCCTTTCTCCAGGCGTTTTTGCTGTTCCGGAGAAAGGACGCCATCGATGAGGACGATGTAGGTTTTATCCACCAAGAATTTTGGATGCGTCAAACGGTAGGCAAGATCTCCGTCGTTCGTTAACAACAATAACCCTTCGGTGTCTTTGTCCAATCTCCCGACCGGCTTCAAATGCTGAAATTCCTCCGGCAAAAGATCCATGACGGTTTTGTCGGCGTGCTCATCTTCGGTCGTAGTGATGGTTCCGGCGGGTTTATTGAGGAGAATGGAAATGTACTCCTTTTTTGCAATGAGCCGCCCTTCCACCTCCACCGTGTCCTTAAAAGGATCGACCTCCCAAGAGGGTTCGGTCACGAGGCTGCCATTGACCTGCACGTGCCCCGCCTGGATTTTCTCCATGGCCTCGCGTCGGGAACAGACACCGTTGTGGGAGAGGAATAGTTGTAATCGCATGCTTTAGCGGATAGCGGATAGCGAAAAGCGGTTAGTCGTAATCAGTTCTCAGGCTCGGGTTGACTGACGACTACTATCCGCTACCCGCTATTCGCTGCCTCAACGCCTCGTACACCAAAATCGCCGCGGCGGCGGAAACGTTCAAAGAATTCACTTGGCCGGCCATGGGTATTTTAATTTTCTCGTCGGCAAGCTTTTCCCAAAAGGAACTCAAACCAGATTCTTCACTTCCCAAAACAATCGCGACCGGTCGTGTCATCCTGACCTGCGTATAAAGTGTTGTTGCCGCCGGAGTGGAAGCCAGAATCCGTATTCCCCGCTTTTTCAAAAAATTCCAGGCCTCCTGATTGGAACAAACCGCGCAGGGAACAGCAAACACCGCACCTAAGCTCGCCCGGATGACGTTGGGATTAAAGATGTCGGTCGCCGGATCGCAGACCAAAACGGCACCAACGCCCGCCGTATCAGCGGTGCGCAAAATAGCGCCAAGATTCCCGGGCTTCTCCAAATGTTCGACGACGATCAATAATGGCTCGGCTTGTAAAGGCAAGGAGTCTAAATTCGAGGGCGGGATCTGGGCCACGACCAGGATTCCTTCCTGCCGATCACCAAAGGAAATTTTTGCAAAAATTTCCGGGGTCACCTCCGAAATCGAAAAATCTTGCTGTTTCAATAAACGCAGGAGGTCTTTGCCTTCGGCATTTCGAATCAATTGAGGGCATAAAAAACATTCGGCGATTTCAACCGACGCTTTTAATGCCGAACGGATTTCCCGAATTCCGTCGACCAAAGTTAATCCCATGGCCTTGCGGCCCTGGCGTTCGCGCAAATGCCTGATCCTTTTGATGGCCGGATTGGAAAAACTCGTGATCAATTTATTCTCCTTCGTAAAAGTACTACTGACCAACGCATAAGTAATGGTACTCGTCTTATAGTCATAAGTTATTGCCTGCGTTGGCAGTACTGCTTCCGTAAATATTGTATTATTTATACGGAAGTCAGTAAAACTGGTTTTTTTGCTTCGGAGCAATTATTCTGCCAAAGAATATTGCTGCGAAACCCCGCCACGGCGGGGCGTAGCAGAATAGCGGAGGGCATTTTGCAAAGCCGTGAGGACCGACGGATTGGGACGAAAGGCATCGGTTTCCCAACTTTTGACAATCGCCTGCCTTTCTTGGGGCCAAAGATTTGCGTAGGTCTCCCAGCCGGTTAATGGGCCTGCCCGATTCACCCAGGCGGGATTATCCAAATAGCTGTAAATCCCGTCGGGGAGAATCCCGTTTTTGACCGCCTTATACGTCCAGTAAGTCCAATGGAATCCAAATTCTTCAAAACCTACCAGCAGATCGTGCAGATAGTGATCTTCGCCATATTTTCCTTCCCGGGCATTAACCCCAAATTCACCCACGTAAAGCGGGCGTTTTGTTCGCTTGGCCTTTTGGGCATACGGCCTCAACCGATGCCGTATGGTTTGCCGATCGAATCGGGAAGGACCATTCCCTAAAGGATAACTTTGTTGCGGCACGAGATTGAAGGTAAATTCTAAAGGATGATAAAAGTGAATGCTCAAGGCTAAATTATCGTCGGAAAAATCCTCCAAACAATCGATGTCTTGGGCCCAATGATTGCCTTCGACAAAAAGGATATGGCGCTTGTCAATCGCGCGAATTCTTTTCATGAGACGTTGGTAAAAACGATTCAAGAGCTGATGATCGGCGAGGACAGCCTCATTGAGAAGGTCATACCCTGCGATCGTGTCCTCATCACGGTAATGGTCCGCGAGGAATTCCCACAGCGCATAGACTCGCTCCTGGAATTCCGGTCTTTGCCAAAGCCCTGCCTTTCCCAGACTATCAGAATGCCAATCATGGTTTTGGGCCCCTGGCGCGGCATGCAAATCCAGAATGATCCAGATCCCGTATTCTTTCGCCCAACTGATCAGCCGGTCCAGATACTCCAATCCGCGGCGGTCATATCGGTAAGGTTGTTTCTCGATGAGACGAAAATTAAAAGGAACACGGATGCAATTAAATCCTAAGCGACCGATGTTTTCGATATCCTTTTCCCGGATAAAATGATCGCGGAAATTCTTTTCAAAATCCTGCAAGGCGCGAACGCCGAGCTTCTTGACGAAGTGTTTTTTGAACAGCTGCTCCGCCCGGTTGGGCGCATATAAAATATAGGCCTCCATCATGAGCCAGCCGCCCAGGTTCACTCCCCTTAACCGCACCGGTTTACGGTCTTCGTCGACAATCTCGGTTTTTACAGCCGTCAAATGGTCCATGGGTTAATTCTGGCTTTCGGTGACGTGAATTTCTTTCAGGAAATCTTTGATCCCACCGAACCATTGCGCCTGCGAGGCGATATGGTTATCATTGTGCCGGCCATGGGTCTCTAAGAATTCCTTGGGCGGCGGGGCGGATTCGTAAAGTTTTTTTCCCAACGAAAAAGCAATGACCTCGTCTTCTGGCGAATGGATAAAAAGTTTTGGAATCGTGATCTCTTTGATCTTTACATCGGAACACATTTTCACCGATAGAAAGAAACTCGGGATAAACGGATACAGGCGCCGGGCCATGTCCGCCGCACACGTGAACGTGGAATCCACGATGAGACCGGCCAGAGGCCGGTGCGCGGCCAGATCAATGGCGACGACTCCTCCCAGCGAGGCGCCATAAACCACGATCTTTTTAGAATCAACATCGGGACGGGTGAGCAAGTAATCATAGGCGGCCCGGGCGTCTTTGTAGAGGCCCTGTTCCGTCGGTGTCCCTTCGCTTTGGCCAAATCCCCGGTAATCAATAATGAGGATGTTGGTTCCCAGCTTCATCATCAGGGCGAGTTTTTCGAGGCGATCCGCAATGTTGCCGGCATTGCCGTGCAAGTAAATGAACGCGCTGCGGTTAGGCGGATTTTTGAGAAACCAGCCATGGATCTGCACGCCATCTTCGGTTCGCAGCCTGACCTCGTCAAAGGCAATTCCAAAGTCGGCAGGGCTGGCGCTAAGCGGACGCGTGGGGAAAAAAATTCCCGTGTGCTCTAGATAACGAACGTACAAAAAAAAACCGATCCCGATAAGGAAGATGGATGTCAGCAAGATTTTGATCGCTCCTTTGGCCATCGGAATTATTGCGGTCGACTTTCAGCCTTCGGGTTGTTGCCCGGCAGCCGATCGCAGAAAACCGACAGCGAATGTTCTCTCTCGACTTCCTATTTGGCTTTCCGCTGCGGAATGAGGCTGATCATGGTCCGAATGGCGCGCAGGATTTCTTCCATTTGGCAGGGCTTGGTCAGGTAATGATCGGCTTCGAGAGACATTCCCTTCTGGAGGGACGTCATTTCGCCTTGGGCGGAAACAATGATGACTGGCTGCCATTTGTCCGATGGAGGATGCTCGCGCAGATTTTTTAAAACCGCAAATCCATCCATCCGCGGCATGGTTAAATCCAGAAGAATGACATCCGGCGACTCGGAACGAATCAAGTCCCATGCCTCTTGGCCATCCCTGGCTTTGAGGATGCTATAACCTTCCTGGCCAATCCGTTTGGCCATAATCTCGAGCACATCCTCTTCGTCATCGGCAATCAATATTTTAAATTGATTATTAAAAGTTTCCATAATTAAACTTCGGAGAATTTATTTTCGAGCGGACGTGTAGCTTTTGAGATCGTATCTGATCTCGGGAGATGGCATGGGGATTTTATCGATGAGAACCCTGGCTTTGGAAAAAAAGTCTTTGGCCAGCGTGTCATGAAAGTCGGAGAAGACGACGACGCGTTTGACTCCGGCGGTAATGATCGCCTTTGCGCACGACGTGCAGGGCATATTGGTCACATAGGCCGTTGCGCCTTCCACGGCATGACCGCGTTTGGCGGCCTGAACCAGGGCATTCATCTCCGCGTGGACGGTGCGCACGCAATGGTTATCAATAACGAGGCAACCGACATCCTCGCAATGGTCATCCCCGGGGATGGATCCGTTATAGCCGGTGGCGATCACATTCTTATGCTTGACCAGAACGCAACCGCAATGCATCCTCGGGCAGGTTGCCCTCTCCGAGGCGAGCATCGCCAGTTTCATAAAATATTCATCCCAGTCCGGTCGATGGTGAGACATGATTCTCGCAATCCTTTCTTTAATGGTATCCATCTTATCAAAACGATCAAAGCTTGCAAGCTGATTTTTCGTCGATTTTTCGTCGATGAAGCATCACTTAGAATCAGTTCCTCTCACCCCGGGGGTGAGAGTACCCTTCTCTCACTCCCGGGGTGAGAGGGTGGCCTTTTATTTCGTCCTAGCCGATTGGATTCTTTTCAAAATGGAGACGAGGCCCTTTTGTATGATGAGTGGCTCGGGCAAAAGACTGATCACGATATAGGGCTCATCTATAAAATCAAAAAAATATCCCGGATGCACAAAGACATGATCCTTTTGGAGAAAATCCATGACCCATTCTTCTTCGTCGCGATGATCGGGCAATCGCAAAATCAAATACCACCCCCCGTGGACGGTCAGGGCCTGCACGCCTGGGGTCTGGGCAACCTGATCTGATATCTGTTGAAGATTTGTCCGCAACCTCTCTTGGATTTCCTGATGAATGGATTCGCGTTGTTCTAACCATTGCGGCAAGGCGTTTTGGACGGGTGTATTGACCGACAGATATGTATCGAGGATGATTTCCAAACGTTTTATAGCGGCTTGAACCACGTCGGCCGGGCCGTTGGTGGCAATCCAGGCGAGCTTCATCTGCGGCAACCCCAAACTTTTGGAAATACCGCCCAAGGTAAAGGTCAAGACACTTTCATTTTCCGCCAGACTCAAAGGCCTCACCCTTTCTTCCAAAACAAAATCCAGAAAAACTTCGTCACCGATGAGCGCCAATTGATGTTTGCGGGCGATCGCATTGATGACGACCAGCTCCTCGTCTGAAAGGAAAGATCCCGTCGGATTATTAGGATTCACAAGAATGATGGCGCGGGTCTCGGAGGTGACCGATTCGGCCAACGCGTCCAGATCGATGGACCATAACCCGTTTTCATAACGCAAGGGATAATGGTCGAGTTCCACATCATTCAATTCGGCCAAATACTGGAATAAGGGGTAGCTGGGGATGGGAACAAGCAGGCGTTCCCCCGGATTCAACAACAAGCGCAAAAGGAAGGAGTAGGCCTCGCTCGTGCTCGAGGTCAAAAAAATTCGGGAAGGATCACAGGAAATGTTTTTCCGACGATAATATTGTGCAATCGCCCGGCGCGCCGGCAGCATCCCACTGGCGCTCGGGACATAAACCAGGTTGCTGTTCTTCGAGAGGGCCGCAATGATATTTTCTTGCAGGGACGCAAAACCGCAGCGAGTAGGATTTGATTCGGTCAGATCAAGAACAGAAACTTTTTTGTTTCGTAACTCCTCGAAGGCAGCCATGAGGGGATTCGCCGCCAAAGTCCAATTGGCCCTTCTGGCAAATGGGAATTGTTCCGGCATAACAGGCGCTATCGGTTCCCATCCAAGGGAAGATCAAAGGCAGCGAACATCTTTTTGGTTGTCTTCTCCATATAATCCGCATTCTGCACAAGCTCCGGACTGTTCGTCACGCCTCCGACGCGAAAATCCTTGACGTTGCGGATGCCCAGAAATGCAAAGAATTCCTTGAGATAAGGAATAACAAAATCCCTTTTGTCTCCCGGCGGATAAATGAGCCCGCTCGTCATGATGATATAGACGGGCCGATCTTTGAGAAGTCCCACAAAACTATTTTTATCTTCTCCCAGCCTCCAGAGTTGACCCTCCTTGGTGATCTTATCAAAAAAATCTTTGAGCGCTGCGGGAATCGTGAAATTCCACATGGGAACCGGAATGATCAAGACCGCGGCCTCGATCATCAAATCAATCCATGGCTGGTGGCATTGATATTGGAAATAATTCTGCGGCCCTTCGTAAATCCGGATAGTTTTCGTTTCGCCAGACAGGTGATGGGCCAAACGCGCTGCGAGGGTAGCACTCAATGAGTAATGGTCTTCCTTCGGGTTAGGATTAATGATGAGGTTCATTGGGGGTGGAGCTCGTATTAAGAAGCAAAGAAGCTAGTACACTGTTAACCTAGTTTTTAATAGTTTCGTAAGCTTTGTCGAATTTGTCTCGGGCCTTGCTCTTTGTAAAATGCCAGGTAATTTTGGTCTTAAGACGATTACGTTTTGCCGACC
>JAHFFW010000018.1 GCA_023247725.1 Candidatus Omnitrophota bacterium | reverse complement strand
CGCTCGTTCTTCCATCAGGCTGGCTTGGAACTTTAATACCTTCATCTTGCTGACGCCGAAGGATTCCTTTCCCGCTATCAGTGCTATTCCATCTTTGGATAAGAAAATGTCAATAAAGACAGCTTTCTGCATGACGGCGCATTATATCACGGCGGCTGCCGTTTCCCTCGGAAGAACTGGTTAGAATTTGATATTCATTCCCACATTAAAATTCCGTCCCGGGGCCGGATAAAACAGTTGGGGTCCGGTGCCAATCAATATGGTGGAGTAACTCTGGTCAAAGACATTATTCACCTCGCCATAAATTTCAAAATTGGTTAATCGATATCCTATTTTTGTATCCAAGGTGAAATAGGGCTCGTTTTTGGCGCCGGTATTAGAGACATCATTCGTGGCGAATTGCGATCCTACATAACTTCCGGATATAGAAAAGTCATAATGTTTTAAGCAATGCGTTAACAGGCGGGCGTTGACGAGCTGCTTGGGCACCGCCGGAATGATCTTCCCATCGTTGGGGCCTCCCACAAATTCCGGCTTTTGGAACGTATAATTTGTCGCCAGGGAAAGTTTATCAAGAAAATCTATTCTAAGGAGTTTCAATAAATCGGTTTCTTGACCCACCTCCACCCCGGCTCGACGGGTTTTATCGTAATTGCTGTTGGAGAAGGTGGAAGGGTCGAAGAAGATCTCATGTTCATTAAGGAGCAAGTAGGGAGTGATATTCAACTCCGTTATATCAAAAACATTCTGTTTGACCCCGACTTCATATTGAATGCCTTTTTGTTCCTGCAGATCCGTATTGAGTGTGCCGCTAAAGGAACTGTACCATTCATCGGTGGCGGGGAATCGGAAGGTCTTTTGCACACTGGCGTGAACATTAGACCCCGGGCCATATTCATACTTTAAGCCTCCCACATAAACCAAATCATCCGGTTTTTGTTTTTCGTCCACGGCAACCCCGTTTCTTTGACTGAAGGTATATTCCGCCTTATAGTAACGAACCCCGCCGTTGACGAATACATCCGTGATCGCCTCATATTCGCCGAAGCTGTAAAGCCCCAGATCCGTCTTAGTGATCGTAAGATCGTCGGTGTTAGAACCGCTTCCGAAAATATCGTTTTCTGTGTCATAAAAATCCAGCCCCGACACAAAATGCACTTCCTTGCCAAAAACTTCATGGTCATAAATATATTTTCCGGTAGCACCGGTTGTACGAATACCCCGGCTGGTATTAAAATTGGGCGCAAAACTGTCAAAGACATCCCGGTCGCGCAAATACAAATCCAAAACCAGGTTGCCCACATAGATATCTTCCAGATCGGGAGTCAGACTAAACCCCAGTTTCAAATTGTTATCGCGGGAAGCGGCAAAATCGTCCCGCGTGGTGGAGGCCCGCGGACCGAGATTGGATAAATTCGTTCCGCTTAAGCCTCCCGGCAGGCCATAATGATCTTCATGGAACGAATAATCGGCATCCACGGATAATTTTTCCCCGACTTCATATCCTAAACGGGTATCGAAATCTTTTCTTAAAACGTCGCTATTTTCTCTATACCCATGATCATCATCGTAATTGGAATAAAAAAAGTAGGATAACTTGTTTTTAGATCCGGATACTTCCATATCAATGCCGCGGTGATCGTAACTGCCGTAGTGGGTGCCTATGCGTCCTTTGAGGAGACCTTGGCCTTTTTTGGTGATAATGTTAACAACACCGCCGACCGCGCGGTCACCGTAAAGCACCGAGCCGGCTCCTCGGATAATTTCGATCCGTTCCACCGCACTTAAAGGGATTTGCAGCAAATCGGGTGAAGAAATATCCACCGTATTAAGAATCCGATCATTGATGAGGACAAGCACATTGCGTGAGGCCGCATCTCCAAAACCCCGAAGGTCGACCGTGGCGGTTTTTGAGGTGCTGAAATTGACGACATGCACTCCTTCGGCCTCTTCTAAGAGTTCCGGAATAGTTTGGGCGTTTGAGGCGGCAATATCCTCTTGACCAATAATCGTAATATTACCTGCCAGTTTATTTTCGTATTGGACCATACGGCTGACCGTAACAAAAATTTTATCTAATTCAATGGTTGGTTGGCTAAAGACTGGCTTTATGGCTGCTAACGTAAGCATTCCTAGAAAAAGATAAATCCCGATTTTTTTCATAATCTCTCTCCGCATTTTTCTACTCACTCGTTGCTTTTCGCAAGAAGCGGCGTGAGGCTCGTCCCGCTAAAGGTGGGACGGCCTAAAATAAAAAATCCCAACTCAGCTTTGTCAAAGCGAGTTGGGAATGCACCCGGTTTACTTTTTCCCTTATATACGTCTTACTGTCTTCGCAGTAGGTCCGTTTAGCTATCCGGCAGGTCTTCTGGCTTCTCCCTCTTTTTGACCACCTTCCCACGCATATTTTTGAGACTGCGCAGTGGTTTAAGAATCCGTCAAAAAGTTTTCCGTTTTTTAAACGGAGGAGTTACAGCGGCGGGACCGCTCCAGAATTACTGACTTCCGTAAAATAAAAGAACATTGACGGAAGCAGTACTGCCAACGCAGGCAATAACCTATGACAATAAGACGCGTACTACGAGTACTTTACTTATGCGAGTGGCCAGTAAACTGGATTCCCTTTTAATCCTTTGGAACCGTCTAGTGTGTTTTATAATGTAAACCCTGCGGGAGTTTTTTTCTGCAGGGTAAAGAACAAGTGCCAACAAGTGCGGCTACTTTAACAGGTTAGATTTCTGATGTCAAGGCTTTCGGCTGTGGAGTTTTAATTGCATTTTGAGCACCGTGGGGATTTCTTCGATCACATCTGTAGCCAACATAGCTGCGGCTGTTTTTTTTCGGGCTGCGCTGTCCCCGGCTTTTCCGTGGAGATAAACTCCCCAGCGTGCCGCGCTCCAGCCATCAATGCCCTGCCCGAGCAGAGCCGCAATCATTCCGGTCAATACATCACCAGAACCCGCCGTTGCCAGGCCTACATTGCCGGTTGTATTAATGTACATCCCTCCACTGGGCGCGGCCACGATCGTCCTTCGACCCTTAAGAATCAAAATGCACTCATAATTTTTAGCAAAAAAAGCGGCGGCTCGCCGGCGGTGGGCATTCACCCAATCCTTCCTTTCATGGATGAGTCGAGCCATTTCTCCTTCATGGGGGGTTAGGATTTTTATCCCCTTTGTCCGGCGGAGAATCGCCGTCTTGGAGGCAACGGCAAACAGGGCATCGGCATCAATGACCAAGGGTTTCGCGATCTGCTTAATGATTTTTAAAACGAGGCGCTGAGTTTGTGGATGACGCGATAATCCAGGACCCAGAGCGATCGCATCAAATCGATCGAGATGTTCCTGGATACAATTCCAGGCCCGGGCCGATATGGATTGCTCCGTTGTTTCGGGCAAGGACAAGGTCATGACAACCGGAGAAATTTTTTTTTGCAGAGCAGTATTGAGACTTGCCGGTATTCCGACGGTAACCAAGCCCGCCCCGGTCCGCATGGCGGAGAGGGCCGAGAGTGCGGCCGCGCCCAGCATGTGCCGTGAACCGGCAAGGACCAAGACATGTCCAAAATCATTTTTGTGCGCTGCGGGGTCACGACGTAATAATGGCACTGGCAACCGCATAGTGTTCGGAATGGGAAATGGAGATGTGGATTTTTTGCTTGAACGACCTCTTTTTGTAGATACAAACCGGCCGGCCGTGACCGTCATGGGAAATTTGCAAATCTTTCCAATGGACATGACGATTATCGCCCATGGCCTTGAGCACCGCCTCCTTGGCAGCGAGACGGGCAGCAAAATGTTGACCAGGAGAAGGGCGATTTTGAGCGTAAGCAATTTCCTCGTCGGTGAAAACGTGATGAAGAAATTCTTCGCCCCAGCGTTCGATGGCCCGCTTAATGCGGGCAATTTCAATGATATCAACTCCGGTTCCGTAGATGAGACTCATGAATGTTGGGCTAGATGAAGCATTTCCTGGACGGCGGTTTTTAATCCCACGAAAACGGCGCGGGCGATAATCGCATGACCGATGTTGAGTTCGGTGATGCCGGCAATCCGCGCAAGGGCCGCCGTGTTTTGGTAATCTAGGCCATGTCCGGCGTTGACGATCATCCCCAGGTTGAGGGCCAGATGGGTTGCTTCGCGCAATTTCTTTAGCTCTTTCCGCCGACGGGAAGCGGTGGAAGCCTGTGCATATTGCCCGGTATGAAGTTCAATCATATGGACACCCAATGCGCCGGCGGCCTTTAACTGCCGGGGCTCTGGCGCAACAAAGAGGCTAACCAAAATTTTTTTGTCAGAAAAAATTTCCAAGGCTCGCCGGATTTTCCCCTGGTTTTTAATGACATCCAATCCGCCCTCCGTTGTGATCTCCTGCCGGCGTTCCGGAACAATCGTCACCTGATCCGGTTTAAGGCGGGCGGCCATGGCGATGATTTGTGGATTCAAGGCCATTTCTAGATTGAATTTGGTTCTGACACATTCACGCAACCGCCCGATGTCCCTATCCTGGATATGTCGACGATCTTCGCGCAGATGGGCCACAATGCTGTGACATCCGGAGGCTTCGCACAGGCGGGCCGCCAGCACGGGATCTGGTTCCTTTCCTCGGCGGGCCTGACGCAGACTGGCAACATGATCGACATTGACTCCCAATAAAGGCATGGCACTTTTCCCTTAGGCGGTTACGGAAAAGATGCTCGGATCGTTTTTCGGTAACGTCTCTCGTTAATAAAAAACGGATAACGTCACCTTAACCGAAACGGGCTTCCTTACCCTAGCCGAAACATATAACCTGCCACCGTGTTCGGTGTCCTCATATTCAAGGACTAGATTTAATGGATGTGCTTACTTAATTCGTCGTTGACATAAACCCAGGTGATGGCGGCCAGCCCCAAGGCAATCAATTTTAAAATCAGATTATGGGTGAACCATTTCTTAATCATTTTCTTTTCTTGCGCGGGTTTACCAAGAGGTTGGAAAGAAGGCCGATCAGCCGTTCGCGATTGACAATGGGGATGAGCCGTCCGTCGGTGGCCACCGAAATTTCCGATGTTTCTTCCGAAACCAAAACGACGACGGCATCGGTTTGTTCGGTCAAGCCAATGGCAGCCCGATGACGGGTGCCAATGAGTTTGCTGAAATTGGGATTTTCCGACAAAGGGAAAAGACAAGAGGCAGCCACAATTCGGTCGGCCTTGGTGACGACCCCCCCATCGTGCAAGGGCGACAACGGAGAAAAAATGCTGACCAAAAATTCACAAGAAATTTTGCCATCAATGAGAACGCCGCTCTCAATGTAGGTCTTGAGTTTGGTTTCGCGTTCGATGGCAATGATCGCCCCATGCTTGAGCTTGGATAAACGGTAAACCGCCTCGGCGATTTCCTCGATGATGGCGAGGATTTCGGATTCCTCGAGGGAGATATTGAACAAATGCCGTTGCCCAAGTCGGGCCAGGCCCTGGCGTAATTCCTGCTGGAAGATGATCAAAAAGGCAATAATGGAAATGCCAAAAAATTTGTACAAAAGCCATTTCAGGATATCGAATCCAAGGATTTCCGAAACCAAAAAGGCAATCAATAAATACGCAATGCCTTTCAAAACTTGGAAGGCCCGCGTCCCTTCGAAGAAAATAAGGATTTGATAAAAGACATACCAAAGGATGATGATTTCAATCGAAGGCTTAAGGATCGACCAGATGGCAAATTTCATAAGGAATGTGGAGCCCTATTGGAATTGGGAAGTTGAAGAATCGCATCGGCCATTCGTGCGGCATCGCGGGAGCAGGCCACATCATGGACACGAACAAAATGGGCACCGTTGAAGATTCCGACGACGATGGTCGCGACGGTTCCGCAGAGACGATCCTTGAAATCTCGATTGAGGATTTTTCCGATAAAAGATTTTCGGGAAGTTCCCAACAGAACTGGCCGGTCGAGCCGGCGCAATTCGCCAAGCTGACGGAGGATTTCCAGATTATGCTGGAGGGTTTTCCCAAAACCAATGCCTGGATCGATTACAATTCTATCCGATTTGATTCCTATTTCCAAGCAAATTTCCAGGGATTTCTGCAATTCGCGGATAATCTCTTCCATCAAATTCCGATAGCGCGGTGCCCGCTGCATCGTCTGGGGTTTGCCGCGGATGTGCATGAGGATGATCCCCGCCTGGTGATCGCGGACCATCTTGAGGAGAGTCCGATCCGGCGTCGTGCCCATGATATTGTTAATGATCGAAGCGCCCAACTCTAAAGCCTTCTGCGCGACTTTGGGTTTGTAGGTGTCAACGGAAATTGGAATTTTCGTTTTGCGGCTCAAGAGTTTCAGTGTCGGCACAAGGCGATGGAGTTCTTCTTTGACGCTGACGGGACGCGCGCCAGGACGGGTGGATTCTGCGCCGACATCGAGGATGTCGGCTCCCTCTTCGATCAGCCGTAACGCCTGATCAAGATTTCGTTGCGGATCATGAATGCCGTCTTTGAAACAACCGTCTTGGCTAAAGGAATCCGGGGTCAGATTCAAAATCCCCATGAGCCGGGTGGTTTGACCTAAATGGAGCGTGTGCTGGCCAGCCCGAAAATAATAGGATTTTCGTAAAGGAGGGAAAAAGGGTTCCACTGCTTTTGAAGGAATGGGTCGTCGAGGAAAAGTTTTACTTATCCGCCAGAAGCTTTTTATCGTCGTTCAAATTCAAAAGCACTCTGGCCTCTTCGATGTCAATCGTTTCTTTTTCCAAAAGACGTTTGGCCAAGGCCTCCAATTTATCCCGATGGTCAGATAAAATTTTTTTGGCGCGACTATAGGCCTCGTCAATGAGGCGTTTGATTTCCTCATCAATGATCTTGGCAGTTTCTTCGCTGTAGTCTTTTTGGTCCAGCATGTCCCGGCCAAGAAAAACCTGGTGATGGTGGTGTCCCAGGGTCAGAGGCCCAAGCCGCTCGCTCATGCCGTAAACACAAATCATCTTTTTGACCGTGCGGGTGGCGCTTTGAAAATCACTCTGCGCGCCGGTCGTGACATCGTGCAGGCAGATTTCCTCGGCGGCGCGGCCTCCTAAAGCGACGACGAGTTCTCCCAAAAGTTCTCGTTTGGAAGAATAATGACGATCCTCCATGGGCGGCGTGAGGGTATAGCCGCCGGCCATTCCGCGGGGGATAATGGAAACTTTCGTGAACGTATCAACTTCCTCAAGGAGCATGGACAGCAAGGCATGACCAGCTTCATGATAAGCGGTGATTTCTTTTTCCTTTTTGGAAATGGTCCGATTTTTCTTTTCCGGTCCCATAATGACCCGTTCGATCGCGGCCTCCATTTCATCCTGTGTCACGGCGTCTTTATTTTTACGAGCCCCCAGTAAGGCCGCTTCATTGCAGACATTGGCGAGATCCGCTCCGGAAAAATAAACGGTTTGACGGGCGATCTTTCTTAAATCCACTTGGTCGGCCAGTTTGATATGCTTGGTGTGCACTTTGAGGATCGCCTCCCGGCCGACGAGATCCGGAAGACTCACGACGATCTGGCGATCAAAACGACCGGGGCGCAACAAGGCAGGATCAAGCGTGTCGGGACGATTGGTTGCCGCAATCACAATGATGCCGTATTGGGTGTCGAAGCCATCCATTTCAACGAGGAGGGCGTTGAGGGTCTGCTCGCGTTCGTCATGTCCACCGCCAATTCCCGAAAACCGCAGCCGTCCGACGGCATCAATTTCATCGATGAAGATGATGCAACCTTTGCCGGAGGAACGGGCAGCCTTGCGGGCCTGTTCAAACAAGTCGCGCACCCGGGAAGCCCCTACTCCGACAAACATCTCCACGAAATCCGAACCGCTCAAAGAAAAGAACGGCACATCCGCTTCACCGGCCACGGCCTTGGCCAGTAAGGTTTTGCCGGTCCCCGGCGGTCCAATCAAAAGAACCCCTTTGGGAATTTTGCCGCCCAATCGTTGAAACCTCTTGGGTTCTTTCAAGAATTCGATGACTTCTTGCAATTCTTCCTTGGCCTCATCGACCCCAGCCACGTCATTGAAGGTGACGGTCGTATTTTTGTTGCTGATCTTGGCTCGCGATTTGCCAAATGACCAGATCCGGTTTCCCACTTGACTGCCGCGGTAGGAAATGAACCAGATAAAACCAATAAATAAAACCATGGGAACAATCTGGACCAAGAGATTGCTCCAGAAGGTCTTGGCGGGAACCACTTCAAAATCCCGCACATTTTCCCGAATGAGATCCATGAGGGCCTTGTCGTCGTTAGGGATGTTCACATTGAACTTGGTACCGTCACTGAGCGCCCCCTGGAGGGTATTTTCGGTCAAGGATAATTTTTGGATGCGGTGACTGCTCTTATTCTCCTGCACGAGGGAATAGAACTCGCTGTACTTCATTTCCTTGACCGGCGAGACAGAGGTGAGATTGGACTGATTGGTGACAATGAGAAACAAAAATAGAATCGCCACCCAAAACAGCCAGTTATTATTGGGCGGGATCTGATTTTTATTCGGAATACGTCCGAGGGGTTTCTTGATTTTCGGTTTGGGTTTATCCATCGACACAACTTTTCCTTTAGTTTTGGTTAGAATTATAACTGATCCTTTGATTAATTCAAGCCTTAAAATCGCCGGAGAATGAGGGTGCGGTCATTTTTTTTGATCATTTTGATCAAGGGCAAATGCTGTTCGCCGCTCGCGGCCTTATCGGCCAAAAATTTTTCTCCAATTCTGAGATGACGCAAAGACAGACGCCGGGTATGCCCTACCAAGTTTTTAAAACCGATTCGCAGAACCATTCGACGCAGTGCCGGAGGAAGGCGGTTCAAACGCGCGAGATCCAGTTGAACCTCTCTGGCCCTGAGCCCTGCGGGCTTTTTCTTATTCAACTTTAAAAACCATCGCCGTCCCTCCCCTTCGATAAAATCATAATCTGCGCCGGCGGTATCCGCCAGATTCGCCAGACTGATTTTGATGTCCTTGCCCGCCTCCCTTTCTAGGAACGGCAGAATTTTCAGCCGAATCCGGTTACGGAAAAATTCGGTTTGGGCATTGGTTTCATCAACACAAAAGGGAATCCGACGCAGTTTAAGGAATTGAATAATGCGGCTTTTGGAAATTCCTAAAAATGGTCGAATAAAAATGAATCCCCCCATCTTTCGCTGTGCGACCATGCCGCGGATGCCTTGCAGGCCGGTTCCGCGCAGAATCCGCATGAGAATGGTTTCCGCCTGGTCATCCTGAGTATGGGCCAGGGCAATTTTTTTTGCACGGTGTTTTTGGGCCGTAGTCATAAGGAATTTCAATCGAGCCTCCCGGGCCGCTTCTTCCAGCGACGCTTTTTGCCGCAGCTTTGCTGGATCGGCTTTGGCCACGTGACAAGGGCAACGGAGTTCCTGGGCAAGACGGCGGACAAAGAGCTCATCGCGCCGCGCCTGCCGGCGCAATTGGTGATTGAGGTGAGCGACATGCAGATGGATTCCCAATTCATGACGCAAGGCGTGCATCATATAGAGTAGAGCCACCGAGTCCGGGCCGCCGGAAACGGCCACGACGACTGTTTCTCCCGAAGAGACGAGCCCCTGGGTCAAGACCGATTGTTTGACTTCCTGCATCAAATCCAACATTGTTAAAGGATAAGACCAAAAAAGTAAGGAAGATTATTCGGCTTGCAGACCGCGTTTTTCCTGACGAGCCTCTTGATAGGCCGACTTGAGTACGTCGGCATATTTTTTATTCGTGGGATGTGTTTTCAAATTAGCCATTCCTGCCTTGAGGATTTCCGCATTGACAAAGGTTCCATCGGGAAGAAAAACATAGGCATAGGTCTCGAATTCCGATGAGGTTTGTTCCTCATCAAATTCCAAACGGACAGATTTTCCTTCCAGCAGATCCCGGGCGAAATTATAGGCCTGTTCCTCCAGCGGGATTTCTGGATTCACGTTTTCGATGGGAAAACCAAATTGGTCGAATTCCGTCTTCTTTTTGGCCGGCTTATCCGGGGCATCCAGCCCGATCAAGCGAATTTTTTCTCCGTTTTCGAGGACAAAGACATCCGCCTTAATGACCTTGGCAACGACCACGTTGTGATAGCGTTCATCCGGACCCAGCATCTGTTGAAAGGAATTCCCGGCGAAGGCCAACGGAACAATTCCGGTACTGATCGTCCATAGAAGCAAAAATTTTTTACCCGAATGAGGCACGTCTTTGTTCTTTAATGTGGCGAGGGAGAGAATCGAACTCTCGACACCGCGGGTATGAGCCGCGTGCTCTGACCAGCTGAGCTACCTCGCCGGATTCTGTCCTTTAAAAAATTTGAGATTTCGCGGGCGCAATAGAAACAAGCGATCGAATATTGAATTTGATTAAATGGTGTTATGAATCCGACGCGGGTAACCGAAAAGGAATGAACGGATTTTACAGAAAACTAAAGGAAAGCGCAAGGAAATTATCGGCGGGTGAGCTTTTATTCCTGAAGAAAAATGCTTAGTACGCCCAATCAATGAGTTTTCCATTATTAAAATACACCCGGACAGGTTTGTACTCTCCTCCTTTTTTATCCGGATTCATGTAGGTCCAAATTTCCAGGCTTCCCGTCGTGGACGCGTCATTGAATAGGCGGTCCGGTTCGCCGTAAAGGGTTCGGATCGTGCTGGCGGCAGTCCCCTTGCCGACCTTGTGTTCCTGCAGTCCTTTGATTAAATCTTGATAGTTCTGGATCTTTAAGGCCGCACGAGTTGGTTTTGGCCACGCGCCCTTTGGGGAGAGACAGGATGCAGTGACGAAGCTGACAACGAGCACGAATGCCGCTTGGCATAATTTGGATTTCATCAAAGGAATAGATCAAATGGTGAAGAAAATGAGATAGAGCAAGAAACCGATGAGGGCGTAAGATAACAAATAGAAATCGCTGAAATAAAAAAAATCCTGAATCCTCTCGGTGGGAGTGTAGGCATATTGAACATTTTCCGCTTCCACCTGGCCGCTTTTATGCATACTGAGGACTTCGGTTTTTTTTAGTCGCAAGAATTGATCGGCAATTTTATAAGCCTTGAGCTTTTCCTCCTTCACCAGATCCATCACTTTTTTTTCGGAGATTCTCAAAAGCTGGGCGGTTTCGCGCACCGAAATGAATTGATCGGAAATCATTTGACCTTTCCCGAGGCGGCCCACTGGTCAATCCGGTTGCGTTCGAAGATCCAAGAGTCGCCATTGCGCGAGGCAGGGATCTTTCCAGCATTGGCCAATTCCAGGATGGTCGGCTGGTCAATCTCGAGATATTTGCTGACCTCTTCGATGTCGAGGAATTCTTCCAGCATCTGGCAACGGCCTTGAAAGATGGCGCCTTCGACGATATTTAATTTCGGGGTGGAAATGTTGCCAGTCAAGACGGCGGTGGGCATTAAGACGAGCATTTTTTTCGCGATGCAGTCGCCTTTGACCTTCCCGGCGATAACGATATTCTCTCCGTGGATGTGGGCCTCAACGGTGGCCTGACTGCCGATCGTGAGCGTGCCTTTGGTATCGAGCGTCCCGGTAAAGTTTCCATCAATTTTCAGATTGACCGGATCCTTGAACGAAAGCGTCCCTTGCATCTGGGCACTGATTTCGATGATCCGTTCTTCTGGTTCTTTGTTATCTCGTCGATCTCTCAGGGCCATATCGCATCCCTCCTCTTGAATTATTGAGAGTTGTTTTGATTGGAACCTCGGGAATATTCCTGAACCATTCGTTCCAACGAACGCAATCCGATGAGGACCAATAAAGAAGTCGCGGTCACGACAATCGCATCCACATAATCACCGGCGCCGATCGCCATTCCGATGCCGGAAACAATCCACAGGGTCGCCGCCGTTGTCAATCCAATGATCTGTCCTCCCCCGCGGATGATGGTACCGGCGCATAAGAATCCAATTCCCGTGACAATATTCGAAATGATCCGAGTAGGATCCGTCAAGGTGTGATTATATATATCAGAAATGTGAAAGGCCGTCAACACAATGAGGCACGATCCCATCCCGACGAGGACATGGGTCCTTAAACCGGCCACCTTATTGCGGATCTCGCGTTCGACCCCGATCAAACTTGTCAGGACAATCGTCAAAATCACTTTCAAAAAAACGACCGGTAATCGAGAAAGATCCTGCATCAAGGCGTCCCTCCTTTTTCTTTCCTGGATTTTCGGACAAAACTTTTAGCGCGGCGCAGAAGTTTAGACGGAGGTTTAGCCTGTGCCGCGCTTGCCCCCGCCAGATGAAAACCCATCCCCGCGCCCATGGCCGCATTATCCAGACAAAGGGCCGGCGGCGGGAAATGGACATCGATCATCTCTTCTTTGGCCCGCAGCCACAGTTGCTGGCGCAAACTCGAATTGGCCGCCACTCCGCCTCCGATTAACAGACTCCGGATTTTTTTCTTGCGGCAGACATAAAAACATTTATCCACCAAAACCTTGGTGACGCTTTGTTGGAAGGCATAGGCAACTTTTTCGACGGAAAAATCTTCTTTGGTCATATGCGCCTGGGCATAATAGAGGACGGCGGTCTTGATGCCGCTGAAACTAAAATCAAATGATCCCGGCAAATCCGCGCAGGGAAAGCGAATCTCATTGTTTCTCCCTTTTTGCGCCAATCGGTCAATGATCGGTCCCCCCGGATAACCCAGATTAAGAATCTTGGCTACCTTATCGAACGCCTCTCCGACGGCATCATCTCGCGTTTGTCCCAGCAAGGTGATATTACTAAAATTGCGCACCAAAAAAAGACTGGAATGTCCGCCGGACACAACCAGTCCGACAGCGGGAAGTTTGGGTAAAGATGGATCATGGGCCGCTTCTTTTTTATTTACATCCGTTAGAAAATTGGCATACAGGTGCGCTTGGATATGATCCACTAAAACCAGCGGCTTTCGCTGGGCGAAGGACAGGGCTCGAGCAAAAGAAAGCCCCACAAGCAAAGAGCCAATGAGGCCGGGTTTTTGCGTGACGGCGATCGCGTCGATTTCGTTCGTGGTCAGATGGCTATCCTGCAAAGCCTGCTGCACCACGCCTTGAATATATTCGAGTTGCCGGCGCGAGGCAATTTCTGGAATGATGCCTCCATATTTCTGATGCCGGGCCAGGCTGGAAGAAATGACATTGGAAAGGATGAAGCGGCCGTCGGTGACTACGCTCGCGGCCGTTTCATCGCAAGAGGTTTCTATTCCCAGGATATTCATGGCTGTTTAATCAATTCGTTGATGGTGATCATTTGAAACCCTTCGTCAGCGAGTAATTTGGTTTGTTCTTTGATGATCTGCAAGGTCAAGGCCCGGTCATGACCGATGGCGACGGCGAAGCCTTTTTCCCGCGCCAGTTGGGCCAATTGCGCGAATTGGGTCTCGATGTAGTGGCGGTCATTCTGATTGTCGAGGAAAACATCCCGTCGGGCAAAACGTAGTCCCTTTTGTTGTGCGACCTCTGGACAAATGGAATCGCCGGTGACCACGCTGTCGACAAAAAAGAGCCTTTTTTTTTGCAGCGCTTCAAAAACAATGGCCATGAGCCGCCGGTTCTCGGTAGCCTTGGAACCCATATGATTATTAACCCCCGCGGCATAAGGAATACTTTTTAACGCCTGGTCCAGGAGCTTTTCAACCTTGGCGCGGCTCATGGAGATTCGAATGATGTAGTCCTGCGGATATTTGTCGAGATTCCAGTGCGGCTCCATCGGAAGATGCAACATGACCTCCTTGTTATGCCGATGGGCGCAAGTGGCGATTTCCGTCGAGTGTGGCAGATTCGGCAAGATGGCAACGGTAACTGGCTCCTCAATCTCTGCCAGGTTTTCACAATGATTGGCGTTGTAGCCCCAATCATCGATGATGATCGCGATACGCCCCAACCGCTTTTTGGTCGGCAGCGCCGGCGCGACCGGGACGGCTTGTGCCAACGGCGCAACCGTCGGAGGTTTTTCGGGAATCGGTTGAAAAACCTTTGCCGTTTCGGGATTGACCGAGGTGGTCTTTTTCGCCGGGGGAGCCGCCTTTTTTAGGCTCACCGGTTTTGCCGGACCCGGACGCTCAAATCGGACGAACAAGGCGTAGGATTCGACCGCTACCAAAAAGACCAGAACGGCAATGACCATATCTCGGCCATCACCCTTTTTCTTTTTTGCTGACATGATCCTTTAAGTGCCTTTCAGAAATTGGCGATAGACTCGGATCCCTTTGATCACACTCAAGGCACTTTGAACTTGATTATCGTCGAGGAGTTTCTTTCTCGCTTCTGCTTCTTTCTGGCTGACGGCTAATTTTCCCGGCTCCTGTGACTGTTGCTTTTGGACATCGTTAAAGATTTTTTCTATGTCGGCTTCCTGCTCTTCTTTTTTTTCGGCTTCCCGAGCAATGGGCTTGACCTCCACGTCGGGGTGGATGCCGATGCCATGGATCGACTGGCCGGAGGGGGTGAAATATTTGCTCGTGGTCAGGCGCAGACCCGATCCATCGGGTAAAGGAATAACGGACTGAACCGAACCTTTACCGAATGATTTTGTGCCCAGGATAATGGCGCGATGATTATCCTTAAGCGCTCCGGCGAGGATCTCGCTGCCAGAGGCACTGCCTTCATTAATCAGAACAACCAAGGGCCAGTCCACAAAATCCTTGGTCGAATTGCTGGACTTGGTGACGGTATTTTGTGCCTCTCTTCGGCCTTTGGTGGAAACAATGATTTCGCCGGCGGCAATAAATTCCTCGGTTATTTTAATTGCCACATTGAGCAACCCGCCGGGATTATTGCGCAGGTCAATGATCAGGCTGTCCGCGCCGTCGGCCTTGAGTTTATCTAAACCGGCCTTGAATTCTTTATGCGAATCTTCGCGGAATTCCACCAAACGGATGTAACCAATCTTGTCTTCGAGGATTTGCACATCTTTGACGTCCTGCACATGAATGATTTCTCGCGTGATTGTAAAATTATGGATTTTGAATTCGTCCTCGCGCAAAACCGTAATCTTTACCTGAGTGCCCGGCGCTCCCCGCAGTTTCTTGACGGCCTCGCTTAAGGTGAGGTCCTTCGTCAACTCATCTTCAATCTTGACGATTCGATCCCCGGCCTTGATCCCGGCCTTCCAGGCAGGGGTGTCCTCTAGGGGCGTGATGACCGTGAGAATTCCGTCGCGGATGGAAATTTCAATTCCCAGTCCGCCGAATTTCCCTTGCGTCTCGGTCTTTAATTCCTTGTAATCATCCGGATCGAGGAACTGGCTGTGCGGATCAAGCGCCGAGAGCATCCCCTTAAGCGCCCCGTAAATCAGATCCTTTGGCTTTTGCTCATCCACATATTCCGACTGGATCGTGGTTAAGGCATAACTAAAAAGTTCAATCTGCGAATACAAATCTTCTTTGGCCATTTCCGCGTTTTGTTTTTGTTCAACCTCACAGGTTGCCCGGGAAGTCAACGTGAAGATGACCAGACCGATTGTCAATAACGTCAAAAACTTCTTAAGCATCAGTAATCCTCCTTTTGATGATCTCTGCGAGCATTTTGGGATTGGCTTTGCCCTGGGCTTGCTTCATGGCCTGTCCGACCAGAAAACCCATGGCCGTTTCTTTTCCTTCCTTGATTTGGGCAACCACCTTGCTATTTTCATTGAAGACCGCGGAAACAATTTTTTCCAGCTCGTCGCTATTGGAAACCTGGGCCAGCCCCTCCTCTTCAATAATGGTAGCCGGGGCCTTTCCAGTATCGAGCATCATTTTTAAAACATCCTTCCCCGCGAGATGGCTAATCGCGCCGGTCTCGACTTCCTTGATCAGATCGACCAAATGAATCGGCGTCAAATTGAGCACCTCGATCCCCACCTTGCGGGCATTGAGTTCCGCCGCTACTGGGCCAATGATCCAATTGCAAATTTTTTTAATCTCCTTCGACAAATGGGTGCAGGCTTCGAAAAAATCCGCAATGGATGGCTGTTGAATCAAGATCTTGGCGTCATATTCTGACAACGAATATTGCTGGCGGAAACGTTCCCATTTGGCCGCCGGCAGTTCCGGCATCACTCGTCGGATTTCTTCGATGGCCTCTTCGGATAAAGTCAGTGGAACCAGATCCGGTTCGGGAAAATAGCGGTAATCATGCGCCTCCTCCTTACTGCGCATGGGAACGGTGGATTGTTTTTCGTCATTCCATAAACGGGTCTCCTGAATGATCCTGTCCCCGCTGAGCAGTTGAGTGCGGTGGCGATCCGCTTCGAATTCCAACGCATTTTTGACCGCTTTAAAGGAATTGAGATTTTTGATTTCGGTTTTTTTGCCGAGCGTGGAATCAGCTTTTTTGCGCACGGAAATATTGGCGTCGCAGCGCAGGCTGCCTTTTTCCATATCACAATCGGAGACGTGCAAATATTGGAGGGTGAGTTTTAAAGTGGTCAGATAATCGTAGGCTTCCTGAGGTGAGCGAATATCTGGTTCACTGACGATTTCCATCAAGGGTGTTCCCGTACGGTTGTAATCGACGAGGCTGCAATTGGCTGAGGCGTCATGAATCAGTTTTCCGGCATCCTCTTCCAGGTGAGCCCGTTTGATGCCAATTCTCTTGGGCTTTCCTTCCGAAGAAATCATTATAAAACCAGCAAAGGCAATTGGCAAATCATACTGTGAAATTTGATAGCCTTTGGGAAGATCCGGATAATAATAATTTTTTCGATCGAATTTGACGAATGGCTGGACCTGGGCATTTAAGGCTACGGCAATCCGAATCGCGTAAAGCAGCGCCTTTTGGTTTAAGACCGGAAGACTTCCGGGCAGACCGAGACAAACCGGGCAGGTTAAAGAATTCGGTTCCTGTCCGAACCGATTCGCACAGCCGCAAAAAATTTTGCTTTCCGTATTCAACTGCAGGTGGACTTCCAGACCAATGACGGTTTCTAATTCTTGAGCATCATTCATAAGGGAACTGATTCCTTATGCCAGGGGGTTCTTTGTTCATACGCAAAGGCCAGGCGAAGCAGCATATCCTCGGCAAATGGTTTGGCTAATAATTGCAGCCCGATCGGTAACCGCTCCCGGGAAAAACCGCAAGGAATCGAAATCGCCGGAATGCCGGCGAGATTCGCGGAAATGGTGTAGATGTCGGAAAGATACATCGATAATGGATCCGCCGCCTTTTCTCCAATACGAAACGCGGTCGTGGGTGACGTGGGCGTCAGGACCGTATCAAATTCTTGAAAAGCCTCGTCGAAATCTTGTTTGATCAGGGTTCGGACTTTTTGTCCGCGCAAATAATACGCGTCGTAATAACCCGATGACAAGGAATAGGTGCCCAGCATAATCCGGCGTTTGGCTTCCCAGCCAAAGCCGCGATCGCGGGTTTCTTCATAAAGATCGATGATGGGCGTCTTGCGCACAGTCTTGGGTTGTTCGCGCAACCCATATTGAATGCCGTCGAAACGCGCCAGATTCGAACTGGCTTCCGCCGTCGCGACAATATAGTACGTCGCAACCGCGTATTCCGTGTGCGGTAGCGAAACTTCCTTGACCGTAGCACCGGCTTTTTTGAACTCTTCGACGGCTTCGTTGACGGCCTGCCGCACTGGCGCGTCTAACCCTTCGATGAAATATTCTTTCGGGATTCCAATCTTTAATCCTTTCACGTCATTGGTCAAAAATTGGGTGTAATCCGGAACCGCAACATTCGCGGAAGTTGAGTCCATCTCATCATGTCCGGCGATCAGGTTCAGTAAAAGCGCGCAATCCGTGACGTCTTTGGTTAACGGGCCAATTTGATCCAAACTGGAGGCAAAGGCAATAAGCCCATAGCGCGAAACCCTGCCATAGGTTGGTTTCAAACCGACGATTCCACAAAAAGACGCGGGCTGACGGATCGACCCTCCGGTATCCGAGCCCAACGCCCAGATCGCCTCGTGGGCGGCGACCGCGGCGGCGGAGCCGCCGCTGGAGCCGCCCGGGACACAATCGGTATTCCAGGGATTCCGCGAAGGGCCAAACGCCGAATTTTCCGTCGAGGAGCCAAAGGCAAATTCATCCATGTTGGTTTGACCGATCACGATCGCGCCTTTTTCTTGTAATTTGGAAATGACCGTGGCGGAGTAAGGTGGTTTGAAGCCTTGGAGGATCTTGGAACTGCAGGTCGTCTCTTCACCTTTGACACAGATATTGTCTTTGATGGCAATGGGCACTTTGAAGGATCCGTTGCCTTGAAGACTGGCGGAGTTTTTTTCTCTGTCCCGTAATCGAACATACGCCTTGATCCGGCCATCGACGGCTGCGATGCGCCCCCGAACCGAATCATCAATATCTTCCGGCGAAATGGCGCGGGAACGGATTTGATCGAGCAATTCGTGAGCACTCTGGGCGAATAAATTCATTCGATGACCTGAGGAACCTTGAAAGCCCCACGGCTGTGGGACACGGACAAATTCATAACCTCGCTTTGGGCTAAGGAGGGTTTGACGGCATCGTCGCGAAAGACATTTTCCAACGGCAGAACATGGCTGGTGGGTTTCACATTCGCGACATCGAGTTTTTTCAATTTTTCGATGTAGGTCAGGATGTCGGTTAAAGTTTTCTGAAGCAGAACGATTTCTTCTTCTTGAAGATTGATCCGCGAGAGGGCGGCGATGTACTGGACTTGTTCTCGGCTAAGCATGGGTTGTTGTGACTCCTGTAACTTTTTTATTGGCGTATATTAACACCGATGTTTTTCAGTGACAAGGGCAAACATGGAAATACCCTCCTCTCACCCCGGGGGTGAGAGGAGGGTCAGGCGGGGCTAACCTAATTGAGCCTTCAAATCTTCCGGAATCTGAGTCGGCTTAAAATCTTTATTGAGGCAGACGAGGGTGACTTCCGCCTCGACCACGAGTCTCCCGGAAATTTTTTCATGAATCCTTTGCTGGAAGACCAGCTGTGCAGCGGTCATCTCTTTGATTTTGGCGGAACAAACCAGCGTCTCCCCATAACGGGCGGGACTGCGATAGATGATCGTGCATTTTCGGACAGCATAAAGAAACCCGCGATCATGAAAGCTCTTGACGCTTAAGCCCCTTTCTTCCAAAAATTCGGTGCGGGCCTCTTCCAAATATTTCAGATAATTGCCGTAATAAACAATACCGCCCGCATCCGTGTCATGAAAGAAAATGCGTTTTTCCATAGGGCTTGACGGGGTTATTGCGATTGACCGACGGGAGTTTGGGAGATCCAGAAGGCGGTTGTCGTTTTAAAATCCACTTTCTCATCACCGAAAAGGACCTGGTTTAAAGCCGTATTGGCCAACTCTTGCGCGGTTTGCAAGAGGGTCAGGGAATAGCCTTTCTTCTGCATGAGCTTCCAGGTTGCCACGATGGTATCGGCAATTTCGGTTTCCGAGTTGGTGCAACGGGCTTTGAGGATCTCCAACAGGGTCAGAAATTTGGTAATGACATCCCGGCTGGGCGTGGGATGCACGGCCACCCCCGGCGGTTGCAAGGCCTGGGTATGGATGACCGCGAGTTTGTACCCAAATTTGTCCTGCAATTCTTCCGCGTCAATTCGTTCGACCCGACACAATAAAAATACGAGAAGGACCGGAAGAAACCAATATCGGTGATCGGTTTTCAATGAAAGGGTTTCAGTCACGGTTAAGGTAACGACGTTACGAACTCTAAAGGACGATGATGTTTTTTATCATCCCAACCCCCGAGTGTCAAGCCTGATTTCTTTATATAAGGGCTTTGACTGACGAGAAATCCCGGATAAAAATCTTGAAGCTCTCCCCACCCTATGTTATATTCTGGGTGTTCTTTTTTTGCTTTCCAACCTTCAGAATCTCAACAAGAACCATTGGTTTCGAGCCGTTCATCAACAAGGATATCGGCATGCCTGAACCAGCGAATCACTCTAACCCTGGCGGCGCTGTTCCTGAAAACAATCCCTTTCCTCAGGATAAACGCTATGTCCCTCGTTGGATTGTCCAGAACCGCGTTTTGTATCGTCGCCACCCCGAAACTTTTTATCGGGAAGGATTTAGCCGGGATATCAGCTCAGACGGCGCTTGCATTTGTTTAGATGAACTTCTTTCCCAAGAATGCAAGCTGATCATGGCATTGTTCCTATCGGATGACCTAGCGGTCCATGTCTGTGGGAAAGTCATTTGGATCCGGCCTTTTGGCGAAAGGAATTTGACTGGCATCAGTTTTGAAAATGTCACCGGCAAAGTTCAGGAATTGATCCTCAAGCATGCCTTTGATCTGCAGAAAGAAGCCCTCTCCAAGCATTGGTTTGACGGCTGGGATTCTAAAAAAACCTAAAGCCTTCCCCCTCTGTTACCTTAAAAGGTTAATCCTCTGACGATGGATTGTGTAAGCGATTGGCAAGCCGGACAAAATCCTCAAGGCTAAGATTTTCCGCCCGGGCATGAGGACTCAATCCTAATTCTTTTAATGCCTCGGTCAGATTTCCTTTGGAAGCAATTTTTTCCAGGGCGTTGGTGATTTTTTTTCTTCTCTGGCTAAAGGCGGTTTGAATCAACGAAAAAAGGAAGCCTTCATCCGAAACCACAAAACGTCCTCCGGGCAAAAATCGCAAACGAACCAAACACGATTCCACTTTCGGCGGCGGAAAAAAACAAAAGCGCCCGATTTTTAAGAGGATTTTGGCGTCGGAATAAAATTGAATGAAGCAACTCAGAGAGCCATACGATTTGCTCCCCGGCAAAGCGGTCAAACGCAAGGCAAATTCCCTTTGGAGCGTGATATAAGCAAAAGAGATTTTTCTTCTGTGCGTTATCAATTTTTCAATGATCGGGGTCGAGATGTAATAGGGAAGATTACCGACGACTTTAAGAGGCCGGTGGCTCGGAATCTCGTACTTAAGAACGTCGGCGTGGATAATGGTGACGGGCAGGCCAGCGAGGCGTTTTTGCAAGAACTCCACCAGGAAAGAGTCGGTTTCGACCGCGATCACGGATTTTACCCGGCCGGCGATGGGCTCGGTCAAAATTCCCTTGCCCGGACCGATTTCCAAAATTGTTTCCTGCGGCTCAAGGTCACAGACATCGATGATTTTTTGAGTGATGTGTGGATCGATGAGAAAATGCTGGCCGAGAGATTTCTTCGGACGAGTCGCCGTTGTTCGGGATTTTTTACGCATTCTGCTTCTTTAGGATTTGATTGGCGGGGGGGCGGCCGCTGGAATTTTCAAAAAAATCCCGAGAGCTCGGCGGCCGCCCCCCGCGAATCATCTTGCCGAGGCTCGCCCAATTTCCCTAAAAAAAATTTACGAAAATTTCGCGGCCAATTTGATCGCCTCAATCATCGAACGGGGATCAGCCTGATTTTTGCCGGCGATATTAAAGGCCGTGCCATGCGCGGGCGAAGTTCGGATAAAGGGAAGCCCCACGGTCAGGTTGACCAAGCCCGACCAGTCCAAACTTTTGGGAGCAATCAGACCCTGATCATGGTACATCGCGACGATCAAATCATATTCTTGAGCGACCTTCGGGGTAAAGGCCGTATCGCCGGCCAAGGGTCCTAAAATACGAATGCCTTTTTTTCTGGCCTTTCTGATGGCGGGAAGGATTTTCGTGATTTCTTCCTGACCGATCATTCCTCCCTCGCCGGAGTGGGGATTCAAACCACAGACGGCAATGATCGGTTGGCGTATTTTGAAAAAATTCTTGAGAGCATCATGGGCTAACCGGATGCAAGCGAAAATATTGGAGGAATTGATCGATCGACTAACCTGAGCCAAAGGGATGTGGCGGGTGACTAACATGGTCCGTAGTCGGGAGCTGACAAACATCATACCGAACTGTTTGACTCCAAATTGTCGGGCGAGATATTCGGTATGGCCGACAAACGGCATACCCAACAATTGAATCGTCTCCTTGCAGACCGGAGCGGTGACCAACGATCCAATTTGTTTGCTTTTGATCAAAAGGACGGCCTTATCCAAATATTCCAGACTCGCCTTAGCGCTCAAGCGCTGAGGCTGGCCCACCCTCCATTTCCCGTGATCCACATTTTGCAGGTCGAGCAAAAAACAATTTGCCGGTAAAGCGGCGCTGTAGCGGCGCAGAACTTTCCCGTCGCCGACAATCACAATCTTAGGCAGGCGACGAATCTGTGAATTTCGGATCGCCTTAACCACAACCTCTGGCCCAATCCCGGAAGGATCTCCCAGGGTTATCCCAATGGCCTTATTGCTTGATCTCGACATAGGCCTGCTTGCGCAGCTTGGAGAGCCAATCTTGCAGCCGGTTTTTGAATTTTTGTTGGAAGATTTTTTTCTGGATGGAATCTTTGACTTCTTCGAGCGCGGTCATTGTCGCCGAATGTTTGGCTTTGATTTTAAAAATATAAACTCCGCGATCCGTTTCAATCGCGGAAGAGTTTTCTCCTGGTTGAAGGCTAAAAATTTTTTGCTCGATCTCCGGCAGAAGAGTTCCCTTCTCCAATGATCCTATCGACGGCGCCTTAGAATAGGTGTTCATGACCTCTCCGAAATCGGCGCCCCCTTTGAGCTTGTCCAGGGCTTCTTGGACGCTGATCGCCCAGGTCCTTTGATTGGCATCTTCAAAGGGAATAAAAATGGAATCCAATTCCACCCCTTCGGGCTGATGAAATTCGTCCGGATGCTGATGGTAATAGTCGGTGACTTCCTGGGGATTGACGAACAATTTATCGCGGATCTCTCTTTCGATAATGAATTTGGCTTTGGTCTGATCCGTGATGCGGTTGCGCAAGTCCGTCAGAGACATTCCATCTTTTTGCAGGGCCTCCCTGAATTCTTTTTCGGATTTGTATTTTTGGCGAATCGTCTCAAGTTTGCCGTCGATGTATGAGGGTTTAATCGTCATGCCTTTGCGATTGGCTTCATCAATGAGGAGTTTTTGTTCAATGAGCCGGTTGATCCCATCGGTTTGATACTGCTGCATGATGGATTCAATCTCTTGCGGTTTTGTCCCTTCCGAGGTGAGTTGAATATAAACGATATTCAAGAAATCATGCAGGTCCTGCAGGGTGATGACATCGTCATTCACCACGGCAATGATGGTATCGTCCACCGCCCCGGCAGAGGCGGCAAGCCCTCCCCAAACTCCGAGTGTCAAAAATAAAATTTTAAGTTTTTTGTTCCATCGGTGCATGAACGGATTCCTTCGTTTGTTTGAAATGTTCAATGGATTCCTTGAGCATGCGGCAGTAAAGATCAAATCCGACATCGGAAACGTAACCGTGCTGTTGTTGTCCCAGAAGATTGCCTGCGCCTCGGATTTGCAGATCTTCAAACGCAATGGCAAAACCTGCGCCCAAATCGCTAAATTTTTCCAGGGCCTTGAGGCGGGACTTGGCCTCGTAAGATAGGGCTTCTTTGGGCGGGATAATAAAATAAGCATAGGCCTTGTGAGTAAATCGTCCCACCCGGCCGCGCAATTGATGCAGATCGGCGAGCCCCAATCGATCGGCGCGGTTCACAATGAGCGTATTGGCGTTGGGAACGTCGATGCCTGATTCGATGATGGTCGTACAGACCAAGATGTCGATTTCACCGGCCAGGAATTCTAGCATAATTTCTTCGAGTTGTCTTGCGGGCATTTGACCGTGGGCTACTCGGACCTTGGCTTTTTTGGAAAGTTTCGCAATAAGCTCTCCGATGCGGTCGATATCCTCGACGCGATTATGCAGAAAAAAAACCTGGCCTTTTCGACGCAATTCCTTTTCGAGGGCATCGGCAATCAGGTCTTCGTCAAAATTGATCGTATGGGTGACGACCGGAATTCGATTGGACGGCGGGGTGGTGATGACGGACATATCCCTCGCCCCTGCTAGGGACATGTATAAGGTTCGGGGAATGGGCGTGGCGGTCAAGATCAGGACATCCACCAAAAGCCGTAATTGTTTGAGGCGTTCTTTGGCGCGGACGCCGAATCGCTGTTCTTCATCAATGATCAACAGACCCAGGTCTTTAAATGCGATATCGTTGGATAACAATCGATGCGTGCCGATCACGATATCGACGGTTCCCTCGCGCAGACCTCGGATGATGGCCCGTTGTTCACTTTTGGTGCGAAAGCGGGAAAGCATAGCGACATTAACGGGAAAACTTTCCAGCCGTTTATGAAAATTGTACCAGTGCTGTTCGGCCAAAATCGTCGTCGGGACAAGCATCGCGACCTGTTTATGATCCATCACGGCTTTGAAAGCCGCCCGCATAGCCACCTCGGTTTTTCCGTAGCCCACATCGCCGCACAAAAGCCGATCCATGGGATGAGGTGATTCCATATCTTTTTTGACTTCTGCCGTTGCCTTGACCTGGTCGGGGGTTTCCGCAAAAGGAAAGGTCCCCTCAAATTCCGCCTGCCAATCGGTATCTTTGGCAAAGGCATGGCCCGGAAGGCTCGTGCGCAGCGCCTGGGTATGCAGCAATTCCGCCGCCAAAAGCTGGATCCTTTTCTGAATGTGCTGGCGGATTCTCTGCCATTCTTTGGATCCCAATTTGAATAACCGCGGTGGGGTTTTGGTAAACCCAACGTATTTTTGGAGCAAATGCAGTTCGTGACGAGGAACGTAGAGTTTGTCGCCGCCCCGGTACTCGATGATGAGATTTTCCCGCAGGCGGGGTTGAACCTCGAGTCCGGTTGTTCCCAAAAATCGGCCGATGCCATGCTGATTGTGGACGACATAATCCCCTTTTTCAATATCGACGAAATAATGAAGCGGGCTGTTAGCGCTAAAGGAAACGGTGCGCTCGCTGCGTTTGACCGGAAGGATGAAAACAATTTTGTGCTGCCAGAATAATTCCCCCGTGAAGAGATGAACGCTGTGGATCGCATGAATCCGGTCATGGTCGAGTTCCACGCGAATGGGTTCATCAAAATTGCTGGGAAAGATGTCAAGGATGCCTCCCCGTCGGGCAAACTCTCCCGGCCGGGTAACTTTCCTGGCATTCTCATAGCCGTAGGAAACCAACTGGCCAGCGAGCCCATCAGGGTCGATCGTTTGGGAAGTGAAATACTTAAGCGCCTGGAACATGGGAGGAAGATGTGGAAGGTTATAGAGGTTGCAGAGGTTTGAAAGGTTATAGAGGTTAGAAAATATTCATACCGACGGCCGTGGCGAAAATTTTATGAACAACCTTGATAACCTCAATAACCTTTATAATCTATTTCTTATGCCACGCCAATACCAGCGGCGAGGCAATAAACACCGTCGAGTAAACCCCAGAAATAAAACCGATCAAAAGACACAGCGCGAAGGTGTTCAGCACCTCACCGCCAAACAGATAAAGCGCAATGACCGTCAAAAGCGTGACCGAACTGGTGAGGATCGTCCGGCCCAAGGTCTGGTTGACACTGAGATTAATGATATCTTTGAGATTGACTTTTTTTGTTTTTAACATATTTTCGCGGACCCGGTCATAAATGACAATCGTATCATTGATCGAATAGCCGGCGATCGTCAAAAGCGCGGTCACGACCAAAAGATCAATTTGCCGTCCGAGAAGCACCAGGATGCCGGCCCCGAGGAAAACATCATGCAATAAGGCGATCACCCCCGCGGCGGCAAAATCAAAATGTTTGAAACGAAAACCCACATAAACAAGGATTCCTCCCAAAGCCAGAATGATCGCCCACAGGGCGCGTTGACGCAGGTGCTGTCCTACAACGGGCCCGACCTTCTCCACGCGCAGGACCTCGAACTTATTATTGGGAAATTTGGTTTTAAAGATCTGCATGACCTTGTCAAAGGTATCTTCGCTGGAACGGATGATGACATTCTCCGGTGTCGAGGCGAATTGTTGGATGATGACCTCCGGCAGGCCCTCTTTTTTTAATTGATTCCGGATATCTTCAGCGGGGATAGGTTGCTTGAACCGGTATTCCTGCAATTGCCCTCCGGCAAAGTCGATGCCGTAGGCGTCTTGTTTTTTTGTCCAAATACCGACGAGGCTGGCCATGATGAGGCCCAGGGAAAGGGCGTAAAAAAAGTAACGCTTCGAAATAAAATCGATCTTGGTATTGCCAAAAAATTGCAGCATGGGCAGGGTTTTTAATTTTCTATAATGAAGGATCAATTCAAAGATGGTTTTGCTGACCGTCAAGCCCGTAAAAAGGGTCGAGATGATACCGATCGTCAAGGTGATGGCGAATCCTTTGATGGGACCGGAACCGAATTGGTAAAGCATAAAGGCGGCAATGAGCGTCGTCAGGTTCGAATCAAAAATCGCCGAAAAGGCCCGGCTAAAACCATTGTTGACGGCAATCGACATGGGCCGTCCGGCCGTCAATTCTTCGCGGATGCGTTCATTGATAAGGACGTTGGCATCGACCGCCATCCCTAAAGTCAAAAGGATGCCGGCGATGCCCGGCAAGGTCAAGGTCGCCTGAGAGGCCGGCAGCATCGTGTTTAAAAATCCCATGATGCCAACGATCATGAGAAGGTTGATGCTTAAAGCAATGTCGGCAATAAATCCGGAAAGAAGATAATAAATCAGCATAAACAAGAAAACGGCGGCCACGCCCAAAAGGATGGCATTGATTCCCGCATGGATCGAGTCCCGTCCTAAAAGCGGTCCAATGGTTCTTTCCTCTTCGACGTGCATGGGCGCCGGCAGGGAGCCCGAACGCAGGGCCAGGGCGAGCACGGAAGCCTCTTCCACAGAGAATACCCCGGTGATTTCTGCAGTTCCACTGCTGATGGCCTCGCGGATATTCGGGGCAGAATAAACTTCGTCATCGACGATGATGGCCAGGCGCTCTCCGACGTGTTTCTGGGTCAATTCGGCAAAGTCGCGCGCTCCGGTGGAGGAAAAGGATAAGGAAATCTTGGGCTCTCCAAAGCCGGTCGTGGCAAAATCAACCCGGGCATCTTTGACCATCTCACCGCTTAAGGCCACCTTATCCTCGACTAAAATTGGTTCATTCTCTTCTTTTTTGAGATATTTCAGAATATAGCCGGGCGGCACATTGCCGGCGACGGCATTTTTGACTTGCAAAGGATCCGGATGAACCAAACGGAATTCCAGCTGCGCGACCTTGCCGATGACGGAAAGTGCCTTATCGCGATCAGTGATGCCGGGAAGCTGAACAATGATTTCATCCTGGCCCTGGCGCTGGATCAGGGTTTCTCCCACCCCCAATGCATCAATGCGATTGCGCAGGATTTCCATGGCCCGGGCAACAACGTCGTCTTTTTGATTGTCAGGAACCTTCTCGGTTTCGACTTTGATAACCAAATGCATGCCGCCTTTTAAATCAAGGCCGAGATTGATCTTTTCATTGAGAGGAAAGCTGAAATACAAACAAGCCAAAATGACACCGGCAACCAGAAGCAACCGATATTTAAGATTTTTATTCATCGATGATCCTTTGTCAGGCCGAAGCCGTTTTCTCTGCAGAACCTTTGATGGTGGCGATGGCTTCTTTATCGACTTCGATGCGGGCATTATCATCGATGCGGATAACGACGGTTGTGTCCTTGAGATTCACGATCGTACCATGGATGCCGCTGGAGGTCACCACCTGATCATTTTTCTTTAAATGACTAAGCATTTGCTTTTGTTGGTTCTGTTTTTCTTTTTGCGGTTTGATCAAAAGGAAATAAAAAATCATAAAGATCAAAATCGGTGGTAGCAAATGAACAATGGGATTAACCGTTTGATCGGGAGGCATGGTTTTCCTTTCTATGAAACGTGGGATGTGGGACGTCCACTCGTCGCAGGAGCACAGTCTCGTTTGGCTGGGGGACGTAAATCTTTTACGTCCCACGTCCCAAGCGACCCTGCGTCTTAACGAGGAGCGAACGTCCTACGTCAATTATTTACTCTTACTCAAGAGGCTGCGCACGGTATCGCTCATCTGCGCCCCCTTCTTGACCCATTCATTGAGTTTCTCTTTATTCACCGACACGACGGCCGGTTTCTTGGCCGGATCGTAATAGCCCAGGATATCCAGGTTACGCGCCTGTCGGGATGCCCTGCGGCTAATCACAACCACTCGGTAATTGTAGCGTTTATTGGCGGTTTTCCCAGCTTTTTGTAAACGAATACGAAGTTCCATGCGTTTCCTTTCTTCATTTTCTGGAAGTGTTATGGCTCCGATTGATGGGCCATTTCGATGGCCAGGATTTGCGCCCTGGCCTTGTTGATGGTTTCTTGATATTCCTTTTCCGGAACTGAGTCTGCGACAATCCCTGCGCCGGCTTGAATATAGGCCTTATCCTTGACGACAATGATCGTCCGGATCGTGATGCAGGTGTCGAGATTCCCGGAAAAACCGATGTAACCGATGCAGCCGGCATAGGGCCCTCTTTTGCGATTCTCCAATTCATCGATGATCTCCATCGCCCGGATTTTCGGCGCTCCCGACACCGTTCCGGCGGGGAATGCGGCCATGAAGGCATCCAAAGAATCCTTGTTCCGGCGCAGGCGGCCTTTCACATGAGACACAATATGCATGACGTGGGAATACTTTTCGATGGTCATGAATTCACTGATAGTCACACTGCCTTTTTCACAAACGCGGCCCAGGTCATTGCGACCCAGATCCACGAGCATAATGTGTTCGGCCTTTTCCTTGGGATCGTTCATCAGTTCTTTCATGAGTTGTTCATCCTCCTGATCATTCAGGCCGCGGCGTCGGGTTCCGGCAATCGGCCGGGTTTCCACCGTGCCGCCTTCACAACGAAGCAGGGGTTCCGGCGATGATCCGATGATGTTGATGTCATCAAAATGAAGATAATACATATAAGGAGAAGGATTGAGCGTCCGGAGGCGGCGGTAAATGTCAATCGGTTCGGTTGAAACCGGCACCTGGAACCTCTGCGAGATCACCACTTGAATGATATCGCCAGCCTTGATTTTTTTCTTGGCATTTTTGACGTTGTCCAAGAATTGCCTGCGAGTCACATTGGATTTTGCCAACCGCGGCAGCGCTGCCCGTTGGTGGATCTTGGGGACGGGAAGCGGCCGGCGCAATTCTTGCGCCATCGCCTCGATTTGTTTGAGCGCCTGGCGGTAGATCGCAGACTTTTTCTGTCGGGACATGTTATGATCGATGTGCGCACAAACGACGATCTTGATTTTATGATGGCACTGGTCGAAGATCACCAATTTTTTGGTCAGCATCATGATCATATCCGGCAGCCCCAAATCATCGACCGGCTCATCCGGCAGGCGTTCATAAAACCGTACGACATCATAGCCAATGGATCCGACAAATCCGCCACAAAAACGCGGCAGGCCTTTCACCTCCACGGGTTGGTACTTGGCCATAAGCCCGCGCAGAAAATCCAAGGGAGAGCCTTCCATTGTCCACTCTTCCCGCTTCGTTTTGCCGCCAGAACGCTTGATCAAGAAAGCCCGATGGCCCTTGGTCTCTAAAACAAGTTCCGGATCCTTGGCGAGGAATGAGTAGCGGGCAATTTTCTCTTCCCCTTCGACAGATTCCAGTAAAAAAGAATACGAAGAACCATGGGAAAGTTTCAAATAGGCGCTGACCGGCGTTTCCAGGTCGCCGAGAATTTCTCGGTAAACCGGAATGAGATTGCCGAGTTTGGTGAGCTGGAAGAATTCTTTTTCGGAAGGGAAAATCATGCTTGCAATTCTTAAGGTCTCACGTCACCTATCACCACCACTCTTCTTGTGACGGGTGAGTTGGGTTTAACCCACGACGATCTCACTCTCATATCCCGCCTCGAGAAGAGCCCGCTGGGTGGTTGTTCCTTTGCTCAAGATCTGCCATTGGTCGGGAATCGCTTTAAAATCCTCGAGAAAATTTCTAACCGTCGAGGGACTGGAAAAGAACACCGAATCAATCCTGGCTCGAGGCAAATTTTTCCTTTTCGTTTTGATATTGCGATAAATCGCAAATTCATGAACCCGCGCCCCTTTTTGTCGCAAATGCTCTTTTAAAAAAGGATTGGGTAAAGCGGAGCGGGGGAGAAGAATTCTTTTCCCTTGGAGGTTGTAACCTCGGTCCAACTCCGCAAAAAGACCTTCGCTCGTTTCCTTTTCCGCGACGAGTTTGGGTTCGATGCCTTCTTGGCGTAAGGCCGCTTTTGTCTCATACCCCACGACGACAAAATCAATTTGTTGCAAACGGGCAACGGGATACTCATGGCTTTTAAGAAAGGCAAAAAAATATTGGACGGCGTGCGGGCTCGTCAGGATCACAAGATCGCAATCGTCTAAATCCTTAAAGATGGTTTGCCGGAATTTCCTGGTAAATTTGATTCCGCGGATCTCGATCATGGGAAAATGCAGAATCCGTCCAAGGGAACGGTACTTTTCCGGATGCGTGCCCAAATAAAGGATATGGTGATCCGGTGAATGCGTTCCCGAATGATTCCCCGGCTGGGAATCTTTCGTTAAACCTGCACGAAAGAAACGAACGGTCTGACCAACGACAATGAGCGCGGGAGGTTCCAGCCCTGCCGCATTCACCAAATTCTCAATGTCTTTCAACGCGCCGGCCGCCAGTTTTTGAGCTTTGGTCGTTCCTTTGGAAACAACCAGACAGGGCGTGTCCTTGCTCCATCCTTGTTTTTGCAAAGAGTGTACAATGAGCGGCAATTTCGTCAAGCCCATTAAAAAAACCAGCGTGTCCGCCTTGGGAATTTTGATGGGTTGAGTCCGGGAGGCGGATTCCTCTTTCGCATGACCGCTTACGAAGGCCACCGATGAGGAAAAACCTCGGGCGGTCAAAGGAATTCCTAATCCAGAAGGAATTCCCGTCGCGGAAGTGACGCCGGGGATAACATTCACTTCAATATGATACGCTTTTAGATAAGCGATCTCATCCGCCCCGCGGCCAAAAATCAAGGGATCACCGCCCTTTAAGCGGACAACTTGGCGGCCCTGCACGGCCTTGTGACGAAGCATTCGCGAGAGTTCATTCTGGGGCAAACTCTCCGATCCCTTTCTTTTACCGACGTAAATTTTTTCCGCTTGGGGGGCATGCTTGAGCAGGGCTTTATCAATCAAGTAATCGTAAAAAACACAATTCGCTTTTTTCAAGGCCTCGACGCCTTTGAGCGTAATCAATTGGGGATCGCCGGGACCAGCCCCAACGAGAGTCACCCGGCCATAACTACGGCGAACATCCACGCGAGCCATCTCACTCCTTAAGAGGCGACCATCCTCACGCCCGACGATCGCCAGCTGACCTTGCAGAGGCGTTGTCTCCCAAGGCATGATTTCGGTAATCCGGTTTTCCCAACCTAACCGTTGTAACGCGCAGCTGGCGACAATGAGGCCATCCAGCTTTCCTTTGTCGATAAGGGCTAAACGCTCAGCGATCGTCCCGCGAATATCGACCGGCTGAATTTTAGGATTCAACTGGAGAAGGGCTTCTTTTCGATTCAAACTGCTGGCGCCCACCCGGCTGCCGGGTGGCAATTGGGAAATCCTTTTGTGACCCACAAAAGAATCCGTCTCATCGAGGCAAGGGGTCAAGGCAAAGATGCTTAATCCGGTGGGAAGCGGTTGAGGAAGGTCCTTGGCGCTATGAATGGCCAAATCAATTTTCTTCTTAAGAAGATCCACATCAATGGTATCGGTAAAGAAATCACCCGCCGGGTTGAGCATCAAAGGTGTCTGTTTGTCAAGGTCTCCGCTGGTTTGATACCAGGAGAATTCATATTTGAATCGCACCTTCTTCGCTGCGAGCAAATCTAAAACCTCCTGGGCTTGTCGTCGAGCCAGAGCGCTTGCCCTTGAACCGATTCGTATTGTTTTTCCCAATAATAAATTGGTCGGCATGAATCCTAATAACCTTTCTTTTCAAAGGTTTTTATTATAGCAATCGACCCACTCAGGGTTAAATGATTTTTCTTCAACGTTTTCTTTAACATTTCTATGGAATCGGATTGGGATCTGCGCGGCAAAGATCCGTTAGAGACTGACAAAGATTTTATCCGACGGGCTTATGGACGCAGCACAAAGGCAAGACAAGATCGCTCAGGCAGCAGGGGACGATCACAGAAGAAACCGTGACGATAAAAACTCCGCCGAGCAAATGGATCCAGTCCTGCACTCCGAATGCAATAAGATACGAGAGGCAGGCCAGGGAACTCACCAGAACATGCGCGGGATGTGAAAACTGAATAGACTTTTCCCTGGCCCCCGAAACAAAAAATCCGGCAAAAACTCCCACGAGGGCAAAAGGAAGAATCAAACTGGGATGCTCAATCAGACAAATATGCATTTCCATTTCCATTCCCAAGACCTTGCCCCCGATAAAGGGAAAGATGATATCGCTCAAAACACAAATACTTAAGCCTCCCAAAAATCCGATGAGGATGGTCTTTAAAAGGGTCCCCTCATGGTTTCGCAAAATTGCGGTCGTCGTGATCGTCGCCAGAAGGATATGGCTTACAAAGGAGACATGGAAAAGCTCGCTGCAGGCCTCCGGAAGAAAATCTTCCGCACGCATGAGAATCGCCAGAAAAGTAAAGATTCCCATCAGCAAAAGAGCAACCGCCACTCCCAGGATTGAAAAAGGCAGCTGCTGCCCTAATTGGGCCAAAACGTATTGGAAACGGTTGGGACGCTTGACCGGCGGGATTCCGTGATCCAGCCTGGAGATAAAGGGTGACGTTGGCATGGCGGACATTATATCCCAATGCCCCTTTGTTGGGAGAAATTTTTTATCCGCCTTCGCAGAAGACCACGGGCTTGCCCGTGGATGAATGCGGAGATGTTTCTGCTTCGGCGGATGTCACCCGAGGGGCAAGCCCTTCGCAATCGTCGGGCGGATAACCCTGCGAAGCCAAACGCGGAGCGCAGCGGAGCAATTTGGCGTAGCAGGGTATTTCAAATTGGTACCACTTCAGGGGGAGCGCGCCCTGGCTCTCTTCTCTTATAATATAAGGGCAAGCGTGCTATTTTCTACGGTCAGCTTTTTGATTTCCGGAAGGAGTTTGTAGGCCGCTTCCTCACCGCAACGGATGAGTTTAGTGACCTCGTAGAGCGCAAACCAGCTGATGCGCGCCACATCCGGATGGATGACGATATCGGCCTGCGCCGCGCTTTGCTGGGAAATCACAAATTCTGTCGCCTGGAGACTGCGGACAATGATATCTGAGATATTGGGCCAAAAGAGCCTGCGCGCAATTCGTTGAGAATGGATGCTGATATATTTCCCTGGATTGGGCCGGAAGCGGATTTTTTCCTCTTCGGCGATTTTGAACTGGGCCTCCTCAAAACTTTTGGCAACCTCCGCGGGAGATTGCAGGACATTGACCGCGATGATTTTTTTGATTCCCTGGGATACAAGGACATTGGTGGGCAAAGGATTGAGGACTCCTCCATCAATGATGAGCTTGTCTTTTTGCAGGACCGGTTCAATGACCCCGGGGATTGCGATGCTTTGACGCACCGCATCGACCAAAGACCCTTCGCTTAAAACCAACTCTTCCCGATGCAAAAGATCATACGCTACGATCTTTAACGGAACCCGAGTGCTGAAAAATGTCTTGTTGCCCAGATGACCTCTCAACCATTTTTCAATTGCTTTTCCGGCGACAAAGCCAGCCTTCGGAAAAACCAAATCAATCAATTTGGACATGGATTTTTTTGTTTCAAACTCTCGCGCGCAGGACTCGAGTTCATCCGCATTCTTCCCCGTAGCCCATAAGGCTCCAATGAGGCTTCCAATGCTACTTCCGACCACCATATCAATCGGAATTTTTTCTTTTTCCAATACACGGATGACCCCAATGTGAGCCAACCCTAACGCCGCACCTCCCCCCAGGACCAAACCCACCAACACGCCGCCGACCCGACGGGCTAAATGGTCCACGGTTTTGGCATAATCGCTGTGGGGATCCGGCAATAAAATAGTGATGGCGTCGGATACAAATGGATTTTTCAATTCTCCCGGACTAATAAAAGGGAGCATCATGGTCACCGAGTGATTGAGGGCACCATTGATCTGGGCAAAGGAAAGATAACATTTGGCCTCGAGGCCGCTGATCAAGACCTGGATCTTTTCCTTATCAAAATGATCTTTCAGGGCTTCCTTCAATCGGTCAATGACATGCGCCGCCAAAAGCAGGCGCTCGTGCTGATCCTGGGTGACGAGATAGACCTGATCGGACTGAGTCAGGGTTTCCAAGACGACGTCATCCATATCGTTGGGCAAATCCACGACGACATAGTGATAATCATTGGCGAGGCTACTGATGAACCGGCTGATCTGCCGGATGATCGGCTGATCTTTCGGATCAACCGTGACATTCAAAAGCGCCACAGGCACCTCGCCTCGATAGATGCTGTTCATGATTTTTTGATAGTCGCCAACAATGTCCTTGAGCAGAATCGCCGGCCGTTTCCAGCGCGGTGAAGAATCCAAGCTTTCGGCGGAGGAAATCGCCGCTTGATTGGAGTTGATGTTCACAAAAATGACCTTGCGCCGGGGTTCCTTTGCTAAGGCCAGGGCAAAATTGATGGCAAAGGTGGAACTGCCAGTGCCCTTGACCGGACTGTAGATCGAAATGATCGTGCTTTCGAAAACCCTTTTGGTTTTCACCACTTCGCTACGCAACCGGCGACTCAAGGAACGACTGAATTCAACCCCCAATTGCGGGATGGAACGAAGGATCGTGGCAAAATCATCTTTATTGATCTTTAAAATGACCGAGTCGTTCAAGGCCTGAAAGGTGAGGGAATGCTGTTCACCAGTTAAAAGCGAAATGATCCCAAAGTGCATGCCCCGGTGCAAAAGCTCAATATCTTCCTTTTCTCCGGTCGGCCTAGTTTTAAAGGCCTGCACCCTGCCGGAGATGACGCAATAAAATGCGTCCGGAGGTGCGCCCTCCTGGCAGATGATCTCGCCTTTTTTATATTCGGCAAAACTGGATTTGGAGGCCACGGTATGCAGTTCAAACCAGTTCAGCTTATTAAAAATGGGGATTTGCCGAACGACCTGGTATTTATTGACGATTTGGGAAAAGACCATAGGTTTTTAAGTCATGATGTCGGTTTCTAACCAAGTGAATTCCTCGGCGAGAAGTTTTTTGGCGACACGGACATTCATCCGGTCTAAGGGGCTGGATGATTCATGGAAATTGGTTTCAATGCGTTTTTTGGCTTCGCGGCAAAAAAGATCAGCCAAATCCAAACTGTTGGGATGGCCGTTTTTGTTTCGATATTCGCCGTAGGAACAAACGCAGGCGATGACAAAAATCTCGGTGCCGATATCCACGATGCGATTGAGGATGCTCTGACGGGCTTCCAATTTCTGCTGATAACGCAACATCTGATGAAAGACCTCGCGGGCCAAACGTTTGGAACTATTGGCCGCATACGACAGATGCTGGTCCAAAGGATGAGACAAGTGATAAGATTTCATTGCCGGAAACCATAACGGCGGATACCACAGGGCATAATAGGTCCCGGCCGCCAAAAAGGCCTGGAGTTTTTCCTTGGCGGAGGTATGGGAACTCAACAAAGGTTTGCTGCGGCTTAAGTGCGGATCCAAGGCTTCGCGCGCAATGAACAAATGCATGATCTCCGAGGTCCCTTCGATGATGAGATTGATGCGAACATCGCGCATCACCCTCTCCACTGGCCAGTAGTCTGCTCCGCGGCTGCGCAAAGACGACGAGGTTTCATAACCGGAACCGCCGCGAATCTGCAGGGTTTCATCAATGATTTTCCAACTATGCACGGTACAGAAATATTTGGCTATCGCCGCTTCGATCCGAATATCTTTTTTCTTGTCATCGGCCATGGCGGAAGTCAACCAACTGACGGCTTCCATCGCAAAGGTGTGACTCGCGATATATCCCAGTTTCAGGGCAATGGCTTCATGCTCTCCGATGGGTCCTCCCCATTGCCTGCGTTTGCGGCTCCACTGCCGGGCCACATGCAGGCACCACTTGGCAATTCCCGTCGAGGCGGCCGGCAAAGTCAAACGCCCGGTATTGAGCGTCATCAAGGCCAGTTTGAGTCCCTCCCCTTCGCCGATAATGATATTCTCCCGCGGGACTCGCACATCCTTGAAACGGATGACGCCGTTCTGAATGCCATGCAGTCCCATGAATTGACAACGGTGGACATTTTGGATCCCCGGGGAATTGGTCTCCACGATAAACGCGGTGATCTGTTTGTGTTCCTTGCCTTTGATAATCTTGGGAGGCGTCAGCGCCATGACCACAATCACACCGGCAATGAGGCCATTGGTGCACCAGAGCTTCTCTCCATTGATGAGAAAATATTTTCCGCCCTCAATCGGGGTCGCCGTCGTCGTCATTTGCCTGGGATCAGAACCAGCTTCGGGTTCAGTTAAGGCAAACGCAGAAATTGTCCCGGCGGCAAACATGGGAAGATATCGCTTTTTTTGTTCATCGGTTCCAAAAAGTTTTAAGGGCTGCGGAACGCCGATCGATTGGTGGGCTGACAAAAGCACGGCCGTCGAACCGCAATAACTGGCGACCAGATGAATGATGCGGTTATAGTTATACTGGCTGAAACCCAGGCCACCGTATTCTTTGGGAATCTTGATGGCAAAGGCCTTTAATTGGGCCAGTCCCGCATAAACTTTTTCGGGAATGAGGCCCGTGCGGTCCACTTCATCCGGATCGAGATTTTCTTTGAGGAATTTTTCTAGTCGGCGGATGTATTCATCGCCGACTTTTTTATCGTCGGTGGACTGCGCAGGGAAAGGATGGATGAGATTCCAATCGATGATACCGTGAAAAAGTTTGAGGGCAAAGCTGGGATATTTCCATTCGGTTTCGCGGGAAGCCTCGGCGAGTTCCAAGGACTCCCTTTTTTCGGAACTGATGTTTTTGTCAAACATGCTCATGGTCCCAGAATCCTTTCGTTCCCTATTGATTGAGAACTTCCAATTCAAGTATAAAAGGTTTCAGACCAAAAGCAACGCTCGCTTTATTTTTTTTCGTGCAAGCTATTGGAATTCAAAAATTTAAGGATTTCCCGATAAATATTTTCCCGCCAGATCCTCGACATTCTCTAGTCTCACACCGCTGTACCAATCTCCTTGAGGATAAACCATAATATTGACGCCAAGATTGCACTGCCCCAGGCATTTGGCCTGCGCCACCCGAATCCGGGGATGAAGGCCGCGCTCTTTGGCAATGCGGCGCAATTCTTTAAAAACGACTTCTCCTTGATTGTCTGCGCAACTGGCGGACTGTCCTTGCCGGTCATTGGTACAAACAAAGATTTGCATTTCGTAAGGAACCTTCTCAGTTTTCATTGTGACTCTCCCTCGTTCGAATTCGGATCCAAAAGGATTATGCGTTTTGCGGTTTTAATAAAACCAGGGTTTCGATGTGTTTGGTCTTGGGAAAAAAATCGAACGGTACGACGTTCTCGATTTGCCAATGGGTCTTGGTGAGAATTCCCAAATCGCGCACGAGCGAATCCGGTTGGCAGGATAAATAAATCAGGGCCGAGATAAAATTGGCGTCCTTCAAGATCGTCAATGCCTTTGGACTCAGTCCGGCGCGGGGCGGATCAACGAGAGCGACTTTTTGACGAAGCAGAGCTTCGACTAATAAACCTGGCAATTCATCCTCAATCCGACCTTTTTTGATCGTGGCATTGGGCAAACCATGATGCTGGAGATTATACCGGGCCAAGCGGACGGATGTGGCGCTTTCCTCAACCATGACCACGGCTGCCACCAAATCGGCCAAAAGGATTCCAAAGAGTCCGACTCCCGAATATAAATCAAGAAAGAGGGTCTCCTTTGACCATACATCCAAAAAACGGATTCGCTCAATGACCGTCGGTAAAATCGAAAGATTCGTCTGAAAGAATGTACCGAGCGAATAAAAAATCCTTTGGCCGCGGATTTCGGTCCAAAAGAAATCTTTGGCCTCCATTTGGAGGGAACGCCGACCGATCCCCCCCCAGCGCACGCGGGTCTCCTCCCCACTACGCACGACGAGATTAGCCTCGTTATAATCCGACGAGAATTTCGCTTGAGCTTCCTGGAATAACTGCGGCAAATAATCGGAGATCTCCGGCCGGGCAATGGAACAGGCGCTCACAGGCACCATCCGATTGTGTCCAACAGGAGAAAAACCCATCGCAACTCCTTGTTGCTGAACCCTGGACAATTTGAGATCCAGACGATTGCGGTAATGATATTCTTGCGGGGAAGGAACGATGGGAGAACATCGTGCCCTTGCCAAACCCAAACGGGAAATCAACAAATCCTGGATTTGATTTTCCTTAATCGCCAATTCCTCCTCGTAGGGCATGTCTTGGTACTGACATCCCCCACACTCACCGAAAACCGGACAGCGGGGTTTTACACTTTTCCTTAAAACAGGTTCTATCATTTCCATCGACATTTTTAAATCACGCGATGTGCGAGTATTTTTCAAAAGACAGATTTAACGCGGATAATCCTGGCGCAGTGAAGCCTTAACCAAAAGGAATTCGGTTACGGTTAGGATGCCCGTTTCGGGTTCCGGTGACGTCGATCGGCTTTTTAAAACCGTTACCGATGGACGAAAGGACGCCATCAGGCCTTGGCAGGGTTGGTTCCCCCCCCATTATCGCAGCGACCCGACCATGGCCTCAACCTCGCCGCGGGATTGGTCAAATTTAGCCGCATCCGCCGTGTAATAAATGGACAAGACCATATCGTCTTCCACAAAAATTACGGTCATGAATTTTAACGGACTTTTTTCTTTGCCCGCGTAGACAATTTTTCTTCCGTGAAGATCTCCGACGGTGACCGGCACATTCTCGGAGACTTCAATATCATTAAAAGTGCCGGTTAATTGATCTAAGGCCTTGGCCACATATTGATCGAGGGTCGGCGGCTTTTCTCCGAGATCCTGGACCACGATATTAACATTTTCCTGAAAGGTGTCCATGGCCGATTCTTTGGGAGACAAAAAGGCAACCACCGGACCCGGCTGCGGGGCATTGGGATTTTCTATGACCTTCCAAGATTTGGGGTATTTGATACTGAAATGAAATTCTTCGTTTTGATAAACCGCATATTTTCCTGAAAATAGAAATAAACAGGCAATCCCTACGATCAGCGCGAGGACAAACAATGGCAGGATCAGATACAGATTGGAGGAACGCGGTGCCGAATTAGCCATAGTTTCTCTTTCTTTTTAGGAAAAAAACTTTTCTTGGCGTTCCTGCATCTTCAGCAGAAAAGGGCATGGCTGAAAACGAGGACCAAAATTTTTCTCGAAGGCGCGCAAACGATCGATGACCATTTCAATTCCTAACGAATCCGCATAGCGCAAAAGTCCGCCGCGAAAGGGCGGGAAACCCATTCCCATGATCATCCCGATGTCAACCGCCCCGGGATCCTCGACGATTTTCTCCTGCAAACACAAGGCCGCTTCATTGACCATCAAAAGGATCATCCGATCGATGGCCTCCTGGGAATTCCAGGCGCGACGATGATGGACCGTCACCATGGACATCACCTTAGGATTGAGCGAACGGCTTTTGCCGTGCACATAAAATCCTTTGCCCGATTTCTTTCCCAGAAAACCGGCCTTATAAATTTTTTCAAAGGTTTCCACCGGTTTAAACCGTTCACCCAATCCGTCGGCGAGGATATGCAAAACTTTGATCCCGACATCAATGCCCACTTCATCCGTCAAAAGAAATGGTCCCATGGGTAGGCCAAAATCCGTCACCAGCTTATCGATCTGCGTTAATCCGGCGCCCTCTTCGAGTAATCGCCCGGCTTCGTTGATATATCCTAATAAAACCCGGTTGACCAAAAATCCACAGCCATCTTTAACAACAATGGGAGTTTTTCCCAAGCGCTTGACCAGTTGCAGAGCCGCAGCCAATGTCTCTAGCGAAGTCAGATCGGTTTTGACAATTTCAATCAACGGCATCCGGTGGACTGGATTAAAAAAGTGCAGCCCGATCACGCGGGAAGGATTCTGGGTTGCTTGCGCCATTTGAGTTACGGAAAGCGCGGAGGTGTTCGTGCACAAAAGCGCCTGTGGCGAGGTGACCTTGCCCAATTCGGCAAAGACCTTCTTCTTGATGTCCATATTCTCGACGACGGCTTCGATGACCACATCCGCCTCAGGAAACCCGCTATAATCCAATGCGGGAGATATTTGGGCCATCCGGATGCGGGAGAAGGAAGCAGACGTTTTGCGCTTGTGCACCGCCTGATCAAAAATCTTTCGCGCCGCCTTCAATCCTTTGCCGATGGCCTCATAGTTAATATCTTTCAACCGTACACTCATTCCTTGAAAGCTCAATAGTTGGGCAATCCCGCCACCCATGACACCGGCACCTAAAACCGCGGCACGGTTCAAGGGCTTCGCAGTAAGGTTTTCAGTTCCGGGCCAGGTGAGCTTTTTATATTTCTCCGAGAGATAAAAAACCTTAACAAGATTTTTCGAAACCTTGGTCGTGACAAGCTCACTAAAACCCTTTCGTTCCAATTCCAGCGCGAATTCCCGACTTTTCCCGACGGAAGCTTCCACCACCTCCACAGCCTTAAGGGGAGCCGGATAAAAACCTTTGGTGCTTTCCAGAACCGAACGCCGGAATTCTTTAAACAAAACCAGGCGTCCGATCGGGTTGTCTTCCAAAAACTTTTGCTTAAACTTTTTCGGCTTTCGCCGCGTTACGGGCTTGGGGCTGACTTCCTCGAGAAAATTAAGCAAATGCTCTTCCAAACCCTGCGCAGGATACAGCCGATCCACCAAACCGGCCTTGAGGGCCTCTGGCCCCGAAATCACTTTGCCAGTGGCAATCATCCGCAAACCCTTTTCCAAACCGAGGAGCCTCGGCATACGGTAAGTTCCGCCGAAACCGGGGATAATTCCCAGATTGACCTCCGGTAAGCCGATACGGACTTTTTCATTGAACGTGGCGATTCTGTACCGGCAGGCCAGGGCCAGTTCACAACCGCCACCTAATGCCACCCCGTCGATGACGGCGATCGTCAGAATATTTAAATCTTCCAATTGATTAAAAATATTCTGACCCGCTTGAGCCTTTAAAACCCCTTCTTCCTTTTCGTTAATCCCTTCGATTTCTTTGATGTCTGCACCGGCAATAAAGATGTCCTTCTTTTTACTCAGAATAAAAACGGCTTTTATCTCGGACTTTCTTTTGATTTCCTCCACAATGGCGTCAAACTGCTGCAACACCTCGGCACTAAGGATATTGACCTTGGCCTGGGGATGATCGAATTCGATGAAACCGATATTGTTCTGCTGCCGAAATGAAATTGACATAGGTCCTCGTCCTCGGATTTAAAATTAAGGGTGTAGGCTTTAGAGATATCACTAAAACTAAACCCTAGACCCTATACCCTGTATTGCAAATGTATAAAACTTTGTTTTTTTAGCAAAGTCTTTCGTTTGTCGTTGATCGGTAATGATGCCCGTATCGTTATGCGTCCATCGGTAACGGTTTTAAAAAGCCGATCGACGTCACCGAAACCCGAAACGGGCATCCTAACCATAACCGTAACCGCATTCCTTTTGGTTGCGGCTTCGCTGCGCCAGGATTATCGCTCCAATACTACTGCTGAGCCCTGACCCCCACCCACACACAATGAAGCCAATCCATAATGTTGATTTTTTCTTTTGAGTTCTTTCAGAACCGTGAGGATCAGGCGAGCGCCACTGGCACCGACGGGATGACCTAAAGCAATCGCGCCTCCGTGGATATTGAGAGTGTCTGGGTTAATCGCTCCGGTCCAACCTTCGTAACCAAATTCTGCGGCGAATTGATTCGACTCCAAAAGTTTTAATACTGCCAAGACCTGCGCGGCAAAGGCTTCGTTGATTTCGACCACTTCGATTTCTTTGAGCGGGATACCGGCCTTTCGCAAGGCCTTGGGGATGGCATGAGCCGGACCAATGCCCATGCGTTGCGGTTCCACACCGGCATAGGCGAAGGAGCGTAAATACCCCAATGGCTCATAACCCAAATCCTTGGCCCGGCGTTCGCTCATGACCAATAAAGCGGCGGCCCCGTCGGTCACCTGGCTGGAATTTCCGGCGGTCACGGTTCCGGAATATTTATCAAAAAACGGTTTTAATTTGGCCAAGGCTTCCAGGGTTTGGTTTTCGCGCGGGCCATTGTCATATTCAACCGCTTGTTTATAGTGCGGCGGCGGTAAAACCGGAACAATTTCTTCTTTGAGCAGATCTCTGGATTTGATCGCGCGTTGATGGCTGCGTAGAGCAAATTCATCTTGAGCCAATCGGGTGATTCCGAATTCTTTGGCCAAAACCTCGGCGGTCTGTCCCATATTGAGACCGCAGATGGGGTCTGTCAGCCCCAAACTCAAACCGATCCGAGGACTGAGATATTTGAGCCGGAATTTCCGCAAGGCATTGCATTTCTCGGCAAAAGTTTTTGCCCGATTGATTTGGGAAATGATTTCCTGAAGCTCCTTTGTCAAAAAAAACGGGATATTGCTCATGGATTCCGTCCCACCGGCCAGAATGCACAGGGCCTCGCCGGCGTGAATCTTGAGCCCCGCGCTCGTGACCGATTCGATCCCCGAGGCACAGTTGCGATGCACGGTAAAAGCCGGGGTTGTCATTGGAATACCGCTCAACAGAGCGATGACCCGCGAGACATTGGCCGCGTCCGGAGGTTGGGCGACGTTCCCAAAAATCACTTCATCAATATTCTTGCCGTCGATCCTTTGACGAATCATGAGCTCGCGCACGGCAATCGTGGCCAGATCCTGGGCGCTCATATCATTGAACACCGTTCCCATTTTGCAGAAAGGGGTGCGGATTCCATTGACGATCGCGATTCGATCCATAGAAATTCCTTTCTTAAGAGCGTGGCCTCGTATCCAAAATCCGTTTCTCCTTATTCGCGGTCTCAAGTTCCAACCGGCGAACAATCTCTTCCAGACTTAAAAAGTTAACGGCATTCGGAGACACCTCGCTGCATAACTGGATATTTTTCCGGATATTGACTTCCAGTTTATTGCGATCACACCCCTCTTTGGGGGAAATATAGACCAGAAGCTCATCCACATCATGAGGATCATCATTACGCTTTTTGATCTCGACTTGCCACTCGGTGATATTGGGCATCTCATTGAGGACGTTGGCCAAATCATTGAGATTGACCAACGAGCCCTTGATCTTGGACAAGTTCAGACCCTTGACATCCGAAAGGCGCGTGATATCCGTCGATAAGCGCGCAACGCCCCGGTGACAATAAGGGCAAGGACTAAAGCTAACTCCGCCTTTGACAAAATCGCCGGTGCGGTAACGCAAAACCACCGAGCCGCGGGCATCGAGTGGCGTATAGACAATCTCGCCATCTTCCCCGGCTTTTTTCACCTCACCGGTATCCGGATCAATGATTTCAATAATCTCTTGGTCAGGATAAAGATGATAGCCGCTATTGTGGCCGGGTTGGGCCGGACACTCGGCCCACGCACAGCGCGCTTCGGTAAAACCGTAAGTTCCCAAAATGGCAACCTCTGCCGCTCCCATATCAAATAACAATTCCCGCAGTTTGCTTTTAAAACCTTCGGTGACCCTCGCTGCTCCTAAAACCACCTGACGCAAAAATTCCATCCGGCTTTTTTTATCGCGCGCCTCGCGCAGCACGTGGTACACATAACTGGGCACGCCCAGCAAAATCGAAGGACGCATCCGCAGGATAGCCGCGATCTGGCCTTCGGTCGCAAGGCATTTGCCTCCTCCGCTGCTAAAGATGGTCACGCATTCGGCCAATCCAGCAAAAACGACCTGCCAGAAGGCCAGGTGCGGCGCATACGGAAACATATTGAAAATCCGCTCGTCCTTTTTGATGCCGAAAAGATTGAGCATCCGGCTGCCGGATAAATACAAATTTCGGATGTCCCATTCGCTATAAAGAAAGGAAACTGGTTTATTGGTTGTGCCCGTCGTAAAAGTAACAAATGACGGACGATACTCACGGGAGATTTTCTCCTGTGCATAGTCCTGCCCTTTTTGAAAGGCCAGAAACAAAATCGGCAACTGCTTGGCCAGCGGCCAATGGCGACGGATGGTTTCTCGATTCGGCTGCAAAACAAATTCACGGGACTTATCAGGATGCTCCGGAGTCGCAATAAAATCGGTTTTGGAAGTAAAAGGAATCCGTTTTAAATCCTCAACGGTGCGGATCTCATCGGGCTTGATTCCCAAACGATCGAATACCTGCCGGTAATGGGGGCTAAAGGGATAAAGCTGTTCGGAAATAAATCGGCGGAGTTTTTGATTTTGTAAGGCACGGATATCGGGCGGTGTATACCGGCTAAGATTGCTCCACGGGTCCAAGGTCATGAAGGCAAGCGCCTTTTCGCCATACTGTTTTGGCGAGGTTATCTTAAATTGTTTTTAAAATTATGAACCAGAACGAGGAGTCGGTAGATGCTGTGTTTCTAGCTCCTCCATCTCCTGCAATTTCTGGATGGCGGCCTCTGGATCGGCCAGAAAATCCTTATCGCACATCTGGCAACAAAGGTGATACGTCTTCCCCTTGTATTCGACACTCCCGGCGGTGGCGGGATCAATTTCCTTCCCACTGATAGGACAAATCTTGTTGCCAGCATCCTCGGCCAGGACTAACCTCGTGATACAGCATAAAAATGCCACGAGCAATAACGCCTTCTTCATCGCACTTCTCCTTTCTACTTTTTTCACAGCTTGGCAAAACATTTTCCGATATCAAATAGAAATTCTAAGATTTTCATCTCGCCCGGAAGCGCGATTCACTTTCCGGTCATCGACAATCGGTTCGCTTTCTGTTCAATGGACGCCAACAGCTCATCAAAGGACTTCTCAAAAAGCGCCACCCCTTCAACCAGCAACTGCGCACAAACTTGATTGATGTCAATCTGGTATTGCGCCAACGCCTGCAACACGGCCTTGGCCTGACTTACATCCCCGTCGAGAGCGCCGGCCAGTATTCCGTGATCCAGGAAGGCCTCGAGCGTTTTTTCCGGGACCGTATTCACCGTTGGCTTGGCAATCAATTCGGTGATGTATTTGATGTCGCTGTAGTTGGAATTTTTGGTGCCGGTCGAGCCCCAGAGAACTCGCTGTTCGTTCGCCCGGTTCTGAAAAAGCTCTTTAAAGGTCTCACTTTGAAACTGTTCTTTAAATTCCTCATAGATGAGGCGGCAATTGGCGACCGCCGCCTGACCCTTGAGCGGATCGAGCTTTATCCTTAAATCCGATTGCGCAGTGGCGCGCTCCTCGAGCATCTTATCCACCATGGTATCGATTCGGCTGACAAAGACGCTCGCCACGGATCGGACCCCACCGAGATCCTTTTTGATTTTCAAAAGCCTTTTGAGTCCGCGGAAGTAACTTTCCACCGTTCGCTCATATTGTTTCAAGGAAAAAATCAATGTCACGTTGACGTTGACCGCATTGGCAATCAACTCCTCGATGACCGGGAAGCCCGCATCGGTTGCGGGCACCTTGATCATCACATTAGGGCGATCAACCCTTTCAAAAAGCCTTAAGCCCTCCGCGATAGAAGCCAATGTGTCGTGGGCAAGCTTTGGATTAATCTCCAGACTCACAAACCCGTCCAGTTTCCGCGTGGATTCATACACGCTGCGAAAAATATCACAGGCCTCCTGAATGTCTTGGATGGTCAGCTCGTCATAAATTTCAAAGGTGGATTTGCCGGCCTCCTTCCATTTAACGATTTTGTCGTCGTAATCCTGCGTGAGGCTAATCGATTGGTTGAAAATCGTCGGATTCGATGTCATTCCCCGCAAACCGCTCTCAATCAGCTTCTGAAGTTTCCCTGTTTCCAAGAGCGGCCGATTGATAAAATCCAGCCAAAGGCTTTGGCCAAGCTCACTTAATTCCTGCATCTTTGTCCGAGGCATGATTATGTTCCTCCTGCCTTTCGTTTTAAAACTTTTTTAACCGCGGCAACGATGTCGAGGTCTTTCAAATGATACGCTTTTAAAAGTTCTTGCGGGCTGCCGGATTCACCAAAGGAATCCTGAACCGCCACCATCTCCAAAGGTGCCGGACAAAGCCGGCCCAAAACCTCTGCCACCGCAGAACCCAATCCTCCAAAAAGCTGATGCTCCTCGGCGGTAACAATCGCGCCGGCTTTTTGCGCGGCCTCGCAGATCGCCGCCTCATCGATGGGTTTAATTGTATGCAGGTTAAGAACCTGGGCGTCAATCTCCATCGATTTGAGGATGTCCGCAGCTTGCAAGGCCTCATACACCATAAGCCCGCAGGCGATGATGGCTACGTCCTTGCCTTTCCGCATCAAATTGGCCTTCCCTATAATAAAGGGATCCTCGGTCCTCGTGAGGATCGGAAACGGCGCGCGACTGGTTCTAAGGTACAGGGGGCCTTCTTGCTGAACAATGGCCCGAGTCGCTTTTTTAGCTTCGATATAATCAACGGGACAAACCACCTTCATGTTCGGCAAGACTCTCATGAGGGCAAAATCTTCCAGACACTGGGCGGAAGCCCCATCCTCGCCCACCGTCAGACCCGTGTGAGAACAAACGATCTTGACGTTGGCTTCATTGTAACAAACATCCAGTCTCAGCATATCATAAGCTCTATTCGTCAAAAAAACCGCAAACGAACAGGCGACCGGTATAAATCCCATGAGACTCATCCCGACGGCAGTTCCCACCATGTCCTGTTCGGCAATTCCCATATTAAAAAATCTTTGCGGAAAGGCATGTTTAAAAAATTCTGCCCGGGTCGCATCTTCCAGATCACCGGAGAAGACCATCACCTTTTCGTTTTCCTTGCCGATGGCGACGAGCTCTTCGCCGAATCCGTCGCGGGTCGGTTTCATGTCCATGAGGCTTTGCCTCCCAATTCGGCCAGGGCGTTTTCCAATTGTTCTTTATTGGGAGCCTTGCCATGCCAGCCAGCCTTCAGTTCCATGAAGGAAATCCCTTTTCCCTTGATGGTGTGCGCAATGATGACCGTCGGCTTTCCCTGAACCGAATCAAACTCGTCCAAGGCTTTTTTTAATTGGTTGAAATCATGACCGTCCACTTCGATCGCATGCCAGCCAAAGCTTCGCCACTTTTCGGCTAATGGCTCCACGTTTTTAATTTCCCGCAGAAGCCCATTTTCCTGTATCTGATTATTATCGACGATCGCGCACACACTTTGCAGTTTGTGGTGAGCCGCGCTCATCGCCGCTTCCCAAATGGAACCCTCCTGAAGTTCCCCATCCCCGAGAATGCAGTAGATCTTAAACTTTTTGTCCAGGATCCTTGCACCCAACGCGATGCCGTTGGCGACCGACAACCCATGCCCGAGAGAACCGGTATTGAATTCCACTCCCGGAACTTTGTGGTGCACATGCCCCTGTAGACGCGAGCCAAATTTTCGAAACGTTTTTAATTCCTCTCGCGGGAAAAACCCGGCCTCTGCCAAAGTCACATACACGACCGGCGTGCAATGCCCCTTGGAGACAATGACCCGGTCGCGATCTTCCCAATGAGGATCACTGGCACGGTAGTTGAGTTTGTAAAAATAGAGGCTGATGAAAATCTCGACGGCAGAGAGAGACCCGCCCGGGTGTCCCGAGCCGGCGGCATGAAGAACTTCGAGGATTTCTTTACGGAAATGAAGGGCTTTTTCTTTTAAGGCAGAAACAACAAAATTTTTCGCAGGCAATTCTTTGCTCCTTCTGGATTCATATTCATTTTAAGCCAAGAAAAGAAAATGCGCCAGCCCAAAAGATAACAATTTCTCCAACCGGAAGTGGAGAATCCTTAGGGAGGGAAATAACTTACTGGAGGAAACAGTTTTTTTATAGCAAATTTTCTTCTCGCTGTCCAGAAGGAACTGGGAAAATCTGGGAAAATCTAAATTATTATTTGCAAAAAATCGAAAAAATGGAGGGGCGCTGACGGAAAAAACAGGTTAAGGAAGTCTTCGGTCTTCCTTTATTATGGAAGCGATGGAGCCATCGGGGTCAAAAGTGATTCGAACATAATCGCCTTTATGGATATCGTGCAACTCGGCATGGTGGCCGACTCTGAATCGCGTGGACTTCCCCTGGTTTTTTCATTGAGGGTCAAAAAATTGTTTTCGGTGTCGAGCCGAAGAACCTCCCCATGCATGGTCCCCACGAGATTGGCGGTACCGAGAGGTGGTGTCCTGATCGACCTTCAATTCATAAAATGGGCTCGGGAAAGGGTCAGAAAGGGCAGGATGCCGCTTTCCCAAAATCTCTTGATCCTGGGCTTTGGAATTCTGCTCCGACGATAATAATGTCAATACCCCTAGGCAAAAATATATACGCCCGCCCTTATTTTCATGATCCACCTAAAATTTCAATTTTAACTTTCACGCTGGAGAGAAAACAATAGTACTTTAGAAAGGGGTCGATTAAAAGTAAATAAACTACCCCGCAGCAAGCTGACGGGGTATTAGAAAAGCGTTATTGTTGTTGATATATTTTTTGATATTCTTTCTCTTTCCCTTGCTCCTGAATATACTTTTGAACCGTAGACTCGTTCCCATGCTGACCTACCGTATTCACAAAATACCCGTCTGTCCAAAATTCTCCTCCCCACAGCTGCTTTTTGACTTCTGGACACATCCTAAATATCTCTCTGGCTGTTATACTCTTTATCATTTGAACAATCTTCTTCGGACTATACATCGGCACAGACTGTATCAGAAAATGTACATGATCCTTATCCACTCCTATTTCCAAAAAGATAACTTCATACCTCTTGCTAATCTCCAGGCACACTTCTTTGATCTTCTCATCCACTCCTTTGCTAAACACTACTCTTCGATACTTCGCCGGACACACCACATGGTAGATCAACACCGATACATTATGACTCTTATGGATGTACTTGCTCACTCACACAATATACCATCTTCGTACGCAGCAAGCTGCGGGGAATTTACCCGAAGAGATTAAATTTTGGATGAAGACGAGGTCTTTCCCGCTTTCTCTAAAAAATTTTGGGAAAGCGGGGGCGAGCCTCCCAATATTTGGGCCATGCAGGACTCGAACCTGCCACCCTCTGATTAAGAGTCAGATGCTCTACCAGATGAGCTAATGGCCCGACTATCTATAACTCTCTAATTATCAATTGTTTACTACTATAACCTGTTTTCACTTTTCTTGTCAATGATTCGAATGTGCTAAAACCGTGCTATCATTTGTAACTTTCCCGACGGAAAATCGGTTAAGCTTACTATTTTCAACGGAATAATTTTTTGAGCCTTTATTCTATCCGATATCATCCAACAGTAAACACCTTTTTCCCAATTTGCCGCCTCAAACCATTAGCAACCTTTCTTTCCACAATAAATTGAGCATTATCAGGAATAATGTAAAGATCTTCGCCAACTGACCAGCCAAATATCGACGTAGAAAATATTAAGGTAATTAACTTATTGATCTCATCTCTTAAAAACTCCACCACATCAGCCGTACCCAATGGCATCCCCAAACCTTTTAAAATTTCTAATTCAATATTATCGTTGATTCTCGTGGGCTCAACTGCTTCGGGCCAACTTCCTAGATGCCTCCAGACAAAGCAGTTATTCCAATTCCCTAATTGTTCAAGGATCGACTCTATAAAATGTGGTCGTCTTTCCGGTTTGGCCGGAATAATCCAAAAACGGTCTTGATTGGAATCCGGCTTAAAAGTAAAAACAGCAGAATCTGGAATACCAAAACGCACTTTTTTACAAATTACACTACATTCTTAATATTGTCACTTTTGTAGTGTAATAGCCATCTCTTCGATTTCCTTGTCAAAAAGGGGCAGTTTTTCTTTGTTTTTTTCTAAGACTCGGAAAGTAGCTTCTTTCCATTTCTTAGGGAATTTATCAAACTGTTTTTTCAAATACTGATGATCAGAAATCCCATATGTACAAACCGCTTGCTCCAAGTCTTTTATTGAAATTTTCTCTTCCAACGATTGATTTAGTAGGATATCGTAATATGTATGAGACCAAATGGAAGCCAAGAAGAGATAGCGAAGCGAAGACAGCTGGCGATAAAGTTGTTGAAG
>JAHFFW010000044.1 GCA_023247725.1 Candidatus Omnitrophota bacterium | reverse complement strand
TTCGCTCGTTCTTCCATCAGGCTGGCTTGGAACTTTAATACCTTCATCTTGCTGACGCCGAAGGATTCCTTTCCCGCTATCAGTGCTATTCCATCTTTGGATAAGAAAATGTCAATAAGCATGGCCAAGGCTTTTTCAATTAGTTCATTAATTTTGGTTTTCAGAAATCTTGGGGGAGAGGGTTTGGAAAATTCGAGCAAATCATTTGTTAATTTATTGACCCGGTCAATTTCCGCCGCTCCTATTCTGGAAAAGTTTCTTAAAAATTCCTTGTCATCTAACTTTTCTGGGAGAAAATCGATAAAAGTCTTAAGGGCCGTTAATGGGTTTTTAATCTCATGGGCTACACCGCTCGCAAGTATGGCGAGCGATTTGAATTTCTCAGCGTTGACTATTTCTTTTCTCAGTGACTCGTTCTGTTCGGCAATTTCTATCGGAGTCCCCTTGAGGAATAATTGGTCGATGAGTCTTTGAATCCTGTTGCGCAAGGGGAAGAAAGCCAGAGTGATGAGAGTCGCTGCTCCAATAGAGCCACCCATACTTTTATAGCCAAGTATATTTTGAGATAGCCGTTCAAATAAAATTACGAGAAAAACAAATATGATCGAAAGGATAGTGACTACGCTGGAATAGATGATCCTTTTCTTGACTAAGATATCAATGTCCATGAGCTTGTATTTTATTATTGCATATCCGATAATTAACAAAAATATAGAGGTGGGAATATAGCCAAAGGGATACAATTCAATTCCATAATTTGGAATAAAATCGAATACTGCTAGACTAAAGAAGGAAATTGCCAACGTAATATTTTTGATTTGGTTTAATACAGCAGAATTCGATTTAGCTTTTTTATATTGTTCAAAATTGAGTTTCCAAGTACATAACGATATAAGAATAAAAATAGTCAAATAATGTAAGTGAAAAGGCCCAGCCTTTGGATAGGGCCCCCAAAAGTAAACATAAAGACCGCTAACAATATAATTTGTCTGAAGAATAAGGAGTGATGAAAGTAAGCTAAAGGAATAATTCACATAGTAAACTCTTTTATACTGAGTAATTCCGAAAAACTCACAAATATAATGAAAAAAAACTGATGGGATAAAACTGATACCACAATACGCTATTCTGTAGAAATTCTCGGTAAGATTATTCGGTTTAAAATTATATAGGATCGCATAAAAGCCAAGCCATACAATGATGATGATACATTGTAGTGAGAAGACCTGAACCACCCTTGATCTATAATTACAAATTAATGCAAATGTGCCGAGCATAAAAGCCAGGGTGGCGCACAATAATGGAGGAATTGAATAGAGATTGATAAAAGTACTGTCGGTCATTTAGCAGTGCCTTCCCGCCGTCGCCAAGATCTCCTCCGACCGAAACGGCTTCACAATATAACCGGAGGCTCCCAGACGAACTGCTTCTGTCGCGGTTTCGACGGATTTATAACCCGTGACGATCACAACCGGGAGCGAGGGATAGTTCGTCTTAATCTGTTTTAGTATTTCCAATCCATTGACCCGCGGCATTTTGATATCCATTAAAACCAGTCCGATTTCCTTCGATTTGGCCAGGCAATCCAGACATTGGTCGCCGTCTTTGGTGAGGATGAGATCGTAGTGGTCGCTGAGGATTAGCTTGAGGGCTTCTCTTATTCCTTCTTCATCATCGCATATTAGAATTTTGGGCGGATTCTTCATTGTTTGGTCTCCACGCTTGTTTGATGTTTTATGGATTGAATAAGTCGATCGTCGTTGCAGATGAGCACTTTGGGGGCGGGCATAGTTTTCTTCGGGCCATGGTGATCCTCCGTGTAATTGGTTAACGCAAAAAAACGCAAAATTTTACGCGAAACAACGCGAAAATGATGTCTTAAGAATTCTGACGAGCTATTTTAGAAGCAGAGAAGCAAGAGGCAGAGAGGCAAAGAAAATCAGGCTTTGCTATACGTCTGCCATCTGTTTTGCAGAGAATGAAGCATGGCTCCCACTTCTTTATATTGGTCGATGAACGTATTAAATCTTTCTTTGGAGATATATTGGCAATCCATCGAGAATTTGAGCCAAACCTTCGTTTCATCGCATGACCCAGTTGAATCAACCAAGTGTCTTAGGAAAATGTTCTCATATTTTCGTTTGCTCCAACCTTCTGCGATATTAACTGCGATAGAACGAGAGGACCTTCTAATTTGATTTGTTAACGAATATATCTCATCTGAAGGGAATTCTTTAGAAAGCCAAAAAATATCCATGGCCAACTGGTACGAACGCTGAAACACAATCAGATCTTCGTATGTTCTTATAACATTTTTGTTTATCTGCATCTCATTTTCCTTGCGAGATATCAAAATCTCTCTGCTTCTTGCCTCTTTCTTCTTCCTTCTCTATTTTTAAAAATCTTTGCCTTCCCTACAATCCCACCGGCGTCCCTACACAAATCACCTTCGCTGCCGAATTCCCTTTGTTAACGAAATGATGCTCTAGGCTCGCGTCAAAATAGAAGGTATTGTTTTTCTTTAATAAATACGTCTGCCCAGCCAGATTCACTTCGATTTCCCCTTCAAGAACGTACAAAAACTTTTCCGCTCCATGTTGCCCCTCTTCCGGATTGGTTTTGCCGTGAGGTTCAATTTTAAGCAAAACCGGCATCATTTTCTTTGCTAAGACATTTTTGGTGAGGATTTCAAAGTAGGCCTGATCGCTATGGGCAAAGGTGTCTTTGAGGGAGGAGGCGGTTTGTTTGGCAGTGGCAGAGCTGTCTTCTCTAATAATGTCCTTGTAGAGGTGGGTCAGATCAATCCCCAGAGCCTTCGCGATGTTCAGGTGCGATTCAACGGTCCCAACCATTTTTTGATTCTCGATCCGGCTCAATGTTGCCAATTGAACCCCGCTTTTTTGCGAGAGCTCGGTCAATGACATCTTTTGGGATTTTCTCAAATCACGAATCCGTTTACCGATTTGCATAGTCCATCCTTTTGTTTGGAATAGAAGAAGATTAGCATAAATTGACTAATTGTCAAATTTATTTTTATAATTTTCTTATTTAAATTGTAATTATATGTATTTAAACAAGTTAAGAATTATAAATTATTGATAAAAATTCAATAATAATTTGACAAAAAATCAATCATATGGTATGCTTTATCCATCTTAAAGGAAGCAATGACATCCATGCAGACTCAGCCCTTCAACAATTCTTTTCCTGGCAGCCAGCCCCCCAAACCTAATATTTTTACGGGCAGTAATTCCGTCGCGATTTATACCGTCTTGAGGATCTTGGTGAAGATGCATCGCACGCTTGGTCTTGAAGCCATGCTGGAATATACAGGCAAATATATTTCGATTATGGAGGAGAGAGACCCTGTCCTGGAGCCGGCCGTGAGCAAGGCGCTTTGCTTGATGAGCATAGAAAAAATCTATAAAGAAGCTTTCATTCATGAAAAATGAATAGATTTCTGTTTTGTTTAGTTCTATTAGGAGCATCCTCCCTGGGGTTTGATTCTCAGACGGTGCAGTGGAAGAAGCTGAGTCCGGTGCCCAGCCTGGAAGGCAGAAAATTGTTGAAGGCTTTAGCAAACGGCTCCTTTTTGTTAGGAACCGAGCAAGGCCTCTTCACGATGGTCAACGTACAGTCTTCATTCAGATTAGCCCCTCATCTCACCGGGCCTAACGACGCCGTCAATGATATTTATTCGGACCAATCCAAAGAACTTGTGGCGACAGACAGAGGAGTTTATTTAAGCCAGGATGTTCGCCATTGGCAAAACATTTTCTTGGGGGCAGAACATGGCGCGAGAAGCTGTTTATCGGTTTTGAGCGATGATAAAGCCATCTATGTCGGAACAACCGAGGGTCTCTATATTGGAGAAGGCATCCCCACGGTCTGGAATGGGCCTTTAAAGGGAACGGAGCGCTCATTCGTCCAGCATTTGGCCGATGATGGCAACGATCTTTTTTACACGACGCAGACCGAAGTATTCCGTATGGATAAAAGGACGAAAGGTCTACAAAAAGTCTTTTCGCTGGTGAATCATGAGACACGAGAAAACGAACTCGGTCCCGCAACAGAAACTCAAGAAGACAATTCCCAACCACAATCTATCCTAAAAGGACTTACGATCATCCATCTCACATCGGATTCAAGAGTGGTTTGCCGAATTTATTTGCTAACCACGCAGGGAATTTTTTTCAGTGAGAATAATGGACAAGACTGGCATGACATCGCCTCATCCGGATTGCCGTTGAACGATGTGACTAGCATGGAAGCGGTGATGCCCGAAGATCACTCCGAGGTCCAGCTGTTCACCGGAACCAAGCGCGGGTTGTTTCGTTACCAAGAGAATTCCTGGGCCCAGCTTTATGAGGGATTTGAAACCAACAGTATTCTGGGCTTAGCTCAAAATGATCAGGGGGTTTACGCTGTGTCTGACAGGGGTATTTTTTTTACACCAAAGGTGAAAGCGATTTCTCATGATGCCCATGACGCTCCGGCGTCGTCGGGGTCTTCATCAACCATAACGGACTCACAATTAAAAACCCGTTTCGATCAAGAACCTTCGGTTCAGGAAGTCCAAAAGTTTGTGATCAATTATGCCGAAGTTGATCCAGCAAAGATTCAACGTTGGCGCTCAGCGGCTAAAGCCAAGGCCTGGCTGCCTAGCCTGACCGCCGGCTTGGACCGCGACGCCGGGAATTTGTACCACTGGGACAGCGGCGCCAACCCGGACGCGTTACTGAAAGGCCGCGACAATTTTGGCTGGGATGTTAGCCTGACGTGGTATTTGGAGGATCTCATCTGGAATCCGGACCAAACCTCCATTGATTCACGCTCCAAGCTCATGGTGGAGTTAAGAGAAAGTTTGCTGGATCAGGTGACCCGTCTATATTTTGAGCGGCGCCGGCTGCAAATGGAATTATTGGCCCTGCCAAGCGTTCCAGCGGAGATTCAATTTGAAAAAGAAATGCGCATCGCGGAATTGACCGCCTTGATCGATGGGATGACCGGTGGGAAATTCAGCCAGCGGCTGGGCGCTTTGGAGATGGATGATTAGGTTAAAATGACGACACCGAAGATTTGACCGTCGCGATCTTGCCGAAATCATCATCCCAGAAATTTAACTAATAGCTTCAGATCAAGTAAAGGAGGCAAAGAACATGTTTAAGAAATGCGCTGTTTTGATTGTCGGCGTGGTTTTGCTCAACGCCGCGCTCGTTTTTGCCGAGGATGTCTTTGTGACCCAGAACGGCAAGAAATTTCATCACGAGTTATGCCCGTTGATCAAGAACAAGGGAGCCCAAAAAATCAGCATGAAAGAGGCAAAGGAAAAGGGTTTAACTCCCTGCTCGAAGTGTTTTAAAGAAGAGGTCTCAATGGAAAAACCCAAGTTAATCAAATAATCAACCCCGTTTTGACAACAGCATCTGTGGCTATTAGTTAAAATGATTACACAGATTTATGCAAGAAAATTGGACTATGATTACACCGATTGTTGCTCCCATTGATAGAAGAATCGTAATGAAAGATAGGTCACTCACAACTATAGAGGAGAATGATCCGCTAACTCGAACGATCATCGGTTGTTGTTTTAAGGTTCATTCCCAATTGGGTCCGGGTTTTAACGAAAAGATTTATCAAAACGCCTTAAAGTTTTCATTTAATGCAACCGGTTTAAAATTCAAGTCAGAAAAGTCATATAAGATTATTTATGCAGGAAGAGAAGTTGGATGTCTTCGCCTGGATTTAATTGTTGAGGAGCAAGTTGCCGTCGAGGTGAAGGCAATCGAAAATTGCGTTCCTGCGGTTTTCAATTATCAGATTATTTCGTATCTGAAAGTAGCACGCTTAAAGACGGGGTTACTCGTAAATTTCGGACAAAAAAGCTGTTATATAAAAAGATTTAAGAATTGATAGTTGCCTTGATCCTTTGGCTGATAGTCAAGGCTATCTGTGTAATCAAATAACATTTTTAATTCCCTTTAATCTGTGTAATCAACAAACGAAAGGACACCATGGAAATGACATCTTTGGACTTTAAGGTCATCCGCATCCACAAACTTCCCGACAATGGCCGGATGAAGGCCTTTGTGGACTTGGGTGTTAATGATCAACTTTTGGTTAAGGGAATGCGGGTGGTTTCGGGAAAAAATGGTCTATTTGTTTCCATGCCCCAGGAAAAAGGCAAGGATAACCGCTGGTACAACAGCGTCGATTGTTTGACCCAGGAAACCAGAGAACAGATTAGCGAAATCATTCTAGAAGCCTATCGGAAAACTGGATAGGGGATACTGCCATCAGGGACGTTCTTTGTCTCTTTAAGCGGTATCGTTCCCTCTGGGTAGAGGGGAGCGTCGAAATGGGAGCCGCCACAGAGACACCGAGGGGAAAAATGACAAAAAACCAGGAACGTCCCTGAAATTTCAATCGACCGTATAGGATGGGAAGCAATCACTCCTGACCATGATCGACGATTCCTCTCAATCAGGCACTTTGTTGACAAACTCTTTTCAACCTCCGATCTTTTGCCATGCCAGCTGTCTGGGAAGGAAACAGCGAAAACTTTTTCTGCGGACGGAAGATTACCAAACCTATTTCCGCCTGATCAATGTCTATAAAAGAAAATTTGGTATCCGGGTATTTGGTTTCTGCTTGATGCCGATGGTCGCGCAGATGGTTTTACAGGCGACGAATGAAGATGACTTATCCCGTTTTCTTAGTGGCGTGAGCCGTGCCTACGCTATTTATATTCAAATCCAATATGATCTGCAGAAAAATCCGTGGCAGAGTTTTAAATTACTGTACTTTACCGACATGCAGGATCTTTTAAAAAATGTCAGGGACATGGAACGGGATCCGGTGAAAGCCAAACTGACGGATGCCGCCGTGAAGTATCCTTGGAGCAGCTGTTTTTATCGCATTTTGAGAGAGCGTCATACGATCCTTGATCCCATTTCAATGGTAAGTTAAAAAATTTTTAAAACAGGCGCCCAACTCCCGGGCAGAGGATAAGCTCCCAACTTATCCAGCGGAATCTACCTTTCGGAAAAGTCTCTTTGTTTCACTAACCGTCAAAGGAGAACCCGGGATGAAGCGAACAATTGCATTACTTTTTATGGTGATCATTGTCATGAACCAAAAAAATGCGGGGGCCGCGTCTTCCGCCGATAACCCTCCCACCCAACAAGTATCCGATGAATCCACGGCCACAGCCAAAGAGCCCTCCGCACCCGAAAACGCCCAAAGCGCATCTGAAGATGGAAACAAAACCAAAACGGAAGGCGCGGCCCCTGATCAAGAAGCAGGCGCATCCCCCAAGGATAGCAAGGCCAAGACCGCCGCGGTTTCGGCGTTGGCCGCCTCGGGGTCAGGCTCGTCGGAAAATAAACTTCTCGTCTCCTCGCATAGCCTCGACGTTGACCCCATTACCGGAACAGCCACGGTCAGTCTGCCGATCGAAGTCCCTCAAGGTCGGGGAGGCATTCAGCCGAATTTGAGTTTGATTTACAATTCCAGCAGCCCCAGCGATCTGTTCGGTTTGGGCTGGCTGTTGGAACTGGGCGGGGTGCAGCGCGCGACCAAGAAGGGCCCGCCGAAGTACACGACGGCCGATGAATTTGTGCTGGTTCAGGCCGGGTCGCAGACGGAGTTGACGGATATCAGCGGCAATGGCAGCGAATACCGGCCGAAAATCGAAGGAGGATTTAACAAGGTCCAGTTTATCGGCAATACGTACTGGCTGGTGACGGATAAAAAGGGGACAAAATATTTTTTCGGCCAGACCGATGCCTCGCGGGTCTACGATGTGGCCGATCCGGGGCGGCGGTTCAAATATTGCCTGGACCGGATTGAAGATATTCATGGCAATTACCTGACCGTGACCTATCTGCGCGACGGCAATGATCTGATTCCGGATACGGTCAATTATACCGGACATGCATCAACCGGGATTTTACCTTTTGCCAAAGTCAAGTTTGAATATCAGGCCCGCCCGGATCTCAAGCGCAGCCACATTGCCGGGTTCAAGCAAGAGATCACGAAACGAGTTTCTGCTTTAGAGATCAGCGCCGCCGGCGGCCGGGTGCGTCGTTATGAGTTCACCTACACGCAGGACGCGGCCACGAACCAAACCTTATTGACCCGGGTCAAGCAGTTGGGTTCCGACGGGGTCACGGTCCTGCCCGAGACGGTCTTTTCCTATAGCCTGACCAAAAGCGAATTTAATCCGGCGGTGAATCTGGACAACTATCCCGGAGCGGATCTGGGCGCTTCGAAGTTGGTGTATGTCACCGACGTCAACGGCGACGGTCTGGCGGATTTTATCCGCTCGGTGCCGGGTCAGAGTTTTAATTACAATATCTTTATCAACCGAAGCGCCAACGGCACGATCAGCTTTAACTCTCCTTATGTGGCGGTCAATTCCCCGGATTGGGGCACGGACAATGCGGACATCCGCATGGCGGATTTTAACGGCGACGGGTTTTTGGATGTGATTCACGGGCCGGCCGGCAATTATCGCATATGGCTCAATAACGGCAATAACGGCTATCAGCCTCCGGTCAGTTTGGCTTACGAACCAGCCGTGGCGATCTCCGATCAAAATCTCGTTCAATTGGTGGACATGAATCAAGACGGCCGCGCCGATATTTTGGAAACGGGCACGGGCGGCACGTATAAAATTTATTTTAGTAATGGCAATGGTAATGTGGGCGCTCCGTTGACGGCGGTCAATTCGCCGGTTCGCGGGACTAATAATCCTAATGTTAGATTTTTCGACTTTAACGGGGATGGGTTACTGGATGTTCTTTATGCCGAAAGCTGTCCGTACCAACTCTCCATCAATAATGGCAGTAACGGCTTTCTGCCGATCCGCTATCTTTCGAGCTGCCCGGGGGAACCGATCAGCACCCAGAACCTCATTCAGCTGGTGGATATGAACGGCGACGGATTGACCGATCTTCTCAAAAGCACCTCCGGCCCCAATCCCACGTATTCGATTTATTACAATGACGGCAATGATTTCAGCTCACCCATCACGGCCGTCAATCCGCCGGCGGCTGGCCTGGATAATCCCAACGTAAAACTCATTGACATGAACAATGACGGGTTCTCCGATATCCTTTATGGGGATGCGTCGGCGCAGTGGACCATCTCGTTCAACAACGGTTACAACGGCTTTATGCCTTTGGTGCGGATCTATCAGCATGATCCGGCGATCAGCCTCGATGATCCCAACCATATGCTGGTTGATATCGATGGCGACGGCCGGGTGGATATCCTTTATGGTCTGCAAGACCAGTTTTATAAAGCCTGGATCAATCAAAAAGACACGTTGGCCGCTAAAGGCGGGATTCTGGTTAAAACCGATAACAGCGTCGGCGCTACCACCGAGATCGAGTACAACGCCTCGCCGGTCAAGAATCTTGTGGGCAACCAATATAAAATCGGCTTTAGTCCGGTGTTGTTTAATACCGTCAAGGCGGTTACGCGGAAAACCGTCCTCGGTGACAGTTATAAGACATCCTTTTCGTTTAAGAATGGTTTATGGAATCATCCCAACCGGGAGTTCCGCGGGTTTGGCCTGGCCCGGGTCACGGATCCGCTGGGCAATTATGCCGAGACGAAATTTTTACAGGACGATCTTTTGAAAGGCCGGCCGCAGGAGCAGGCCTCCTATAATTCCGCGGGCCAGCTTTTTGCCAAATCCATGAACACCTGGAGTAGCCAGAATATTAATCCCAGCGTGAATTTTGTCTTTTTGCAAAAGGCCGATCAATTGGTTTATGACGGCAATGCCACGGGCCGGCGCACGCAGGAAGAATATATTTATTCCGAAAGCCCGCAGCTGGGCAACCTGACCAAAGTGATTCAATCCGGCGAGGTGAATCTCTCGACCGGCGCGGACCTGGGCACCGATAAGCGTACGGTCGAGACCTCTTACTCTAATAATACGGCCGGCGGGAACTATCTGGTGGGTTTCCCACAGTACACCATTGCCCGCGATTTTGCCGGAACGCAAGTCAGGCGCAGCGAATTCTTCTATGACGGTGCCGCTGCTTTTACGACGCTGCCGACGAAGGGCTTGCTCACGCAAAAGAAAGACTGGGGCGGGTCTGCGGCCGGTGCGGTTCATCCGGTCGTGAAATATTCTTATGATGCTTTGGGGAATTTGCTGACCACGACCGACGCTAGGAATAACTCGGCGACCATCACCTATGATTCTGTTTTTAAATTATTTCCGCTCAAGGTCAGAAACGCCCTGGGCCAGGAAGTCAACAACGAATATTATGGTGTCAATGGTGTCGCGCTCAATGACGGCGCCGGTCTGACCGGCCTCTGGGGGCAGCTCAAATCGACGACCGATCCGAATGGCCAAAAAGGGCAGCGCGCCTATGACGTCCTGGGCAGGGCGAAGTTTTCCGTCTCGCCCTTGGATACGGTCGGTTTGCCGACGACGCAGACAAATTTTGTTTACACGAGCCAATACGCCAAAGTGACCATCAAACAGCGATTAAATAGCAGCGCAGCCGCCACGATCGATGCGCATCAGTTTTATGATGGGCTGGGGAGACTCATTCAAACTAAGACCCCGGCGGAGGCGCCCGGGACCTGGGTCATTTCGGGGCAGACCACGTATAATTCCCGGGGTCTGCCGGAGCGGCAATTCCTGCCGTATTTTTCCAACAGCGCCCTGGATACACTGGAAGCGATTGATTTAACCAAACCATTCGTCCGCTTTGACTACGACGCGATGGGCCGGCCGATCAAGAGCACCAATGCCGACGGGACCTATGCGAGCCTCGCTTATGATGACTGGATGATAACCTCGGTCAATGAGAACGGGCATGAGCAAAAATCCTATTCAGACGCCTTTGGCCGGTTGATCAAGAAAGAAGAATACACCGGCGCCGACGGACGGAGCAGCCGCTATCCGGCCAGCGCCTATGCGCTTTATGCAACGACCGCTTACTCCTATGATTCGGAAGGAAATTTGCTCCAAACCACCGATGCCAACGGCAATGTCACGACGATCAATTACGATGCGCTGGGCCGCAAGACACAGATGACCGACCCGGACATGGGCCTTTGGAAATACGCCTATGATGCGGCGGGGAATTTGACCGGCCAGACCGATGCGAAGAATCAGCTCTTGAGTTTTACCTATGATCCGTTAAACCGCTTGACCAATAAAAAGGATGGGGCCACCTCCCGGCGGCGTCTTGAATGTCAATTACACCTACGATGATCCTTTGGTGACGTTCGCAAAAGGCCGGCTGACGAAGGCGGCCTATGGCAATTCGGGCAATACCCAATTTCAATATGACGAATTGGGCCGGGAGAAGACATCCGTCAAGTCGATCGATGCGGTGAATTTTCCGGTGGACCGCGCCTATGACGCGTTAAGCCGTTTGACCTCGATCAAATATCCCGACGGGCAAAGGGTTTTTTATACCTACAATGCCGCCGGCCAGATCGAAACCGTTTCCGGCGGGGCAACGGATTATACCCAGGACCCGACCTGTGTGGGCGGATGGAAACTGGAGGAGACAACCGGCCAGTATGTGGATGTCTGCCATGTCAATCCCGGAACCGTGATCGGAACCCTGACCCGCGGTGTCTCCGGGCAATTCGGCAAGGCGGTCGAATTTTTAGGATATCCGTCGGGAAACAATGCCTACGTGGATTTTGGCAGCGATAGCTCGCTGGATAATTTGGGCCCAAGGACGATCGTGGCCTGGATTAAACCGCACAATTTGGGTGAGGCCAGCCAGGGTGTTATTCTAAATAAGAATTATCAGGATGGGTGGGTGTTCAGGCTGGTTGGTTCCAACAAACTCGCGTTCAGTCAGGCCTTTAGCGGCGGGGTCGCGACGTGGGTAACGACCGCCTCGGTCTTGACCATGAACAGTTTTCAGCATGTGGCGGTCACGTACAATGGCGCCAATAATTCTGTTCCAACGATTTATGTGAATGGCGTGGCGAAGGCGGTCAGCGGCAATACCCCCTTTGGCACAAAAGATAATGACAGTGCTTACACCATGAAATTGGGGATTCTGGACACGACCCAGGAGTTTGATGGGGTGATCGATGAAGTGGCGGTCTTTAACCGGGTGCTTTCTCAGCAGGAGATCAATGAAATCAAAACCTTTGGGCTGGGCGGCAGCCAGGTTTCTTATGTCCGGAATGCCGACTACAACGCCGCCGGGCAAATCACGAAGATCGAATTGGGCAACGGGACGACGACCACCTATACCTATGATCCCAAGACCCTAAGACTGTCCCGCCTGCGGACGGTCAATTCAGCGGGAACGGCGTTGCAGGATTTCACTTACACCTATGATTCCGTCGGGAATATCATTTCGATCAATGATAGCGTCTATACAGCGAATCAGGCCTTCAAGTACGACTCTCTGAATCGGCTGACGCAGGCCGTGGGAAGTTATGGTACGAAGGACTATGTTTACGACAAGATCGGCAATATCCTGCAGAAAGACGGATTGACCTACACCTACGGCCAGAATGGCGCGGGTAAGCATGCGGTGACGGCGTTGTCGGATGGAACGACCTTCACCTATGATGTCAATGGCAATATGATGACGCGGACCAAGGCCGGGATGATGACCGAATACAAATATGATCTGGAAAATCGGTTGATTGAGGTTAAAAAGGGTGGTAGTTTGGTAGCGCAATTTGAGTATGATGGGGATGGAGGCCGGACGAAAAAGATTTCGTACGTTACCAGCAGTTCCAGCTCTTTGACAGGCATGACCTTTAAACCGTTTCTGACCGGCAGTGCGGTGACAACCACGGCGACCGTGGCTTCGACGACCAAGTTTGTAGGTTCGCTGTACGAGGAGACCGATACGGGTCGCAGGACCGATTATATCTTCCTTGGCGATACCCGGATTGCGTCGCTCACCAACGGCAAGGCGATGTACTACCATGCCGATCACTTGGGCGGGGCCAATGTCCTGACCGATGATCTGGGTGCGGTCAAGGAGTTGACCGAGTACGAACCTTACGGCCAGTATTCCCGGCACGAAAAGTTCGGGACTCCCGAGGAGGTGTCGTGGTTTTATTTTACGGGGAAGCAGTTGGATGATGAGACGGGGTTGTATTATTTTGGGGCAAGATATTATGATCCGGTGTTGGGGAGGTTTTTAACGCCGGATACGATTGTTCCATATCCCGGTGATCCACAGTCGCTCAACCGTTACAGCTATGCCCGAAACAACCCAGTTAATGTTGTCGATCCCACAGGGCATAAATGGAAATGGGGAAACTTTTTTAAGGCCATTGGCATCGCCATTGTAGGTACTGTGTTAACAATAGCGAGTGGAGGTACATTAGCGCCCGTTATTGGCACATATTGGGCTGGTGTTGCGACAGGAGCTCTTGCAGGAGCAACAATAGGAGGTACCTTTGCCGCGGGGACTGGAGGAAATATAGGCATGGGCCTGCTCACAGGAGCCGTAGGGGGAGGTCTGTTCGCGGGACTAACTCCTGCATTTACTGGAATGATGAATGTTCTTTATACAGGGACTACTCAAGTATCTTTGATCGGGAATGCTGCAACAATAAGTAATTTTGTTTCCAGCTTTTTAGGTGGAGCAATTTCGGGAGCAGCAGTTGCAGGGATAAGCGGTGGTGATGTTGGGCAGTCAGCTTTATTGACATTTTCTTATCCAAAGATGGAATAGCACTGATAGCGGGAAAGGAATCCTTCGGCGTCAGCAAGATGAAGGTATTAAAGTTCCAAGCCAGCCTGATGGAAGAACGAGCGAA
>JAHFFW010000017.1 GCA_023247725.1 Candidatus Omnitrophota bacterium | reverse complement strand
AAGGCCCGGGGCTTCAGCACGTTTCGATACTTTAGAACTGTTGTGTTCTTGATAACAGGACGACTGGATTTCGCTCAGCTCAATAACCATTACTTACCCATTTAAAACTTACAGGAACCTTATTTTGGAGTTTCGGCTTCTGGCTTTGGAAAAACTTCTTGAAAGTAGTTCATATTCGCTTTCATGCTCTCATCCATCAATAGCGGAGTGACCTTGATCAGTTTCCGGCCAACCGGGCTTTGATAAAATGACAATAGAACTTTAATTTCTTCTTCTGAAAAATATTTATCGTAGACCGGGACAAGCCGCGATATCACGTCATCAAGGTTAAGAGCTTTTTTTAACTGTTCCGCGTCTTGGGCCGGCGCTTCCTTAATAATTTGTTCAAACGTGGTTTGCATGGCCAACTTGGTTCCCATCGCATCAATCAATTGAAGGATGAGTTGTTTTTTTTCTCCTTGCGGCAAGGGGGCAGCAAAAACCGTAGGATTAACGGGCGGATTAGGTTGACCAGCCCGAAGAGCAGGCGCTCGCGAAGGACTTGATATAATCGGTTCAGCGGGTTGAGCAATGCGAGGCGTTGGACTTTCTGGGGGCTTACTGACTTTTGGGACAGCTTGCGGTGTCACTGTCGGTGGAGTTTCAATAGCGACCGGACTTTCCCCGACGGGTACGCTAGTATCAATCCGATCAATCTCATTCGCATAATAAGTGAGCGTGATCCCGCTGATATTGATCTTTGTCAATTTTTCATTATGCTCAACGATTTTTCCCTGCACTTTTTTTCCATTCTTCAAATAAATGATCTCCGCCCACGCGATCGGCGCAACCAGCCCAAGCCAAAGACTGATCATCACTAAACCAAAACCTATTGGTCGTTTTTCCATCATCATGGTCCTCATTTTTTATTGTCCCTTCTTATCAAGGAATCAGGCATTGAACCCGTCTGGCGAGTATGCTACCATAAGCCCCTAATGATTGAAGAGATTAAAAAAAATATTAATGCCAGCCTGGAATCTTTTTTAGAAAGAATCCGCAAGGAATACAAGCTGCATCTGGTCGATCCCATCCTCTTTGAAAGCATCAAAGAATTCACCCTCCGGGAAGGCAAACGTATTCGGCCTCTGTTGTTAATCCTCAGTTATCAGGGCTATAGCAACGAAACCAAAAAGCTCACCCCTGACATCTACAATGCTTCGACCTGTATCGAGTTATTGCATAACTTCATGCTCATCCATGATGATATCATTGACCGGTCAGATCTGCGCCGAGGCAAGCCGACCTTGCATAAACTCCTCAAAAAAGCCGCGCGCACCAAAGAACAGGAAAAACTTGGTTTTGATTTATCCATTATTGCCGGGGATATTGTTTATGCTCTGGCCATTGACGCCTTCTTATCGATCCAGGCCCCGGCGGAACGGAAGGAACAGGCGCTGAAATATTTTATTCAAACCGCCGCCTTCACGGCCATGGGGGAATTCATTGACATCCTGCACGGAGTGACCGACATCAACCGGATCAAGGAACGGGATGTCTTTCTCAATTACACTTTAAAAACCGCGCGCTATACCTTTGAATGCCCTTTGGTCGTCGGAGCGATCCTGGCTGGGGCCGATCATGATGACATCAAAAAACTTTCCGAATTGGGTATCCTCATCGGTCAGGCATTCCAGATCCAAGATGATATCCTGGGAATCTTCGATTCTCAAAAAAATATCGGCAAGTCGATCCTGAGCGACCTTTCTGAATCTAAAAAAACCATTTTGGTCTGTCATGCCCACGAAAAGCTGACCAAGAAAAAAGACCGAACGTTTTTAAAATATTTCACCAAGGCGAAGAAGTCTTACAAGGACCTTTTAGTGATCCGCAAAATTTTTATCCAGGCCGGGAGCCTGAGCTACAGCTTAAAAGAAATTCAGAGCCGATTAAATAACGCCCAGAAGATTTTAACCGAATTGAAGATGCGCCCGGGACTGATCGACACGATCAGGGACATCTTGCTCAAACTGTTCCAGCCCAGTGACAAAATCGGCCAAAATAATGGCGTGAATCTTCCGGCTTGATCGCCGCCTTCCCTAGAATATCTATCTCCCTAGACCTCACCTACCCTCGTCAACATTTTTAGGCGGGGCCTGTTCTTTCAGCATCTGCTCGGCCTCAAGGATCAATTCCCGAAAACGGCCATCCTCGGGATTGGCCTTCCATCCTTCCTGCCATAGGCTGATCGCCTGACGCAAACGCCCTTGATTGCCGCGCAATTTTCCGTATTCCAAGTGGGCATTGGCATGGTCAGGATTAAGGGCCAGCGCCCGAACATAAAATGTCTCCGCAGCTTTCGGGAAAGAATGGAAAGCAAAAAAACTTCCCACATTGACCAATAAATCGATATTGCGGCTTTTTAAGATTTCGTTTCCCAGAGCAACCGCGCTGGCATTATCTCCGCTCGTAAAATAGGCGTTCATTAACGCCATCAATAACGACGGGTCTTCGGAATTGATTTTCAGATTTCCTTTTAACAATTCAATGGCTTGCGAGAATTTCCCCTGCGCTAAAAGAGTATTGGCACTGTTGAGAGGCTTTTCCGGCGGAGCCGCCTCTTTCTCTTTAAAAATCACGGCTTGGAGAATTAAGGATTGAAATCGTCGGTCCAAAGGATTTTTCTTTAGTCCCTCTCGCCAAAAAAAAAGCGCCTGATCAAAATGGTTTAAATTCCCATAAAGCTTGCCTACTTCCAGATAAGTCTCAGGATAACTTGAGTTTATGGCCATCGCTTTATTGTAAAGAGCCAATGCCAAGTGAATAAAGCGGTGCTGGGCGGCCAGACTTCCCAAATTGGTAAGCTTTTGGGCGTCACGGCCATAGTGAAGAAATATTTTGCTTAAGGCAACGGCCTTTTGTTTAAATCCCATGGCCCAGTACATTTCTGCCAAGGCATAAAGAGCCCGTGCGTCCTGAGGATCGATCCGGCAGCTTTCTTCGTAGAGTTTTAAAGCCTCGTCGATTTTTCCCTGACGTTTATAAAGGCCGGCGAGATTGAGTCTCGCCTCCATTTGATAAGGATTAGCACTGAGCGCCTTAAGAAATTCTTCTTGGGCCTCGGTGTTTTTGCCGATCCGTAAATAGACCGTTCCCAAATTGGTATGCACGACGGAGGATTTCGGAAAAAGTCGCAGTGCGGTCTCGAATTGTTCTTTGGCCTTTTTAAATTCTCCTTGGTTTAGTTCCAAAAGACCCAGATTATTATAGATGTCGTAGTCGGAGGAATTGCCGACCATGGCCTTGGCGAAATAATTTCTTGCCAGGGCGTACTGGCCATTGTTCATGTAGGCACGCCCGAGATAAAACTGGGCAATTTTCAATTCCGGAATATTCTCCAGCCAGTATCGGCAATAACTGATTTCGTTTCTCCACATCTCGTTATGCCAATGGCTCAAAACCGCCAGCGCCGCCATCAATACAACGACCAATCCTAACCATAATCGTCGATTGACCCTGGCCTTAAGCTTGACCAGCAGTGAGGAAACCAAAATAAAAAATCCCAGGGAGCCGAACAGAAGCCAGTGAGTTTCAATAATAAAGCCAGAACCTGGCTCGATCAGGCACCCGAGCGTGACCGGAATAGAACTCAGGATTACCCAAACCATAGCCAGAGAACGAAGGTCTTTTTTCCAGCACACTGTGATGGCATAAATAAAAGGGATGATCAGGCTAAAAAAACCCATGATCCAAAACCCCACATGGTCTCGAATAACCGGGGTGGCCCACATGAGGACAATCCCATCGGGCAATAACAATTTCTTTCCATACCAGGTGATGAGTCTCGTCCAGGTGGCCCAGTATTCGAATACATTCATATCAAATTGAGTCAGCTTGTCCCAGAGATGGATTTTTAAGCTGACACAAAAACACCGCAATATCAGGTAACCAGCGACAACCACCAGGTAAGGAACAATCAACCAGAACGTCGCTTTAGTCGATTTTTTTCTGAGCAAATACAAACACGCGGCGATAAAAAATGGCAGCATGATGGCCAGCTCGTGAATCAACAAGGCCAAGGCCAGTAACAAAAGGCTGGCAAAACCAGACCACGGGATTCTTTTTCCTTCAGAGGGCCCGATTGCCAAAATCAGACTTAAAAGCATTAAAAATAACTGGAGCGAATAAACTCCGGCGGTTATGTAATTCACCTGAAAGCCATTAATGGGATGGACCAAAAAAAGCGAGGCCGATAAAAAGGATAGCAAAATCGGGGCTTCCAGAACATTCAATAAGCCATAAAAGGCCAGCGCACAGAGAAAGTATAAAAACATATTCACCATATGGTAACCGACGGGATTGTTTCCAAAACACAGATAGGCGATTCCAATGAGGATATGAACCAAGGGCCGATAGTAAATGAAATGCGGATCATCCTCGATCTTAAGGATCTGGCTGGGGTCAGGAGCAAAATGAACAAATACCGATGACCACGTATGGGCTTTCGTATCCCGGAGAATAAGTCCATAGTCATCCATCATAAACTCGTTGCGCAGACTATTATGGTAGGTACCAATGCAAATCAAAAAAAGCGCAAGAATAGCCGCGGCATGAATTCGCCAGCGGCATTGGGGATGCAGAGATGATCGATTTTCCAGTTGTCTGGTTTGCATTTAAATCAAACGGGCCGAAATCTCATCAAGGACCAAACGCCCGGCATCCGTGACGCAGACGCGGTTGGCTTGGGCTTCAACGAGCTTGGCCTTAAAGAGTGCATTGAGCATGGCTTGTTTTTCTGGGGGGAACTTGCAACCCAATTGCTGTTCAAGACGAACCAAATCCACACCACGGTTCATCCGTAAGCCAATCAGGAACATTTCCAATAAATGCTGGGTGGGAGTAAATTTTTCCCGCCCTTGCACAGGATTGATTTCCGCATTCAAATACTGGGCCAACCGGGAATGATTCCAAAATCGTTCACCGTTAAGGTAAGAATGGGCGCCTACTCCTAGACCGATGTAGTCTCCTCCCTGCCAATAATTCAGATTGTGGCAGGATTCTTTTCCTGACCGGCAAAAATTACTGATTTCATATTGGGACAAACCCAGGGAATTTAACTGATCCACCACCAAACTATATTGTCGGGCTCGAACTTCTTCGTTTTCCAGACGCAGGTTTCGAGCAAAAAAACGGCTGGGTTCTTCCACGCTTAAAGCATACACGGAAATATGTTCGCTGCCCAGTTGTGCCATCGCGGTGAGGTCTTCTTTGATTTGAGGATCGGTTTGTTGAGGAAAGGCAACCATAAGATCCAAATTAATATTGCGAAACCCAACCGTTCTTAATAATTCAAAGGACGATCGAGCCGTTTGGGCGTCATGGTTTCGACCTAAAAATTTTAAATAGCCGTCATTGAACGATTGGATTCCGAGACTGATGCGGTTGACTCCCAAGTCGAGCAGGGTTTCGAGCTTAGCGCGGTCGATCCCTTCGGGGTTGGCTTCGATGGTAAACTCAACATCGGACGAAAAGGAAAAATTTTTTTTCAACATACCAACAAAATCAACCAATTGACCTCGACTCAAAAATGTCGGAGTCCCTCCACCGATATAAACGGTATCGAACCGGAACCCGGCGTAGGTCTGGGCCTCCTTTGCCAAGCGCAAGAGGTAATCCTGCACTCGGTGCCCCTGGCCGATGACGACGACAAAGGAGCAAAAAAGGCATCGCTTCTGGCAGAAAGGAATATGGACGTACAAGGAGGGCATAACTTAAGGATCGAAACATCCAAGAAGATTACTGAGTATTGTAACGCAAAAGTTTTGTTTGGCGCAAACTTTATGTTTTCTTAAAAAAGAGAATTGTCCGTCTGATGTGTGATGGGAAGAGAATTTGGGGAGATTTGCAGAAGGCGGGGGGCGGCGGCCCCTCGCGTTTTTTGGGGGCCGCCGCCCCCCGCCTAAACTTTTATTGTTTTTTTTTCTTTTTTGCCAGAATTTCTCTGTATTTATCGGGCAGGTGATACCTCATCCAACCTTCGGAATACAAAGTCAGCCATTCATCCGTCGCCCGCTCAATGCCAATGTTATAACCGGCTTTTTGGCTTTCGATCCAAAGATGCCGGTTGATTTCCTCGATAACCCGTTTGTCTTTCAACAATTCACGGACATCCGTAATTCGCATCTGTTTTTCCCTCCTCGCCTATTCCCAAACCTTTCTAAAGGCTCACCAAATTGGAAGGATTATAACCCGAAAAAAACCAAATGCAAAAGAAATTTGTCGGTTTATCCGTTTTAAGCGCTCAGCCACCCATCATTTTCGATCCAACGGGATTTGAAGGCCCACTTAGAAAAAAGGATTCCCAATTCATACAAACCGATCAAGGGCAGGGCCATGAGGATCTGGGACACATAATCCGGCGGGGTTAAAATGGCGCTGACAATAAAAATGGCCACAATCGCGTGCCGGCGTTTCTGGATGAGATAACTGGGAGTGATCATTCCCACTTTGGTAAGAAAGACAAAAACCAACGGCATTTCAAAAACCACTCCGAAAGAAAGGCAAAAACCGGCAAGATACTGAATATATTTTCCCACTGTAATCATGGGAACCATCGACGGCGATTGAAAGCTCAGGAAAAAACTGATCGAAATGGGAATAATCACGATGTAAGAAAAGGCCACACCGACCAAAAATAAAACCGCCGATACGGGAGCATACCACAGGACATATTTTTTCTCTTCAACGGAAAGCGCACAAGAAACAAACGACCATAGCTCAAAAAGAATAAAGGGGAAGGCCAACAAAAAAGCCGTCACCATAAGGACAGTAAAATAGGCGATAAATCCTTCGGCGGGGGAGGTGAATACCAGTCTGCCGACCGGGCGGATGAACCACTCGAGGAGTTTATTCGTCCAGGGATACACCACAAAACCCATCACGACCCACGCGATCAGAGAGCGAATGAGCCTTATCCTTAACTCTTCCAAATGATCCCAAAAGGACAGTCGCTTAGGACTTCTGGTCATCTTTCTTCTTGATGGATTCGTTTTGAACTTCTTCGACGACATCCTGGCTGGCCCTCTTGAACTCCTTGAGCGCCTTGCCAATCGCTTGACCTATCTCGGGCAAACGTTTGGCTCCAAACAAAATCAAAACAACCAAAAAAATAACCAGTAACTCGCCCATACCGATTCTACCCATACGTTCCTCCAGTTTTTTCTTTCGATAATGAATAAGTTAAGGCTTTGCTTTTCAAAGCTAAAGGCGACCATTCTTTAACGATTCTCATTTAAGATAAAATCCGGCGAGATCAGTCCGTGTTTTCTAAGACCACACGGTAATAATTGTCTTTAAAATCATCAACGGAGCGTTTGGAAGGTTTGACATAGGAGACGACATCAAAGATTGACTCCACGGTGAGGGTTTCGACCTTTTTATCGCCATCATAGACGCTTAATTTGGATCCAGGAGAAATTCCATTGAGCGCACCAAGGGTCACGAGCAGGGTCTTGCCTTCTCGGTCAATCCAAAGAAAGCCTTCCTTCTTTTTCTTCTCTTCTTCAGAATATAATCCGCTGGCCTTTTCCACCAGGTCCTGAACCGTCAGCGTCCTGCCCTTGGCCCGAGAAGCCTCCGCCGCTGACATGCGACCGGATGCCCGCTCGGCGATCAGATTGGTTAATTGAACTTCCAGCGAGGCGATCTTTTTTTGGTCCTGCAGATTCGCATTCCCCATGATGGAAAAAATCGCGCCAATGCAGACAAAGGCCGTAACGACACAAAAAATTCCGATCATCAGTTTAGTCTTATTGGGTAATGCCATAGGAATTTTCTTTGATATTCTTAGTTAAAATTCCGCGGGATCTCGTTCTCTTTTAACACGCAGGAAGTCGGGTGTCAATGGTTTGGTGGCCATTTGTGCCAAAACTCAGATCAAAAAATCTTTAAAGACAACCGCAAATCCCAGAAAAGCGAAAAATCCCACACAATCCGTCACCGTCGTCAAAAAAATACTCGATGATTGCGCCGGATCCAGACCCAGCCGTTTAAGGACGAGCGGAATGGCCGCCCCGGATAATCCGGCGGCGACGAGATTAACCAGCATTCCCAAACCAATCACGACCCCCAAAAACGGATTGCCATGCCAGCTCCAGGCAATCAATCCCGTCACGGTGCCGATGATGAGGCCGTTGAGTGTGCCCACCAAGACCTCTTTGATCACCAGACGCAGCGCATTTGATCCATGAATTTCCCGCAAAACCAGTCCTCGCATCACGACCGCCAAAGATTGCATGCCGGCATTGCCTCCCTGCCCAGCCACGACCGGAAGAAAAACGGCCAGGATGGTGATTTTAGCAATCACATCCTGAAAAAGCGAAACCACCCACGCCGCCAAAAAGGCCGTGGCCAAATTGAATAAAAGCCAGGGAGTCCGCATCCGCAAAGAATACAGAACCGGAGAAAAAGTGCGCTCGTCCTCGCCCGCCCCCACCATCCGCAGAATGTCTTCGGTGGCTTCCTCCTGCACATCGCCAAACAATTGATCTGCGGTGACAATCCCGATGAGGCGGCGTTCTGCATCCACAACCGGTGCGGCAAAATAACGACGTTTGGATAATTCGTGCGCGACCGCCTCTCGGTCCGTGAATCCATCCACGGCAAAAACATCTTTTTTCATAATCGATTGCAATTGCTCATCGCCATGGGCTAATAACAAATCCCGCATATTGAGAATTCCAACCAGGTGCAATCCTTCGTCTACGACATAAGCATACGATACGGGGGCCTGGCGATTGGCCAAGGCGCGTAAGCGAGTGACCGCTTCTTTGGCCCGGATATTTTGATTAAAGGCCAGATAATCCGTCGACATAATCCGGCCAGCGCTGTTTTCGGGATATTTGAGAATCTCTTGAATCTGTTTTTTGGCCTTCTCCGAGAGACGCTCCAAAAATAAGGCACGTTCCTCATCTTTTAGAGTAAGAAGGATCGTTGCGGCTTGTTCGGGCTGCAAGCGCTCGATGATTTCAGTAAAAGTCGCCGGGGGAACTTCTTTGAGCATGGCCGTGGCATGATGAACCTGCAAATAAGGAAACACCTGGGCAAAAGTTTTTGCCGGCAGGGCCTTCATGATCGCGATCGCCTGGGCTTCATCCATCGTCTGCAGGATGTACGCCGCAGTAACCGGATCGCGTTCAATGTAGCCTTGGACTAAAGGTAATAGGGCGAGACGATTTGGCATGATTGTTCAGCTATAAAGGGCCCCAGCTCTTAGGGCCAAGCTCCAAGCCTAATGCTGGACGCTTGGAGCGAGGTGCTGGGAGCCCTTATGATTAAACTCGAATCGGTAAAATCACAAACGGAATCCCCTGCCGATAAAATCTTCGCTGCATGGAAAAAACCGTATAGTTATGCAGCCAGCGAGTCATAAAGGTATCCTCGGGAAACACCAATTGCCCGGCGAAGACAACCGCGCCCGGATAGGCTCGAATAACCTGGGCGCAGATTTTTTCAATCTCCTCCATATGATCGATGCCCACATCCCAATAGCCTTCGGCAAAAAAGCCATTTTGATTCATGTAGGCCAGGTAGCGATCGATATCTCTTTTAACCTTTTCTTTCAGTCGGTCCACCTCTTCTAGTCCCTTAAAATTTCCGGCATCAATAACACCAATCTGAATGAAGACAAAATTTTTGAATTCCTTGCCAAAGAAACGGATGACGTTAAACAGAGTATGCAATCCCAATCCATTAAAGCCATTAACTAAGATGATTGCGGTCTTGGCCTCGGGATCGAAAGGGATTTTCTTCACAGCAAGTTGACCATTGCTGGTCAGAGCCGCTGTTTCCACAAGACTATTGAGGCGATGCAAAAGCTTTGTCGTATGCAAATAATGCCGTTTGATAATGCTAGCGACGATGACCAGGGAAGCGGTCGTGGCCAAGGTCGCCCAGCCTCCCTGATCGAATTTGAGAATAATGACGGAAATCAAAATAAAGGTCGTTAAGAGAAGTCCGATTCCATTGATGGAGATTCTTTTAACCCATTTTTTTTCCGTCTCTCGAGCGGACCACCAATGGCGGACCATACCCAATTGTGATGAACAAAAAGTGATGAACACATTGATGCTATACAAAACCACGAGAAGGTTAACCGAACCGCGCGTGAGCAACAAAGTCACGATGGCCGCGGTTCCCATGAGCATCACTCCATTTTGGGTGACCAACCGATCGCTCAAACTGGAAAACTTCGACGGGAACCACCGATCCACCGCCATATTGGCTAATACAGAAGGCCCTCCCAAGAAGCCGGCCTGAGCCGCCACGAAAAGAAGCAGGGATTCTGACACCAGCGTAACCAAAACAAAAAGATGTCCCCAGGCCCCCCAGTGAGCGCTCAGGTTTTCAAAAAGGACTGCATTGAGTGTTTTTCCTGGTAGGCTCATGACATGGAAAAGCAAATAAGCAATCATCAAACCCATGACCGTAAGAGCCAAAGAATAAGACATATACTGCATGGTTTTTTTTCCCGTTTCCACGCGGGGTTCCCGGAGAATGGGAAGACCATTACTGACCGCCTCTATACCCGTGTAGGTTCCCGCGCCGAGGCTGTAGGCCTTCATCATAACGAAGAGGAGTCCCATCATTCCCAATTCCGAATAGGCCGATTGAATATCCAGTTGGGTGGATTGGTACATTTGAGGAAAATCATTCACATGGATGAAAACGGAATAGACGATAACAAAAAAGTGCGTGCCTACAAAAATTAAAAAAATCGGGGTTAAGGGAATCACCGATTCCTTAACCCCGCGCATATTCAAAAGGGTCAAACACAAAACTGTCATCAAAATAAAAAAAAGTTTATAAGCATTCCAGGTTAAAGGAAAGAAACTGAAGAGGGCATCCGCACCGCTGGCGATGGAAATGGCGATCGTGAGGACATAATCAATTAAAAGCGCACATCCCGAAATCATACCGACTGTCGGGTTAAGGAGTTTGCTGGCTACGACATAACCGCCACCTCCCGTCGGAAATAGCTCAATGATTTGCGAATAGCTGGCGCTGATGATCAAAACGGTCAAGGCGGCGGCGAGGGCGACAAAAAGGCTTAGATAGGTATGTTGCCCTAGAGCGAGATACGCCTGTTCTGGGCCATAACAAGAAGAAGACAATCCGTCGGCTCCCAATCCCACCCAAGCAAAAAAGGCAATCAGGGACAACCGGTGAAAAACCGTCCGGTCTTCCGGGTCTTTGGCCTGTCCGATAACAAAATTTTTCAGGAATCGTTTCAGATTCATCGCATCGAGCCTTTAAAAATCATTAGCGAAAAAAAACCAAAGAACCGCTGTCTTTGGTCGGAAACTTGGATTTCGGGGACTTAAGCGTATGGGGGATATTATAACGCGGTGCTTCTTAGGTTCAAATGGTTTTATGGGGAATACGCTGAAGGTATTTTAGCCTGCGGCTAAAAATTGAGCAGTTTTCCAAACTGATACACGGACAGCGAGGCAAGGTAAGCAAAGCCGGTCATGTACACCAATTGAAAGACCGGCCATTTCCAGCCATTGGTCTCTCGACGGACAACCGCCACGGTACTCAGGCATTGCATCGCATAAATATAGAACACCAAAAGGCTCATGCAGGTCAGCGGAGTAAATAATGGCGAACCATCCGGCCATGTGGCCTGCGCAAAGGCGGCCCGCAATGGCTCGGTATGATTGTCGGCATTTCCGATATTAAAAACAATATTCATGGTGCTCACAAAAACCTCGCGCGCCGCAAAGGAACCAATAAGACCGATCCCGATGCGCCAATCAAAGCCGAGCGGTTTGATCAAAGGCTCCAGCAAATGACCGGCACGACCGGCAAAACTGTGATTCAACTGAGCGCTGATATCGGCAGAGGGAGATTTCGGATAACTCATGAGAACCCAAAGAAGAATGGAAAGGCTGAAGATAATGGTCCCGGCCTTTTTTAAAAATAAGCAACTGCGCTCCCACATCTGCAAAATGACCGACCGCAAGGATGGCCAGCGATACGGCGGCATCTCCATGATAAAAAAAGGAGTCGAGCCTTTCAGAATGGTTCGCTTTAAAATCACCGCGGCGGCAAAGGCGCCCAGAATTCCTAAAAGATACAAGAAGAGCATAATCCCCGCCTTTTGCCAGGCGGATGCGGCCGGCAAGATGGTCGCGATCAAAATCGTGTAAACCGGCAGCCGGGCGGAACAACTCATCCACGGCGCGACAAGGATCGTGACCAGACGGTCTTTGGGATTTTCGATGGCCCGGGTGGCCATGATCCCGGGAATGGCACAGGCAAAAGAACTCAAAAGCGGAATGAAGGATTTACCATGCAGACCCGCCTTACTCATCACCCGATCCATAATGAAGGCGGCGCGGGCCATGTAGCCGGTGTCCTGCAAAAGACCGATGAAGAAAAAAAGGATGAGGATCTGCGGTAAAAAAATGACCACCCCTCCCACGCCGGCAATGACCCCGTCGGTCAATAAATCCCGCAGCTCGCTAGGCGGCAAAAATGTCTTGAGGCCATCCGAGAGTCTGGCAAAGGATCCGTCGATCCAATTCATGGGGATCGTTGCCACGGAAAAAATCATGAAAAACATCATTCCCATAATGCCCCAAAAAAAGACCCAGCCAAAAAATTTGTCCATGAGGATCCGATCAATCCGTTCGCTCCAAGAAATCCGGCGAGGAGAATTCTGCTGAACCACATCTTTAAGAATATTTTGAATCCCGGCATAACGCGCTTCAATGGCCGCCGAGCGCCAGTTGATCTCTTGTTGATCCAAACTTTGGCGGATATCCATAATGACTTCTTTAACGGCCGGAGAATGAATGACCAGAGGCTCATTCTTTAAATCTTCTTTACTCAAAATGATGAGGGCTTCGCTATAGGCTAACGAAGGATTCAGCCCATGTTCCTCTTTCAAAACCTGTACCAGCCTCTCAATGGGATGCTGCAGATTTTCGGGCAGTTGCAAACGCTGGGTGCTCACCCTTCTGGTTCCCTGCAGGATTTCCTTTTTCAATTCTTCAATCCCTATCTCTTTCATCGCGACCGTGGGAACAATCGGTGCATCCAGTCTTTGGGACAATCGGACCAGATCGATGACCTTGCCCTCTCGTTTGACCGCATCCATCATGTTCAAAACGACGATGATGGGCAGCCCCAAATCCTTTATCTGACTGACCAAATACAAATTGCGTTCGAGGTTGCCAGCATCGACCACACAAACCACCACATCGGGTCGCGGGGTATCCGGCATCTGGCCCAGAAGGACATCCCGGGCTACTTGCTCGTCGGGAGAACGAACCGCCAAACTGTAAGTTCCCGGCAAATCCAAAATGTCTACGGACCGATCGGGAGTGGATCCCATCATCCGGCCGATTTTTTTCTCAACGGTGACGCCCGGATAATTCCCCACCTTCTGCTTTAATTTGGTCAAGGCGTTAAAAAGGCTGGTCTTGCCGCAATTGGGATTGCCAGCTAAAGCGACGAGCAGTTGTTTAGGCGATGTTTTGGATCTGGAAGAGATTAAAGTGGAAGGATGCTCCATGAGATTGATCACGATTTATGTTTGAATCAGAATGGCTTCTGCTTCCTTGCGCCGGAGAGATAAATGATAGCCGCGCAATTTGATGTCGATGGGATCACCCAAGGGAGCGAAACGAACAACCTCGAGGGTAATCCCCCGCGTGATTCCCATTTCCAAAAGCCGCTGGCAGATGTCCGCCTGTCCTTTGAGTTCTGCGACCTGACCTGATTGTCCCGCCAGCATCTGACTTAGCCGTACTTGAACCATGGGATGGCTTTTTTCGAATTATCGTGAAGAGGGATGGCCAGTGAAATAATCGGCAGGCGGGATTGTTTCCACAACAATATTTTGGGCGATGTGTTTGTTCAAGGCCACGTTGACTCCACAGACATGACAAACGAGGCAGGTGCCATGCATGACTTTTTTGATTTCGGCAAATTCACAGAAACCCATTTCCCTTAAACGCTGACAGAGGGCTGGTTCGCCATTGAGCGCCTTGACAAAGGCCGTCTGATTCACGTTCAAGTCATACAAATTACTGATGCTCATCGTCTGCTAATTTCCTGTGACTTGAAATAAAATTTGTTGATCTTGGGCTTTGAGTGAGTGGAAAGGGGTCAAGAACCGATTAAGACGCCATAAGGATACAGGAAAGTCCAAAATCTGTCAATGAATATCTATGTCATTTTTTGACTTAATTAAAATCCGATGAAAATAAGATTAAAAATTTTCCCCTCTTGCTTTCATTCAAGGCGCATGTCATAGTTAATACAGTCTTAGGAGGTAGGATGATACCCTCACGGGAAATATAAGGCCTATCACCTTATAGGAACGCCTCCCTGCAGTGAGCAACTCTGGGGGGCGTTTCTATTTGGGCCAAAATTTCTTCCGCGCCCAAATAGAAACGCCCCGCAAAGCCTGCAGGGCGAACAAAACTTTGGGGCGCTCGCCTTGATTTTGACTTAGGCGAGCGCCCCTCTCTATGATCTCTCATTTTTGGAATTCAGTTTTCTATGCGCGTTAACTTTTCCCCAACAATTTGAACATCTTCTCCTTATACGCCTCTACGCCGGGCTGATCAAAAGGATTGACTCCTAACAAATATCCCGAAATCCCGACGGCCTTTTCAAAAAAATAATACAATTGCCCAATGTGAAAGGCATCGGCCCTCTCCAGGGTGATGGTCATATTCGGCACGTCACCTTCATAATGCGCTGCAGCGGCAGCCTCGTAAGCCTGTTTGTTCACGTAGTCGAGTCCCTTTCCCGCGACACAATTGAAACCATCAATATCATTGGAATACCGCGGAATCACAATATCATTATTCACCTTCTCTATTAATAAAAAGGTTTCAAAGATCACTCGCATTCCGTCTTGCAGCAATTGTCCCATCGAGTGCAAGTCCGTGGAATAAATGACCGACGCCGGAAAGATCCCCTGACCATTTTTTCCATCGCTTTCTCCAAACATCTGTTTCCACCATTCCGCAATATAAAACATATTCGGATAAAAAGAGGCCAGAACCTCAATCAGTTTGCCTTTCTGGTACAAAAGGTAGCGACTGGCTGCGTATTGGTAAGCGAGATTTTTTTCCAGGTCCGGATCCCCATACTCTTTCTGCCCCTGACGGGCTCCTTCAATAAGCGCTTGAATATCAATCCCGATTAAGCTCAGTGGCACTAAACCCACCGGTGTCAAGACCGAAAACCGGCCGCCCACGTCATCCGGAATAACAAACGTGCGATACCCGGCAGTCTCGGCAAATTTTTTCAAGGCCCCTTTCTTCTCGTCGGTGACGCAGATGATCCGCTCTTTCAACTCGGCAGGCGAAAATCTTTTTGCCAGAAATTCTTTGATCACCCGAAAGGCCAGGGCTGGCTCGGTCGTCGTTCCGGATTTAGAGATCACGACCACCGTTGGTTTCTTTCCTTCCAGATACTTCAATAACCCCGCCAGATCATCAGAACTCATATGATGACCGGCATAGCGGATGGGCAAAAGCACTTGCTCAGGCAAAAATTCCTCCGTCGAACGGATCCCCAAATACGATCCGCCAATTCCCAAACTAATTAAGCAATCGGAGCCGCGTCTGACCTTTTGCCCCAACTCTTCAATTTCTTCGACCAGGGCCTCCGGAACCTTGGAAGGCAGATCCAGCCATCCCAGGCAATCCTGACCTTTGCCTTTTTTCTGATGCAAGTCGTCATGGGCCTTATGAATTCGAGGGAGAATTTTCTTTAGATCAGCGGGTGTCACAAATCCGCGCAGGTTATCCCGGTTCAATTGAATGCTCATCATGTCCTTTCTTAACTAAGGCGATAATGCCTTTTTTTTTCTGAGTAAGGCTTCGATCTGATTGTAAAAATTGCGGACAGCCTTGTTCTTAGGGTCGAGCTGAAGAATTTTAGCATAATCCGTCTTTGCCTTCTCAAAATCCTTGATAATCGTATAAACCCTGGCCCGCTGCAAATAGATCAAAGGGTCATTGGACCTTAATTCGACGGCCTTATTCAAATCCTGAAGTGCCTCCGTGTACTTTCCCATGACCGCGTAAAGATTTCCCCGATTCACATACGCCGCATAAAAGTCCGGCATAGCCTCCATGCAACGGGTGAATTCCGCGATCGCCCAGTCGTAGTGGTTTTGCTGGATGTAAACTGCCCCACGATTGATATAGGCCAGCCCGAATCCCGGATTAAGCGCTGTCGAACGATCAAACGCCTGCAGGGCTTCCTCATACCGGCCCTGGTTAAAATAAACCAAACCCATATCATTGAGCGTTTGGTAATCATAAGCGTTCAGTCTTAGACTCTCGTGATAAAAAAATAAGGCCCGCTCATAATCGTCTTTTCGGGAATAGTAACCTCCCAGGTTATTGTAGGCCATTCTTGCCGTCGGGAATGAATGAAGCGCGTAAGTCCATAACGTGAGATCATCCTTCCAGTAATGGCATTGCCTCCAAGTTGTCAGCCCCAAGCCGGCCACAATAAAGGCTAAAACTAAAATCCCTGCAACCTGACCGATTCTGTGTTTGTCCACTCGATCCCATAATCTTGCCAGGGACAAGCCAATCAGAAGACAAAGGCCCAGGCTTGGCAAATACATGAACCGGTCGGCCACCAGATTGGCGTCTTTGCCTTCGTCGAGACGTAAGAGGAAAAAAATGGATAAAAAATAATACGCTAACGCAAAGATAAACCAGCGCTGGCGCCGAAAATACCAGGCAGCGCCAAGGAAGAAAACGAACGCAAGCCCGGACCACAAAAAAGGACCATGGCTCCAGGTGATGGGATGGGGCAAATTGTAAGCCGGGGACAAATCCGTGGGAAAGAAAAATTTCCAAAGGTAAAAGGTGCAGGTCCAGATCCATAAGGTGAGAGATTGAGGAAAATGAATCTCGGGGACGCGGGCATTGAGCGAATAGGTGATCCAGGCCATGGGGGCAAGGATCAACACGAAAGGGATCTTCTCAAGCAAAACTCGTCGCGGCAGCCCCCGATCATAAAGCCAATCAAATAAAAATAAAACCACCGGTAAACTCAGGGCCATGGGTTTGGCCAGAATGCTCAACAATCCCATCAGAAGGCTCAAAGAAAATTTGGCCCAGGATTTGGTTTGAATGTAGGACAGATAAAATAAAATCGAGGCCAGATAAAAGACAGAATAAAGAACATCCTTTCGTTCGGTCACCCAGGCGACCGATTCCACATGCATGGGATGAATCCCAAAAAAAATCGCGGTCAAACCGGCGGTCAAGGAATTGAAATTCAATCGCCGGGCCAGGATATAGATCAGCGCCACGACGACCAGATGTAATAAAACATTATCCAGGTGATAAAAGAATGGATTCAGATGAAAAAAGTGATACTCCAGGGCAAAGGAAAGAATCGTCAAAGGGATGTAGGTTTTCAAGACGGGCGTGGAAAAAATCATTTTTAAAGAAAGGGGGGAGAGGGTTTGGATGAGGGGGTTGCCCCAGACGTGTTGTTCATCGTCCCAAACGAGGAATTCGGCGGAAAGGCAAGGAAGGAAAATTCGAACAACAATCAGGAGGATCAAAACGAGGAAAAGGACATCACTTCGACGGCTTCCAGACATAATTGCCTTTTTTGTCAATGTATCCCAGGGAAGCCTGGCTGGGATTGGGGAGTTCGCCTTCATCGAAAACCATGACCACCGCCAGGCCATTGGAAAAATCCGATGCCCGGAAAAATTGCGGCTTGATGGCAAGATGACCCAGTTTGTCAATGTAGCCCCACTTGTCCCCCACCATGACCGCGGCCAAACCTTCGGAGAATTTTTCCGCCTTGTCAAATTGCGGCTTGATCACCATAAATCCCTTTTTGTTGACATAACCGTATTTCCCATTGACCTCGACGGACGCATAACCATCGGAGAAATCGCCCACCTGGAAATAGAGCGGGCGGATCACCATTTTACCTTTGGGATCGATAAAGCCCCAATGACTGACGGCCATGACCGCGGCCATTCCCTCGACGAATGGATTGGCCAGTTCATACTGACAGGGAATCACGACTCGACCGGTGCGATCCATAAAACCATAGCGGCCTTCTTTGACAACCAGAAATAAATCTTCGCCATTAAATTCTTGATTCTGGGAAGCCGTCGGGATTTCTTCGATAGGTTTTCGTCTGGCTGCCTCGGCGCTGGGAATCGAAGATAAAACCATGATCCAAAAAATTAACAAGACCCAAGAAATTCTTCGCACCATCGTGTCATCCTTTATTGAAAGAAGAGGGGAATCCCTATCACAATAACATTTCGCCGAAGGCGTGTAAATAAACGATGGAAAAAAATTGCTCCGACTTACCGCAGAAAATTTGCAGTGAACGATTTCGGGGAAGTTATGCAAACAGCGGCTGGATTAAAAATTGTTTTAACCGATCTTCTGCTCAATAATTCCACCGGCTAATACCACATCATCGCGATAAAGAACAACGGATTGACCGGGCGTCACTGATTTCATCGGCTCGCCAAAATCAATCCGAGCCATGCCCTCCGAGAGCGAAGTCAATACAGCGTCCACTTCCTGACTATTGTATCGAATGCGAGCCTTGACTTTAAGATTGTTGACGGGCGAATCAATGCTCAGATAATTCATTTGAGCGGCTATAAGCCCGCGCGAATACAATTTCTCCATCCGACCCACATGGACGGTCTGAGTGTCGCGATCAATTCGATAAACATAAGCCGGATATCCTAAAGCCAATCCCAGTCCATCGCGCTGGCCGATCGTGTAATGGATGATGCCCTTATGCTGGCCGATCACTTGGCCGGATTCATCTAAAAATGCCCCAGGCTGCACGGCCTCCTCACCCACGCGCTCTTCGATAAACTTCTTATATCCCGTCGATGGAACAAAACAGATGTCTTGACTCTCCGGCTTTTCGGCGGTATTGAGCTGATAGCGGCGCGCCAATTGCCGCACCTCCAATTTCGTTAAACCGCCCAACGGCATCCAAACCCGGGGCAAGGTCTCCTGGCTCATACTGTAGAGGAAATAGGACTGATCCTTATGCTGGTCCTTTCCTTTCTTTAGTTCAAATCTCTGCGTCTGGGGATTTTGTTCAGCCCTGGCGTAATGGCCGGTCGCGATCACGTCTGCCCCCAAGGCCATTACCTTCCGATAGAGTGAACCAAACTTCAAATGCTGATTGCACTGAACGCACGGGTTCGGCGTTCGGCCGTTCAGATATTCGCTGGTAAAGTTATCGATGATCTTTTCATTAATCTCCTTGGCAAAGTTAAAGACATAATGCGGGATGCCGAGGATCTGCGCCGCCCTTTGTGCATCCTGGATCCCCTCCACTCCGCAACACGACGGACGGCTGGAATTCGGGTGGGAGATGTTAAAACACATCGTGACCCCCACCACCTCATGACCCTGGTCCTTCATGAGGCCGGCCACGACGGAGGAGTCCACACCGCCGCTCATGGCGACGAAGACAGTCTTCTTATTAGTTTGATGAATCATTTCAAATTATTTTATTGGAGAAACACCTAGATCTTTACAGATCTTTTTTGCCAACAAATCATGAAATTTCATTATGCCGTGGAATAGCTGAGCGCTTATTTAAGGTAGGATTAGACCACCAGGAATGCCTGGCCCCTTCCCGAAGCAGAATACAACCATGTTGCTGAAGGTAACGCAATAATTCTCTGCGTTTCATACGTTCAAGATTTCTTCCGAATAATTAGACTCAGCCGCCCGTATGGCCTCTTCTCGGTTAAATTCTAACGCTTCTTTAAGCGCGATCTTAAGACTCTTTACTAATTCTGTATGCGTCTTTTCCTGAGCATTCACTCCCGAGACTTCTTCAATCCATCCAATCCACCAATCACCTTCGTGCTTGACGACGGCCGTAAAAGTATTAGCCATATTAACACCTCCTCCTTAACTTATTACTTTGCAGATCCTTCCACCGGCTCGATTAAATCGCAGTGATGAGAATAACGTTGCCGTCATCGGCCGTTGATAAATAATCCGATCGGCTCGGAACGCGTTTTCATCCCTGATAAGTCAGGCCACGACGGAGGAGTCCACACCGCCGCTCATGGCGACGAAGACTTTTTTACGATTCAACATATTTCGACAACCATGTTTTTAGGGAGACAAGCTTTCCCAATGATGTTCCTTGGCACATTTCAGCATTTTCTGGTCAGCGGTCACGAGGGTTGCTCCAAGGCTTTTCGCCGTTGTCAAAATCATCCGATCGGCGGGGTCGCCGCCGGGGTATCCCTTTAAAAAATGCGCACTGTCCAAGGCAATTTCGGGTGTCAGTTCCGCAATCCGGATTCCAGGAGCAGCCAAAGCTTTCTGAATCCACTCATGAGGACTAAAAGGAAGTTCTAATCGGCCCTTGGCATGAAGCATCCCAATTTCCCAGATGGAAATAACCGAAACCCTTAAGCCATGCTGGGCCTCAAATTCTTTAATCTTTTTGATAAATGGGGAAGATTGAACGCGGGGATTATCAGTGACCAGCCAAATCCAGATATGCGTATCGAGCAAAGCTAACCGGTGGGCGGATTCCTTAATCATCGGCCTCCCAGCGCTCTCCGGTTGGTTCAATTAAATCTCCATGAATTCTGCTTGTCCCTTTCAGCATCCCGATGATGGACGAGGATCTCTTTCTATCTTTCACCGGCACAAGCTTCGCCACCGGTTTTCCGTATTTGGTAATTACAATCTCCCGCTGAGATTTTTGGACATCATCCATCAGCTTTAAACATTTGGCCTTGAATTCGCCGGCGGGAATATTCATCGTCGCACCTCTTCCTGAAATGACCATTCTAATGTGACCATAGTAACAATAGCATAGTCAGCATTAAACGTCAAGGTGTTATAAGCAACGAAGGCTTGCTTTCGGATTATGTTCATCGTTTAAATTTATATGCGCTGGCCCTCAACCCTGAGCGTCTAGCTCCCAGCTGGAATTTTACTCCGCGCTAATTTTTTAAATTCCTCGATTTCATTCGCATTAAGAAAAGATCTCTTTGGAATCAAACTAAAGAGTTCTCTGCCGTAGTAAAGCATGAAAATATTTTTTGTTTCAAGAAAAGTGTTATAAACGGACCATTCCAATTTTGAATCGATGCTTTTGGTTTTCAATAAAATGCCTTCATCAGTAAATATCCAACGGAGTGTTTCCTTATATTTGGGCTCCCGTTTAAACGCGAGCGCGGAGGCGTACAGGAGCAAGATCATAATCCATAGAGGAAATGTGATCATGACCAACCAGAAAGGACGATACCCAAAGAAAACCCATCCTATGATTCCAATGATAACAATGAGAACATATTTTAAAACTTCAAAAAATTTTCTAAATCGTAGCACGAAATGAAAAAAACAGGCTTCTAAATATTCTTTGAACCGAACCTGAAACGTTAAAGAAATTGTTGTCATGATTCAGACCTAAAATGTGATCTCTGCGATAGCCTTCGATGAATCCACTTCGCCCGACATGGAGACGAAGATTCTTTTGTTGTTATTCTGTACTCTCATTTCTAAAAATCTTCCCTTGAATATGCAATGACGGAAATCTTATTTGACAGGAATCGTCTCTTCTTTTTTCCACCCTTCCTGCAAAGCTTTATCTAAATCAGGGCCGGTTAAATCGATTATTTTTTCTAAATCCCCATCATACAACGATTGCGGCTCTCCTTCATTATTGAAATTAATCCTTAGAATGGTATTTCCATGCTGAACAACCTCATAATCCCAGCCACCCTTTTCCTCGATTACCTTTCCTTCACTGTACTTGAGCTTGATGTACTCATCGGCAATCTCCCGTCCAAAGCGAACTGCTTCTTCTTGATTCATATCAACGCTGGGGACGCCCGCGGTCAAATCCGTCCCTTGGGGAGCCCGCCCCATAATCTTGAGTTCATTCACCAAAATGCTGCTGTTCGTCGGGAAAACAATCTTGACAAAATTCACATCCGAAATCGGCTTGGGCAACGGATACGTTGTGATGCTGCCCTTAATGGGTATTGAATCAAGCGTTTCATCATGCATGGTGCCGTTTTTTTCATATCCTATTTCCACCGCAAACTCTGCGGGGACAGATGAACTGCGCACGGTTTCATACACTGTTATCTTTGTCGACGCAATATGAACTGGTTTACCCTCTTCAAGAGGTGGGTTATCCTTCGTCGTGGACTGTGTTTCCCAAATACCCGGAATTTCCAGAATAATTTTCTCCACTTCCACTGGTTTTAGGAATCGGACTTTTACCCAAGGGCTTGATCCTACGTCACTCATCCAATAATCATAATTGATCGGTGTCGGATTAGAGATCACATGCTCTCCTAAATCAAATAGATTTCTGACGCCATAAAATTCATCCGAAAGACTGCGATGGCCGTTCACGCTGCTCGCCGAAACCCGCGCAATAGATAAACGGCCCAGATTGATAAAATCCTCCTCACCAAAAACTAAATGGTTTGCTGGAAGGAGGACACTAATCATGCATAATGCTAGCCAGAATTTTTTATTCATAAGTTTCCCCAAAATTGAGGATTATTTTCTCGATGTCGCTATAAGTGTGGTCTTGAGCAATAAATCTAATTCATAATATCTAATACAACGCTCACCGGTTTGCCCTTTTTGTCCCGAAAGAATTTTTCCTTAATTTTAATCATTTTTGCCCTCCTGATTACTGGTTACTCTCTCAATAGCTTTGTAAGCCACATCCAAAAGTTTATCGATCCCTTCCTCGTTGATCGCCAGCGGCGGCATCAGGACGATCACGTTCCCCAACGGCCGAAGGATAACGCCGTGCTTGCGGGCCTCCATGCAAACTTTCACTCCAATCCTTTCTTCCCACGCAAATGGCTCTTTGGTCTTCAGATCCTTGACGAGTTCAATGCCGACCATCCAACCCTTTTGCCGGATATCGCCGACAGAGGCTAGATTATAAAACGTTCGCAATTTTTTCGCCAAATATTTTATTTTGGGCTGAATTTTTTTCAGCGTTTTTTCTTTTTGAAAAATTTCCAGATTGGCCAAGGCGGCGGCGCAGGCTAAAGGGTTTCCGGTATAGGTATGGCCATGAAAAAAAGTCTTTTGGTCCTCATAATCAAACAGAAATCCTTCAAAAATTCTTTGAGTTGTCAGTGTTGCGGCCAGAGGAAGATAGCCGCCGGTTAGACCTTTCGCAAGACACAAAAAATCCGGAACAACCCCTTCATGGTTGCAAGCAAACATTTTGCCGGTCCGGCCGAAACCGGTGGCCACTTCATCCGCAATGAAAAGAATGTCGTATTTTTTACAGCCCCCCACTATCCGTCTCAAAATCCCGTCGGGCCAGACAATCATGCCGGCAGCCCCTTGCACCAGCGGTTCGATGACGAGCGCGGCCATCGTGTCATGCCGTCTTTTGAAGAGGCTTTCGAGTTTGTCCAGGCACTCATGAGTGTAGTCGGGATATTTTTTCCCCAGCGGACAACGATAGAAATCGGGAAATTCCACGGCAATCGTTTTGAACATGAGATTCCGGTAAACCCGATGGAACAGATCGATTCCTCCGACGCTAACGCTGCCCAGCGTGTCGCCATGATAAGAATTGGAAAGATGCGCGATCGTTGTCTTTTTGCGCCCGCCGGTATTCTGCCAGTATTGATAGGCCATCTTGATTGCGGCCTCGACCGCCGTTGAGCCATTGTCCGAATAAAAAACCTTCGTCAATCCTTTCGGCGCGATTTCACAAAGCCGCTTGGCTAATTCTACGGCCGGCGGATGAGTCAGCCCCAAAAGCGTCGAGTGCGCGATGCGATTCAACTGAGTTGAAATCGCCTGATTAATTCGGGGATGCCGATGGCCGTGGAGATTCGCCCACAAACTGGAAACTCCATCGATGTATCGCCTTCCCTCCGTGTCCTCAAGCAAATTCCCTTGACCGGATTCGATCACTAAAGGTTCGCTTAAAAGCCAATCTTTCATCGGCGTGAAAGGATGCCAAAGATACTGTTTGTCCCAGGTCATCCAATGCTCATCCGGTTTCTTGGGCTTAAGGAATTCTTCCAGTTGAATCTTTTTTTGACATTTTTTGACGATAGAAACTCGACCTTTTTGTTCTAAAAAAGGAACGATCCCCAAAATTGGAACTCTTCCCAGACGCTGGATCACTTCTGGGTTGGTCTTTTCTGGAATCCCGGCAGGCCCGGAAGAAATGGTATTAAAGATGACTCCCTTGACTTTTAAGCCGTAGGCCTGCGCCATCTTGATCGTTAAAAGCGTGTGATTGATCGTTCCCAGCCGCAAGGCCGATACGATCACTAATTCGCTTTGCAAATCCCGGGCCAAATCCGCGACGAGGTAATCTTGCCGCAGAGGCACGAGCAACCCGCCAGCCCCTTCCAACAAAATCACATCGTGAGACTTTTGCAAGGACCAAAGTGCGGCCTGAATCTTTTTCAGGTTGATTTTCTTTCCTGCCCGGCGAAAGGCCAGATGCGGACTCAATGGCTCTGGCGCAAAACATGGGTTGATGACCGAAAGAGGTTGAGGCAACTGCAGAGATTTCTGCAAAAATAAAGCATCGGTGCCACCGCACTGCACTGGCTTCATAACACCGACCTTGATGCCTCTTTCTTGAAGAAGCATGGCGAGCACCATCGTCACGACGGTTTTCCCAATGTCGGTGTCGGTGCCGGTTATAAAATATGATTTCTTCATTAGTCTATGGGTAACCCGTCGCTCGTGACCAGTAACTCGCCTGCTACCGCAGGCAGGTTAACGGATCACGGGTCACGAGTCACACTTCAGTTTATTTTTTCGCCACAACCCAAACCACCTCAAAGGTCGCATAAATCCCGAGGCGATCTTTGCAATGTTGGTTGTAGTACTCGCTGGCCCTCTTGAGCCATGCCTTCCCTATATATATGTCCTGGGCGAGCGCATTAGCCCCGATATCCTTGATCCATTGAATCAATCCCATCATCTCGGAGAACCGGAGTCGCTTTTGCTCTTGCTTGATCTCCGCGTTTTTGAAGCCTGCCTTTTGCAAAGATTCGGCAATCAATTCTTCGGGTGGCAGGCGGCGGATGGCGAATATTTCTCCCGGGCCTTGTGTTTTTTCCAGGGCGAGGAACAATTCATCGAAGGTTTGCCGGCCGCACATCGTCAATCCCAATATTCCGCCTTTTTTTAGTGTACGATGACATTGCGCAAACGCCGACGGCAAATCCTCCAGCCAATGGTAGGCCAGATTGGAAACAATGACATCGAACGTTTCACTTCTGAAAGGAAGACACCTGGCGTCGGCTCCGATGATGGTAAACTCTTCCTCATTGAGCCGAGAAGCCACCTCAATCATCCCTGGCGCAAAATCCACTCCCACAACAAGTGACTGAGGAAAAAAAGAGCACAACTGACCCGTCAACCACCCGGTCCCCATTCCCACATCCAAAATCGAGGGAGCATCGTTCGGGGCTCGGATGCGCTTGATAAGCTCGCGTCCAATGTCTTTATGCAAGCTGGTTAACTGCTCATATTGGCCGGCAGCGTCGGAGAATGCCTTACAAACTTTTTGATTGATAATTTTGATAGGCATGGTTGATCGCGCCTATCTCCTGGCGGAGAGCGAAGGTTTTACTTCCTTGAGAAAATCTTCCAAGAGTTTATTAAACTTCTCTGGATGCGAAAGAAACGGGAAATGCCCACAATCTTCAAACAATTCCAGCCGGGCGTGCGGCTTTTGCTTTTTCAAATAAACCGCCCCGGGCAAAGGACAAATGGCATCTTCGGTTCCATTCACCAATAATAGAGGAAGCTGAAGCTGAAGAAATTCCTTGCGCCGATCCTCCTTTTCGATCATATCCAGCAATCGTTCCAAAGCCCTTTTTTGTGGAACCTTTTGTTGGGCACGGAATGATTCTAGCCAACGGAACCATTCGCCTTGACGTTCTTTCGATGTAAAAAGAGAACGAAAAAAAATCTGCACGATCGAGGGGTAATCCTTGACGAGCTGGGCTCTGAGCTTGGCCACGCGTTCCGGGGCCAGGCCATAAGGATAATCGGATGATTGAAGAAATTTCGGCAGTGCGCCAACCAAGGTGAGGCTTTTGACCTGCGGCAAAAACGCAATCAGGATCGCGATTAAGCCTCCGAAGGAGCTTGCCACCAGGTGCAATGATTTTTCTTCTTTTGCCTTGACGAAAAAATCGATATCGTTGACCATGGAATCAAAGGTGATTTTTTTCCGGTTGCTTAAGCCATGCCCAGGCAAATCTAAGGCCAGGACGCGATGAGTCCGAGAAAAGAATCCCAACTGCTGAGTCCAAATCTGGCTGCTAACGCCCCAACCGTGTAAGAAAATAATCGTTTGTCCTTTTCCGACCTCCTCATAATGCCAAACAATGCCCGACGGGCCGTTCAGATAAGGCATAAGTGTTTTCCCACGGTGCGAATAGCGCCCAGCAGGCAATCCAAATCTTCCTTGGTGTGGGTCGCCATCACCGTGACCCTCAGACGGGCGGTATTGTTTGGGACCGTCGGAGGCCGGATGGCCTGGACAAAAATTCCTGATTCCAATAGCCTTTGAGAGAATTCTACGGCCTTTTGCGAATCCTTGACAATCAAAGGGATGATGGGCGTTTGCGATTCGAGGGTGGAAAATCCCATCCGCTGCAATTCGGTTCGAACATACACGGAATTTTTCCAGAGATTTTCTCGACGCTGGGGTTCGCGTTCCAAGAGATCAATCGCCGCCGTTGCCGCCGCCGCGATCGCCGGTGGCATGGCAGTCGTGTAAATAAAACTCCGCGCCCGGTTGACCAGGAATTGGATCAATTCGGATGATCCACAACAATAAGCCCCAAAAACGCCGGCGGCCTTGCTGAGCGTTCCCATTTGGATGTCAACCTTTCCTTCCAAATGAAAATGTTCAACCGCCCCTTTGCCATGCTGACCCAAAACGCCAAAGGCATGCGCCTCATCCACCATCACCATGGCATCATATCTTTGCGCAAGTTCAACGATTTGGTCTAACGGAGCGATGTCTCCATCCATGCTGAAGACACTGTCAGTCACAATAAGCCGTCGACGAAATCCGCCGGCGGATTTCAACCATTCTTCGAGAGTCGCCATGTCCTTATGAGGATATCGTTTGAACACAGCCTGACTGAGCAAGCTTCCATCCACGATGGAGGCGTGGTTCAGCCGGTCAGAAAAAATGATGTCACCGCGTTCACAAATACTCGCGAGGATTCCCACATTCGCCATATATCCGGTACTGAAAACCAACGCGCTCGGCGTGCCTTTGAACCCGGCCAGGCGCGCTTCCAATTTTTGATGAGCCCTCATATGGCCGCAAACTAACCGGGAAGCCCCCGAGCCAACCCCTTCCGCTTCAATCGCACGGATGGCCGCCAAACGCAATTGCGGATGATCCGCGAGCCCCAAATAATTATTGGAACAAAAGTTCAAGACCTTTTGGCCGTTCATCGTGATTTCACGACTTTGCGGTCCTTCGGTTAGCCGTAAATTCCGGCAGAGGCCCTGACGTTCGATCTCTCGAAGAGATTCCTGTAATTCAAGATCATTCATTGATCTACTGCGCCCACATGACATCACCGGCCATGCGCTTGAGGATAAGGCCGGAATCCAAACGGATGAGCAAACCTCCGTCGGTGTCAATGTCTTTGGCCTCCCCTTCGATCACTCCTGACGGGTCGCTGACGCGCACGCGCCTCCCTAAAGTGACTGACAATTCTTTCCAACGTTTTAGAATCGGTTCAAATCCCCGGCGAGTGAATTGGCTATACCATTGTTCCCATTCCTTAAGCATTTCCTGGATGAGGCTAACCCGTGACCATGTCTGTCCGGTTTCAAGTTTTAGCGAGGTTGATCCCGGCGGCAATTGATGGCTCTGGGTATTGACGTTCAATCCAATTCCCACCACCACAAATTTGACCCGGTCAGGATCAGCGTGCAACTCGGTCAGGATGCCGGCCAATTTTTTCCTCCCCACCAAAAGATCATTGGGCCATTTGATTTGAACTTCGAAACCGCAAATCTTTTGGATGGCTTCACTGACAACAACCGCGGTCAACAATGTCAATTTGGCGGTTTCCATGGGCGGCAGCTTCGGTCGTAAAATCAACGACAGGTAAATTCCCTTGGATTTTGGTGAAATCCAGGTCCTTCCCATTCGTCCGCGGCCATGGGTTTGGCTTTCCGAACACACGAGAGTGCCTTCCGGGGATCCCGCAACCGCCAGCTCGAAGGCCGTATCCATCGTCGAGGTCAAGGTTTCCTCGTACACGATCTTTTGTCCCATGACCTTGGTTCCCAGACCAAATTGGATTTCCCAGGGGAACAATTTATCCGGAACGGAAACAATCTTATAACCCAAATGCGGCACCGCCACGATTTCATATCCGACTTTTCTTAATTCTTGCATGTACTTCCAGATAGCGGTACGGCTCATCTTGAGAGAATGGCTGATCTCTTCACCAGAAAGGTAACCGTCATGTTCTTTGAGAAATTGGAGGATTTGTTCTTGCATGATCGTTAAATCGAAGCCGTCTTTCGCAGGCGCCTGATCGTGTCAGGGAGGATGGAGGAAAGATAATCAATGTGGTCAGGCCTTGTCCAACGTCCGACGGATAAACGCAGGGAACCGAAGGCCAATTCTTCGCTCAATCCGATGGCCGTCAAGACATGGGAGGCTTTGAGCACCCCCGACGTGCACGCGGACCCCATCGACGCACAAATTCCCGCCAGATCCAAACTCATCAACAACGATTCGCTGTCAATCCCGGGAAAAGAAAAATGCGCATTGTTGGGCAGCCGTCGGGTGGGGTGGCCATTGAGAATGGCGTCGGGGATTTGGGTCGAAATCTTTTGAATCAACCGATCGCGCAGCTCGCGCTGCAGTTTTGCTTCTTCGAGCATTTGTGACTGGCAAATTTCGACCGCCTTGGCCAGGCCAACGGCGCCGGCGACATTTTGGGTCGAAGCGCGTCGTCCTTGTTCCTGATCGCCGCCCAGAAGAAAACTCGTAAGCGGCGTTCCCTTCCTTAGATAAAGAGCCCCGATTCCTTTGGGTCCATAAAGCTTATGCCCGGACAAGGACAGCGTCGAACACCCAATCTTTTGTACATCGACGGGCAGATGCCCTACGGTCTGAACCGCATCCACATGGAAGGCCATCTTGCGCTCGGTGGCAAATCGTCCGATTGCTTCGATATCCTGGAGAGTTCCAATTTCATTGCTGGCGTGCAGAAGGATAATGAGAATGGTCTTATCATGAACAGCGCATATAACCTGCTCGGGATCAAGCCATCCATAGCGGTCGACCGGAAGAAAACTCACCTGAAAACCTTCCTTTTGAAGGGATTCTACCGGACGCAAGGCGGAGTGATGTTCTATGGCAGAAACAATGATATGCTGCCCTTGGGATTTTCTTGCCCGGCCCTGCCCAATTGTGGCATGGTTATTGGATTCCGTTCCTCCCGAGGTGAAAAGAATTTCCTGGGGCTGGGCATTCAGAAAATCGGCGACGGTTTGCCGGGCATCCTCCAAAGCCTTTTTGGCCTCTTGGCCAATCGTGTGCGGGCTCGAAGGATTTCCAAACCGCTCGAAAAAATACGGCTCCATGGCCCGAATGACCTGTGGATCGGCGGGAGTCGTGGAAGCGTAATCAAAATAATATTTTTCCATAATCTTTAATTGGCCTCATCCTAACTTTTTTTAGCAGCATTGTCAACCGGTAACCGAATCCGCATTGACAATAGAGCTAATGGCAAGCCTTCTTGTCCTGGCCTGATTGACAAAGCCAAACACCGATGATATATTGACACATCTTTGATTCAATTGTATTTTTTAAAATGTCGGGAGAGGGCGCCTGGGTCCCGACGTTTCAAATAAAAAAGGGGCTGTAGCTCAGCTGGGAGAGCGCCTGCATGGCATGCAGGAGGTCACGAGTTCGATCCTCGTCAGCTCCATATTGTAAAATATTCTGGCATGTGAAAAGTCTCCCCCACATAAAAATTTTTGAAATCCGTGACTTTCTCAAAGATGAGAATATCCTTAAAGGGCTGGGTTTTTTGGAAATCCTCATCGGCGGTCTCTCGCTTTTAATCTTGCTTGTGACGTGTGCCTTCGGCCTAAGCACCCAAACCAACAACGTCTTTGTTTTTGTGGCGCTGACGGGAACCATATCCACCCTCATCGGCATTGGACTCCTCAAATTCAATCGCCTGGCCTATGAACTTGTGTTGTATTTCTCGTCGGTGATTATCCTGAGCAAGGTGCTCATCCTCGCTGATCTTATTCAACTGAATGGCGCCCTGGGAACCGTGATCCCTTCCCCTTTGAAAAGCTGGATTTCAATTTTTTACCATGGGTGGATTATTTTTTATCTCAATCTCAGTGAAGTAAAACGCAAATTTGTTGATTAGCCGCAGGAAGATTTCTCAAAAAAATTGCTCATGATGCCGAGATGGCGGAACTGGTATACGCGCTGGTCTCAAAAACCAGTGATCGCAAGATCGTGAGGGTTCGATTCCCTCTCTCGGCACAAAGTTTGATTTTGTAAATTTCTTGCCAGGGCAGGCAAAAACCGATGAGGGAAACCGCGTGAGAGTTCGATTCTCTCCCGCGGCACTTTTTGGAATCGGTCCCTCTCACCCCGGGGGTGAGAGAATGCTATGACTTAAATCGCTTTGGGTCCTCGCTTATCTTATTGGCCTGCCGGTTTATCCAATCTTCTGAAACACCCGCTTGTTTTGCCCTTGGCCTTATTCATTTTTAGTTTTCTTATCCGTCTATCCCTCATCAGCGTCGGACCTTACCATTTAGACTGCCTTGAGCTGGCCGTGCGGGGAAGGTCTTTGCTCGAAAGCGGCCAGTTTAACCCCTTATTTGGTTTTGGTTATCCGTTGGCCCTTATCTTGAGCGCCTTATTTCAAGGGATTGCCCGGATGTTCTCCTTCCATGATCCGGTCATGGCCGTGAACTACATGAGCGTCGTCTTTAGTTCATTGTCCGTCCTTATTTTTTACTTCATTGGCTGTCGATTATTTTCCCGCTTGGCCGCGTTGTGCGCCGCCTTATTCTTATCGGTTAATCCGATCTTCATGGGCGTCTCGGTTTATGGCATCAGCCACCCCATTGCCTTATTCTTTTTCTTAAGTTCGGTGCTTTATCTTCTGAGATATCAAGAGACCGCCAAAATTCAGAATCTTTACCTCTCCGGCGTATGTTTTGGATTGCTGGGAGCGACGCGTTTGCAGGATATGATCCTTTTATCCCTGCCTGTTTCCTTTTTGTATTTTGCGGGAACGAAAATACCGGAAGCGGCCTGGGAATCAAGAAAACAAAATGGCTGGCGCCGCCTTCGCCGGTTTCTTTTGGCGGCGCTCTTGGCCGTCGGGGTCGCCCTGTTTTTGCATCTGCCCATTTGGCTGCAGGTAAAATCACACGATTACACGCAGCAGCTGGCCCTGTTCTTTCAGGTTGGCTTAAAAGAAAATTTTCGGGGGATTTTTTCTCCTTCTTTATGGGCCGTTCTTAAGGATTTTGAATTGAGCTTTTCGATTTTGGGATTATTGGTTGCCCTTCTGGGATATCTTTGCTTGGCCTTGGAACGTCCGCGCGTTTTCTTTTTTTTGTTTCTCTGGTTCTTGGTGCCGACGTTATTCTATGGTAATTTATTTTCCTCGGTTTCGCGTTTCTTCGTTATTGTCGTTCCTTCTTTGTGTCTGGCCATGGGGTTTATCCTGGCAAGAATCATTCGTTTAAAAACCCCTTATTGGCAAACCGGGGTGATCGCCTTTTGTGTCATTATTGATCTGACCTTTAATTATATCTACCCCATCCTCTTGTTTCGTCATGAGCGTTCACTCTTAGCCGAATTCGCCGGTTGGGTCGCCAGTAAAACCGAACCCGATGCCAGGGTGATCGCCATTGATATCAATCCTTTCATTGAATATTACGGTCACCGCCAAACGCTCTTGCGACCGGCCTCCGAATTCCATCTCGGTGATCAATCGCTGCTGGAATTCCGTCGACAACTGGATATGCTGCTGGCCCAAGGCGTTCCCGTTTACATCACGGCAACCGGATTTCTAGCCTACGATCCCAAAAAGGAATTCTCCCAATTTTTTCTCAAGCACTATGGTCTGCGAGTTATTGGCGTGCGTTTAGCGGAAGAATGGTACGAGGGCTGCATCCATCAAGGCCTGTATCCTTATTGGCTTTTCCGCGTCGGGCCCGATCCACGGATTAATGATTATCGGCGTCTAAAGGCCCGTTTGACTCCTCCTTAAATCGCGTGGTACACTTGAACCAAAGTTAAAAGCAAATGGTATTAAACAAATGCGCATCCCAATTCAAATTCTCCCCTTCTTAAATTTTTTGGTCCTCCTGCTCGCTGGATTTTGCTTAGCTTCTCCTGTGTTTTCCGAAGGAGCCGGGTCCTTTGCCAAAACTCCCTACCAGATCTTCCAGCTTCAAGATGGATCCCAGATCAAAGGGCGTCTGGTGGGTGTCGACGGCGACCGTTATCTGGTTGAATCCGTGTCCATGGGGAATGTGTCCATTCACGCCGAGAATGTGATCTCCATTGTCAATGAATCCTCGGCCAATGCCGTGAGTCCCAGAAAATTCAAGGCCCTTTCATCGTCGGGGGCCGGTGCAAGGCCTTCTTCGGATAGTTTTTCCCCGGAAGAAATTGCCAATATGCAAAAGACCCTCATGACCGATCAGGATCTCATGAGCGATATCCAGGCCCTCGGTCAAGATCCTGCATTTATGGAATTGCTTCAAGATCCGGAATTAATGGATGCCATCATCCATCATGATGTGGAAAAGCTGCGCGACAACCCCAAAGCCCAAGAGCTCATGCAAAATCCCAAGATGCAAGCCATCCTGCTCAAGGCCAGCCAGAAATTGGGCGTCCAATAATTTCAGCGAATAGTCTATAGCGGTTTAGCGTTGAGGAAAAAGCATCGCCCTGGATGTGGCGTCGACGACGAACGGCGCCCCAAGTCCTTCGACCTCGCTTAAGGACACTGCGAAGGACTTGGGGCGCCGTTGGGGTTGGGACGAAAATTGGGAGGGATAATAAATTGTTTTGAAAAAAATTTCACCGATCACCTCAGCGTCTTTCCCAAAAGGTAATAAAACATTTCTTTTTTGAAATGATAACGCAAATACGTGCGCGGCTTTTTTAACAGCAGATAAAATCCCGCGCTCGTAAAAAACCGGTAAGCATCATCCGACAAGGTGGCACAATGCACGCCGGGAATTCGCTCGGATTTCAAATAATCCAAAAAGTAATCCATGAGGGCCCTTCCCACCCCCCGCCCGCGAAACGATTCATCGATATTGATATGCAAGAGCGCCGGATAACGGTCGGTCACATCCGGCAGAGAAAATTCCCATTTCAAGGCGCTACCACCCATATACCACAAAAGAGTCAAAATTTTCTTTTGAAAAATTAATCCCTGCCCAAAGGCATGGCGCCAAAGCTGGGGAAAAATTCTTGAGTTAACCATCGCATTCATCCGGGCCGCGTTCTTGGTTCCGGTCAAATAACCAATGACCTTTTCTCCCTGGATGGCCACAAAACTTGATTCCGGTTCATAATCGGTAAAATACAAGGTCAGGGCATCCGCAACGGCTTCCTCGTGATTAATAAAGAACTCCGGAGAACCTAAAAAAGAAGTTTTAAAACTGATCCGACGAATAGCAGGCCGATCGGCAGGAACGAATTTGCGAATCTTAATATCCAAAATTGAGGAACTCATGGACTGCCCAAAAGTTTACTTCGTTGGAACCGAAAAAATTTATAAAAATCGCCAGAAAATCTTTTTTATCCCATCCTCAGGAGATTTGTGATCCAGCCCAGGATGGCATGGGGCCACAATCCCAGGATCAGATTCGCCGCTGCCGTAATGACTAAGACCAGATGTAAATGTAAACGGCAAGGACCCGGGGGAGCCGCCTGTCCGGAAGGTTCGTGCAAAAACATAAATTTGATGATCCGGACATAATAATACACGGCGACCACGCTATTGATGACCACGATCCCAGCCAACACCGTGAGTTTGGCTTCAACCGCTGCAGCAATAATAAAAAATTTCGCCAGGAAACCGGCTAAAGGCGGAAGCCCTGCCAAGGACAACAAGAGGATGGCGAATGTCACCGCGGTCAAAGGATCACGACGATAAAAGCCACTGTAATCCTCAAGTTGTTCACTCTTTAAAGAATTATTGATTATGATGACGGCGCCAAAGGCCCCCATATTCATCAAGGCATAAACAAAAAGATAGAATAAAAATGCCTTGATTCCCATTGGGGTGGCGATGGCCAGACCCAAAAAGATATATCCGGCTTGAGCAATCGTGGAATACGCGAGAAGACGCTTGAGATTCGTTTGCTCCAGGGCCGTCAAATTTCCCAGAGTCATCGTTACAATGGCCAGCATGGATGCCAGCAATGGCCAAGATTCAAAATTTTTCCCAAACGTTAAAACAAAAACCCGCAAGAGGAAAGCAAAACCGACAGTCTTTGACCCCACCGAAAATAGCGCCGCCATGGGCGTGGGAGCGCCCTGATAAACATCGGGCGTCCACATATGAAAGGGAACCAAGGAGCATTTGAACCCAAAACCAACCAAGATAAGCAGCAAGGCTAAGCCTGCGGCCGGTTCGCTCATGATCGTTGAGCATTGACCGACAATCGCTGGCAAACTCAAAGTACCTAGTAAACCATAAATCAGAGAAATTCCATAGAGGGTCATTCCGGTTGAAACAGCCCCAAAAAGGAAATATTTCATCCCCGCCTCCGAGGAAAAAATATCTCTTTTCGAATATCCGGCCATGATATAAGAAACAAGCGAAATCGATTCCAGGCTGATGTAAATCATAAGAAGATTATTCGCCGAGGCCGCGAGCATGAGAGAAACCGCGATCGTTAAAAGAAAAAAATAGTACTCTCCCAGATCGGCGCGGTCCAAATCCTTATAATCTAAGGAAATCATAATCGCTAGTCCGGCGACGATCAAAATGACTTGTCGAAAAAAGGCAGAGAAGGGGTCATTCGTCAGCATCCCGAAAAATAAATTCTTTCCGGCTCCGAAACTGGCCGGCAGGGATAAGGCGCTCATGGCCACTCCCAAAAGAGCATAGGTTCCAATCAGTGCGCTGCGATTGGTGAAGACTCCCCATAAGCAGCAGCCAATGGCAAAAAAAACCAAAATGGCCTCTGGGAAAAGAAATGACAGACCTTGGATTTGATTCGTCATCAAAATTTTTTCCTCTCTAAAATAGCCACTTCAATAGCCCTTGCACCGCGGTTTCCTGAAATTGCAAAATGACTATGGGAAAAAACCCAACCACGATCATGATGATCGTCAAGGGAGTCAGCGTTAAGATTTCAGTTGCCTGAAGATCGCTATATTGGCGGGGATTTGTCGCAATCGGTCCGAACAAGACTCGTTGCAACATATATAAAAAATATCCGGCTGTAATAATAAGTCCCAAAGCGGAGATCGCCGTCAAGATCCGGTAGGAGGCAAAAGATCCGGCCAATGATAAGAATTCTCCGACGAATCCGTTTAATCCCGGCAATCCCAACGACGCCAACGAGCAGAAGGTCAAATAAAACGCATAGACCGGCATTGGACCAGAGAGTCCTCCGAACTGATTCAAGTCTCTTGTATGGGCGCGGTCGTAAAGCATTCCCACCAGAAGAAACATCGCCCCGGTGATGATGCCATGATTAAACATCTCTAAAAGCGCTCCATTAAATCCGGTCGCATTCATGGCCGCTAATCCCAAGAGAACAAACCCCATGTGGCTGACGGAAGAATAGGCAATCATTTTTTTAAAATCCGTCTGGGCCATGGCCACGCAAGCACCGTAAAGGACATTCAACAATCCCAAAATCGCCAAGGCGAATGAAAAGTAATGCGCTGCCGCCGGAAACAAAGGAAAACCGATCCGAAAAAAACCGTAGGCGCCCAGCTTTAAAAGCACACCGGCCAGAATAACGCTGATGGGGGTCGGTGCCTCGACATGCGCATCCGGAAGCCAGGTGTGAAATGGAAAAATCGGAACCTTAATCGCAAAGGCCGCAAAAAAGGCTAGAAATAAAAAAATCTGCAACGGAAAATCCAAAGTGGAAGTCACGTTCCTTAATTCCAGCATGTTGAAGCTATGCGGCGTCGCAGAAAAGTAGACTGTAATAATGGCGACCAACATCAAGACCGAGCCGGCCAGCGTATAGAGAAAAAATTTCATTGCGGCATATTCCCGTCGGGGTCCTCCCCAGATTCCAATTAGAAAGTACATAGGGATCAACACCAATTCCCAAAAAATATAAAAGAGAAAAAAATCCAAAGCCACAAAGGTTCCCATCATACCAGTCATGAGCAATTGATAAAGGATGAAATATTCTTTTTGACGATGAAGAATGCACCCCGAAGCCGCGCAGGCCAGAAATCCCAACAACGCCGTTAAAAAAACCAGACTGACGCTCAGACCATCCACCCCCAAAAAATACATCACATTCATCTGGGGAATCCAGGGTGACACCTCCACAAATTGCATTTCCGTTTTCCCTTGCGCAAAACCCAAACATAGGCGCAAGGACAGAATGAGCACCGCCAGGCTCGACACCAAAGCCACGCCGCGCATCAACCCTACTTCTTTTTTGGGTAATAAAAAAACGACGAGGGCACCGCCTAAGGGCAAAAAAACCAACCAGCTCAAAATTGGAAACATAGTTTTCCTAAGAGCGTCATGATGACAATCAAGACGCCGATCGTTTGAATCAACAAATAATTCTGCACGAATCCAGATTGAAGCCGGCGAAGGATTCCTCCGGCACGACGGACGAGATTGGCAATACCGTTGACCACCCCGTCAATGGCCGCCATATCAAAACGGAACGAAAGGCGGCAAAGCCTTAAAAACGGCTGGACGAAAACTGCTTCATAGATTTCATCGATGTAATATTTATTCATTAACAGCCGGTAAAGCCAACCGAATTGGGCACGAATGCCTTCCGGGAGAAACCTTCGATGAAGAATATAAATGGAATAAGCTAAACCGATCCCCAACAAACTCACGCCGATAGAAAGCCCCATAACGAACTTGGAAGGGGCTTCTTCCGACGGATATGGGACTTGGAAGGCAAGAAATTTTTGAAAGGCATGGTGCATCCAGGGAGAGCCCAAAAGACCGGCAAAAAGCGCAAAAAAGGACAGTACCACCAAAGGAAACCTCATGGTCACGGGCGATTCGTGGGTTTGCAATTCTGAACGAGACTTGCCGAATAAAACCAAAAGCATGAGCCGGGCCATGTAAAATGCAGTCAGAAAGCTCGTGAGTAAAGCTGTGATGAATAAAACGGGGTGGGGCCCAAAGGCCTGCGCAAGGATTTCATCTTTGGACCAAAATCCCGACAGAGGCGGAACCCCGGCGATCGCGAGCGTTCCAATCACAAATGTGATCCCCGTTGTTTTCATCCGGTAAAAAAGTCCGCCCATGAGACGAATATCTTGAGTATGCACGCCGTGGATAATGCTTCCGGCACACAAAAAGAGGAGCGCTTTAAAAAACGCATGCGTCATCAGATGAAAGGTTCCGGCGCTATAGCCTCCCACCCCCAAACCCAGCATCATCAAACCCAATTGACTGATCGTGGAGTAGGCCAAGACCTTTTTGATATCATTATTGACGCTCGCAATCGAAGCGGCCATGAGCGCCGAGATACCTCCCATTACGGCGACGACCTCAAGGCAAACCGGATGGGCGGCAAACAGCACAAAGCAACGCGCGACCAGATACACTCCCGCCGCGACCATGGTCGCGGCATGGATCAAGGCAGAAACCGCGGTGGGGCCTTCCATGGCATCGGGTAGCCAAACGTGCAGAGGAAATTGGGCTGATTTACCGACGGCTCCCGAGAATATCAACAAGGCCGCAGCCATGAGCATCCATTCAGGCCCATTCGCCTTACTCAAATCCGTAAAAGACAAAGAACCCGTTGCGGCAAATAAAAGAAAAATTCCTAAAAGTAATCCCGTATCTCCGATCCGAGTCGTGAGGAATGCCTTTAGCCCGGCGCGGGCCGCCGCGGGCCGTTCAAACCAGAAGGCGATTAATAAATATGAACACAATCCTACCCCTTCCCAAAAGATATAAAGCATGAGCAAATTATCGGCGAGGACCAGTCCCAGCATCGAGGCGGTGAATAAAGACATGTAGGCGAAATAGCGGCTAAAATGGGGATCCCCTCCCATATATCCGACGGAGTAAATCATGATGAGGGTCGCGACCACGGTCACAACAAGCAGCATCATGACGGTTAAAGGATCAACGATGACGCCAAAAGCAATGGGTTGACCAAAGAATGTTAACCAGGTTCCTAAAGGATAAGATCCGGCTCCCGCCAAAAACCCTTGGGCTGTGGAGATGGACAAAACCATCGATATCAGGGAAGCAATGATGGAAATCCAGGCGCTGGCCCGGTGAAGGGTTTTTCCCAACAGGATATTCACCCAGAAGGCAAGAAATGGAAATAACGGAATGAGATGGGCGACGTTCACCATTTGAGCAGATTGAATTTGTCGGTAAAGATGGATTTGCCGTTTCGATAAATGGCGATGACCAAAACCAGCCCGACCACACTTCCTGCTGCAGCAATGGCCACGATAAACAAGGCAAAAATCTGTCCCAGTCCGTCGGTCGAGCCCCAATACCGGTCAAAAAGGACGAGATTCAAATTCGCGGCATTGAGGATCAGTTCAATCGAAATGAGGATTCCTATGACGTTACGCCGGGTGAGGACGCCGTAGATCCCCGCGCAAAATAATACGGCGCTGACTTCCAAAAGAAAATGCACCGGGATCATTTCTTCACCTTTCCAATGACAATCGCCCCGACCATGACCGCGAGTAAAATGAGCGACAGGAATTCAAATGGCAACATATAATTCGTGAGAAGAGATTGACCCAGCTCTTTTAAAGGAAGTTCTTTCACCGTTGCGAGGCGCCCCCAGGGGTGACGGAGAATGGCTGACAGGAGGAAAACAAAAAACACCACGGACGCAAGCAGGGATATGAGGACCTGATTATTGGTTTGGGCAATGGTTTTGTCACCGATCCTGGCGGTGAGTTTGATGGCAAAAATGAAAAGGGTGATGATGCCGCCGATATAAACGAGGACCTGAATGACGCCTAGGAAAGGAGCGTTGAGGGAAAAATAAAGTCCTGACACGCATAAGAGGGTCAAGGACAACCAAACGGCGCTATGAAAGATGTCCCGGACAGCAACCGATAGAATCGCAAAGACGCAGGCGCCGATACCGATCGAGTAGATAGCAAATTCCACCACAGGTTTTAGGCTTATTGGGGATTGGGTTCGGGTTGATTGACGGTCCGATCGTCGAGGTGCTTATATTTTTTCGGATCCATCAAATCGATCGACAACAGATCATCATGCGAGAAGACCGAAACTTCGTACATTTGATTCAGATAAATGGCATCCGTCGGACAGACCTCCTCGCACAGACCGCAAAAGCAACACAATTCCGCATTGAAGGTGAATTTCGTGATCTCGTTTTTCTTCTTGGCGTCCTGTTCCACGGTCTTGTGACTCAAAAAGAGCGCGGCCGTCGGGCAAATCTTGATGCACTGGTAACAAATGACACACGCCGGCGGTTTGAGATCCACCATCCCCCGGAAGTTTTTCTTCATGGGCTGCTTCTTGTTGGGATAATCCAACGTGACCGGCGGGCTGAAGAGATTTTTGATCGTCACTTTCATGCCGATCAAAAGGCTTAAGGCGCTTAAGAAAAAAACTTTGATCGGTCTAAACATTTGATGCTGCTTTCTATTTTTATCACCAGCGAGTTTTATTCGCGTTGCGCGGCATGATCTTTAGCGAAGCATCAGCCAGCCGCTCAAAAGCAAATTGGCCAGCGAAACGGGCGTTAACACCTTCCAGGCAAAGGCCATCATCTGATCCATCCGCACTCGCGGGAGTGTCCAGCGAACCCACATCAGAAGAAAGATGATGCCATACGCCTTAAGCAAAAACCAGACGACCGGCGGCAACAAAGGCCCTTGCCACCCTCCTAGGAAAAGGGTCGCAGCGACCGCTGAGATAATGAAAAGATTCGTATACTCCGCCACAAAAAACATCGCAAATTTCATTCCTGAATATTCCGTATGATAACCAGCCCCCAATTCTGATTCGGCCTCTGGGATATCAAAGGGAACACGGTTGACTTCCGCCGTCGCCGAAATAAGATAAATCACAAAGGCTAAGGCCAAATGGGGTCTTAAGAGAAACCAGCCATGCGCCTGGGCGCGAACAATTTCGACCATCGACAAGGTTCCGGTTTGCATGACCACAAGGACAATCGACAATAACAAAGGAACTTCGTAGCTGATGATCTGCGCCGCCGAGCGCATTCCCCCCAACAAAGAATACTTGTTGTTGGAGCCCCACCCCGCCATAAAAATTCCCAACACGCAAACCGAAGTGATGGAAGTCACAAATAAAATCCCGACATTCAAATCCCGGGGAACCAGCTTTTCGCTGAAAGGAATCGTTACGAACGCAGAAACCGACGGAAAGACAACAAAGAAAGGCGCCAGCCACCAGATCAATTTGTCCGCGCCGGCAGGAACGATGTTCTCTTTTAATAGGAGTTTGATGGAATCCGCAACGGATTGCAGGCTTCCATGCCAGCCGGTGGCCATGGGCCCCATCCGATTTTGGATGAGGGCAGAAACCTTGCGCTCCCACCAAATGAGGAACATCGCCGAAGTAGAAATAAATCCAAGGACGGCCATTCCTTTCAACAATAACAATCCCATGCCCGGCATTAGCGGTCGATCTCCCCCATCACAATATCAATGCTGCCCAGGACGCAGACCGCGTCGGAAACGTTTAAGCCTCGAATCAATTCCGGAAGAACACTCAGGTTGGAAAACGATGGTGAACGGATCTTGTTGCGGTAAGGTTTGGTCGTTCCATCACTCACGATATAAAACCCCAATTCCCCGCGAGGATTTTCCGTGCGTAAATAAACCTCGCCCGCAGCGGGTTTGTAAACTTTATTGACCTTGGCTACGGGATTACCTTCAGGCACAGCCCCGATCGCCTGTTCGATGATCTTTAAGCTTTCTTGAATCTCCTCTAAGCGAACCTTATAACGGTCCCATGAGTCGCCCATGGTCCCAACGGGAATATCGAATTTGAACCGGTCATAAATAAGATAGGGTTCTTCCTTGCGCAGATCCCACTTGAATCCCGTGGCCCGCAGGCAGGGACCCGTGACCCCATAATTGATGGCCGTTTCTTTGGAAAGAATTCCAACCTTCTTGGTTCGGGACAAAAAGATGGCATTGTAGGTCAAGAGCTCATTGTATTCGTCCAGCTTTTTGCGCTCATACTGGATAAAATCTTTAATGATCTTGTCCACACCCGGCGGCAGATCGTTTTGGACCCCGCCGATGCGCATGTAATTATACGTCAACCGGCTTCCACAGAGTTCATCAAAAAGCTCGACGATCTTTTCGCGATCCCGGAAACAATAAAACAACGGCGTGGCGTAAGCGCCCAGGTCCTGGGCAAAGGTTCCGATCGATACCAAATGGCTGCCCACCCGATTGAGTTCAACAATGATCGTCCGGATGTACTGCACGCGCTCATTGACCGGTAGGCCCAAAAGCTTCTCCACCGCCAACACATATCCCAGATTATTATTCATGGAAGCCAAATAATCGAGGCGGTCGGTGAAGGGAACAAACTGGATGTAGGTACGGTTTTCGGCAATCTTTTCGATACTTCGATGCAGATATCCTAAATGCGGCCGGCAGTCGACGACAATCTCTCCATCAAGGCGTAATTCCAAATACAAAACGCCGTGGGTCGAGGGATGCTGAGGCCCCATATTCACGACGAGTTCTTCGGACCTTAATTCAGGACTTTTATTTTGTTCAACCTGTTCCATGATTTTAACCCCCGGCCTTTAAGCCCTCGGATTGCGGCAAGCGAATAAAATCGGGTCGATCAAAATTTTTCCGCAAAGGGTAATCGGTCCATTCATCCGGATTCATGATCCGGCGAAGATCCGGATGGTGAAGGAATTTGACTCCAAAAAGATCAAAGGTTTCTCGTTCCAGCCAGTCGGCTGACCTCCATAAACCGCAAAGGCTTTCAATAGTCAAATCGTCGTTAGGTAAAAAGACTTTGAGCGTCAACATCCATCGGTGCAGGAAGGAATACAGATGATAAACCATCTCAATCTTATCTTTCCGGTCAACAGCGGTTACACAGTGAAGATTCGCGAAGGAAAGCTCGGTGTCTTTCAAAAAGGCAGCAACGGGCAGAAGGGATTCCCTCTTGATGACGACTGCGGAAGGTTGTTGCTCGACAACTGCGCCGGGAATGCGCTCGTTAAGTTTTTGTACCAGATGGGGTAGGTCCATCTTTGGTCTTTTGGATTTTTTCCTTGAGCTTCACAAAGGCATGAAGGAGATTCTCCGGGCGAGGCGGACAGCCCACCACATAGACATCAACCGGGATTCCCAGCTTTTCCGTTCCCGGGACTACCGAATATGTATCATAGAAAAAAATCCCGCCGCCAATGGCGCAATTGCCCATGGCGATCACATATTTGGGTTCAGGCATCTGGGCATAAAGCTTTTTCATGCATTCGCCCATTTTGATGCAAATCGTTCCCGCCACAATCATCACATCGCATTGTCGGGGACTGGCGCGAAACACGCCCGAACCGAGACGGTCGATATCAAACCTCGAAGCTCCCGTGGCCATCATTTCAATGGCGCAACAGGAAAGTCCGAATGTCATTGGCCACAAGGAGGATCCCTTGGCCCACTTCAAGATATCCTCGCCTTTGGCCATAATGATTTCACCGCCGGGAAACTGAGTAACGAATCGTTCACCGGGGATTTTCTCATTTATTGCCATTCGAGAGCCCCTTTCTTCCATGCATAGACCAGCCCAAGAGTCAGAATACCAATAAAGATCAGCATTTCCAGATAAGCAAAACTCCCCATTTGACGGAAAGAAACCGCCCAAGGAACAACAAACAGAACTTCCACATCAAAGATCACAAAAATAAGGGCAAACAAATAATATCGAACGTTGAACTGGACCCGGGATGTCCCAATCACTTCTTCTCCGCATTCATAGGGTGCATTCTTGACTGAATTCTCCGGCGGTTTGGGGCGAAGCAGCCAAGAAACGACAAAGGCACTGCCAACAAACACAAACCCAAGGATTAGAAAAAAAATAACATAGATAAAATCCGGCATCAGTCCTCCATTTTAAATATATCACCTTTTAAGCAATTTTCTTTTTTTATCCTGGAAAAATTTTAAAATACTCTTAGTCTAGATCGTTGCAAGGGATAAGAAGAAACCCAAAGTATCATGAGGCTATATCCTTGATTCTGAGAGCCAATTTTGGGATTATTTTACCATCAGCCTTCGGTTGAGCAAAATCCCTTCCCCAAGAGATTGGAGAAGAGTTTCGAAAAATAAAATTTCGATACTATAATATGTCTGAATCTGGCGCAAGATTGATTCGCTGGTCCGAAGAGAGCCTTTTAAAGATTTGGTGTCGCGGTGACGACACAAAAGGTGAAAAAACCTAAGTCAAAGGAGGCAACATGAACCGCAAACGTTATCTTCTCGCTAGTCTTGCCGTCTTCATCTTTATTTTCGCTTTTGAGTGGGTCTTCCATGGGGTCTTGCTCGAGGATGTTTATGCGCAAACTCCCGCTTTATGGCGCCCTAAAACCGAAATGGTGCATTATATGCGGTGGTTGTTTTTTGGTCAGCTTCTCTTTGCTTTCATTTTTTCCTATATCTTCGTACTAGGTTATGAAAACAAAGGAATCCCCGAAGGGTTCCGGTATGGATTTTGGATTGCGCTTCTGTTGTCAGCAGGAATTTTAGTGCACTATGCGGTCACACCCGTTTCTGCAGGGCTCGTCGCGGCTTGGATCTTAGGGACCCTCGCGGAAATGGGACTTGCCGGGGCTATTGTGGCGGGTCTCTATAAGCCTTAAGATTCGGAAAAAGACAGGGGCCGGGTGCCCCGCCCAACGGCGGGGCACCCGGCCCCTGTCTTTTTTAAAATTCAAAATTACTTCATATACTCCCCGCTCCAATCCTGCCAGACGTAAGTCGGATGCACAATAGGAGCCTTATTCTTATCAGGAAAATTAAAAGGGCAGGTTACAAAATCAACAACTCCTGCTCCAAGCCGGATCAGTCCGCCGGCCAAACCTTTCACAAAACCAATCGTCCAGCCTTTTAGGACACCATCGCTCTTCGACGTCAGGTCAATGCCCCGAACAATCTCCACGGGGCTGGTCACGGCATTGACAACACCCCGGGCCATTTTGTCGTGCCAGGGATAGGTTGCGGCCTCTGTGGTCGTGGTGGTCTTCTTGACCGGTGTAGCGGCCAAAGCGGGTCTGCCCGCGATCAAAATGCATGTCAACACCGTGAGAGAAAGTACCATTGCTCTGCCTTGCATATGAGCCTCCCGTCTTTTTCGTCCCTTATTGTAGGTTAACGAGGTCAGCCAAATTGATGGCAGCCTTTGGACTAAGTCTTTATCCACCCCCCCCATTGGGGCAGCCTTATTATACAAAAACCCGAGAATTATAAACCAATTTTTTCATTTTTCCCAAAACCCTCAATCTCGCCATAAAAATAATCCCAAACACAGAGCAATGCCAATTCCATAGAGCCAAACCGTATCATTGAAAAAATAAGGATATGCCATGAGGGCTAATCCAAGAAGCAAAGGCTTAAAACTCTTGATATTTTTTCCATACATAAAAACAACAAAACCAACGCTGCCAAACAAAAACCACGCGACAACCTTGGCCCAGGGGAAACCCTGGCCGACGTCAATGCCGACGGAATTCAATAGCTGTTTTTTTTCTTGATCTCCCATTTGATGGAAGTCCTGGAGGGTTTGTTCCAGATTTCCCCTGGGAATCGAAGGCTGTGCACACAGCACTCCTGAACGGGATAACATCAGACAAGTAAGAACACAGCCTACCAGGCCAATACGAAAAAACATCGTCCTCTTCCCTAAAATTATAATGACAAGTTTCAAAAACTCTTCGCGCGGTTCCAATGATCCTGCATCCGAGCGGCCACATCATTTTTGTCTTCTTTGTCGAGCGGGCTACTGACACTAACCTCGGATTGATCCGCTGACTTAATGAACCACCCCGCAGCAAGCTGACGGGGTATCCACAGCAAACTGCCAAAAGGAAGCGCAGCAAGCTGCGGGGAATTATACCCAAAGAGAATTAAAGAGAAAATCCTTTTTGTCACCCAATTCGCTTTGATGCTCGGCAAGGAATTGCTTTAAGCGTTCTTTTTCCGTGGCCTGAGAGAGATCAAAACTTTCCTTCTTGCCGTTGATCGTGAGCGAATATTGATTGCCGGCCATCATTTCCACGATCCCGTTCTTCGTAGCCAGCCCTATCGACAAAAGAATGATGACCGAAACAATTCCACTGAGTATGAGTCCGCCTCGCATCGTTCTGCCTCCTTTTCGCCAATATTCACCCGCTTCTTTGATTAAAGTAATGGATAGGATCTTTCATACGATCGAGAATCCGGGGACGCCAAATATAAACGCCAATGATGCCTCCCACTGCGCCGCCGATGTGCGCAAGGTTGTCGACGACCGGATTCATGAATCCAACCCAGATCATGTAGGCGGCCCAGATTCCCAGCATGACATAAATTTGCTTATTGCGCGCCGCAAAATATTCTTCGTGCACCCAGAGGAAATGCACCAACAACCCAACCAATCCAAAAATTGCGCCGGATGCCCCCACGCCCGGGCCGGGATGAAATGCCGTGCTCAGGATCGATCCGCACAACCCCGCCAAAAGATAAGCCCCGAGGACTTGTCGGGTGCCATAGATATGTTCGCAGGCGATTCCGGCAATATATAAAGCCAAACAATTGCCGAACACGTGATCGAAACTTGCATGCAAGAAAATCGCCGTTAAAAGCCTCCAAATTTGCCCATGAACGATGGCGTCATGATACAAAGCCCCGGCGTTGATGAGGGCCTGCGCGCTGTTCAAGGCTCCCGACGACAATTCCCAAAAATAAATGAGAAACAAAATTCCAATCATCCCGCAGGTAAAAGGCGGAAAGCGCGGCATGCCGCGTTCCAGATCGATCCGGGAATTGGGTGACTCCGGAGCGAGCATATCTGCGGTGATGAGAACCGCCTTTTCTTCACCCTTTGAGTCCTGCGAAGAGGGGTCTGTCATATCAACGCCTTTCCACCGTATCCAGGATCACCGCCAAGGCCAAAGCAATACGCCGATCCAAAAAGCGCAGCCGGTCCGCGGTTAAATCAAGGACATATTTGTCAACGATCGTAAATTTGCGATTGAATTCTCCTATGACCTCGTCATCATGGCCGACACAGAATACAAAATTGGATCTGATCCAGTCAAAAATTTCGATGGGAATAAACCGGCGCACCAGGGCCAGAATAAAGGAATCCTCCTTCGCCCGGCAAAGAAGCGACCCATCCGGTTTCAAACAATCCCAGCGGATGCGCAACAGATCAAAAAGCCGATTTTTTTTCAATTGCGCAAGGACGGTTCCATTCTCCCTCACGGTGTAGATGGCAAAAGGAAATTCGGTTTTGCTTTCCTGGCGCACTTCCATGATTTTTTCCATTTTGCTTTCATCCCGGTAAAAAGCAATGTGGCGTTTGCGTTCCATGGCAATCGCTACGAGGATTCCGCCGGTGATTGCCAGAAGAATACCGATGACCAACACACCGACAAAAATCATGGGATGAGTGTCCATAAACATAGCGGCGACCACAAAGGTCCCAATAAAAATCACGATGGCGGCAAAAATGCCTGCGAATCCGGCCAAAAAATTCCGGCCCAACATGGGCCGTTCAACGAATAGAAGTTTTCGACCCTGTTCGTCATAGATAAAATATTTCTCCGAAAGGGCAACCTTCTGGTTGATGAAAAATTTGTCACGATGAAAAATTTCATCCGCACTTCCGGATTCGAATGCGGGAGGTGACGACGCCAGGGGAATCCGGAATTCGGCATTGCATGCAGGGCATTTAACCAGTTTCCCCGCATACTCTGGACGGAAACTGTAGTGCGCTCCACACCGGCAACGCACATCGATAGAGGACCAGATTGGAGTCGAGGCCAAAGATGGAGATCCAGGATCCTTTGTTTTCTTTCGAAAGGCACGGCCGATTCCCGAAATCAAAAGAACAATCATCATCCCTACTTTTAACCAATCTTTAAAATCTACACTGACAGGAACCGGGGCATTCTTTGAATAAAAGGATGAAAGGTCTCCGGTTTCAACCGTTTCAATCATGGATTGAACGATGTTTTGACTGTTTTCAAAGTGAGCGGGGAAATCGCCCACATAAAAAAGATACATCAAAGGCCCGACCATCAACTGATAAAAGCCTTCGGTGATCGGCTGGCCTTGGGATTCCCGGCTCGTCTGATAATAAACAACTTTTTTACTGCCCAACGTGATCATCTTCGGCTCAACCAGGATCGTGCGATCCGGCAGATCCTTTTTCCAGTCTATGTTTCGCTGAAGATTCCGTAAAATAACTTCCGGGATTTGATTCTGAAACTCCGTGGTGGTATTGACAAAGCCCAGCATCGTCGGCGGCGGACCAAAGACGCAAATCAAATTATTCATCTTCTTTTTGAGTTGCTGGAAATCCGCCGACCGGTCATCATCATAAAGAACCCACTCTTGAGGGTACCAAAAGGAGATTTTGTACTCTTCATTTTCATAGTGTTTCATGCCTTCATGAGAAATAGTTACTCCCGGGGAATCCATGGAGCGGCTACCTTGAACCATCGACCCTGCTCCAAGAGCCTTTAATTCCTGCAATGCGGCCAGGAAATCCGCCGGAACTTCGTAACCCATCGACTGAATTTTACGGACATCCTCCCAGGCCGCATCCGCGTTCTTCATCTGATAAAAAAGTACGGCCCGATCAAAGTAAAGTTCGGAATCATCCGGTTTTAGTTCAATCGCTTTTTGAAGATCGGCAAGGGCCGGTTCGAAAAATCCAACCTCACTACTGGCGTAAGAATAGGAACGGTTGCGGTAGGCTTCCGCATAATGGGGATCGAGAGAAATCGCCTTGCTAAAATGTTCAATGGCCTGACGCTGGTCGCCTTTCATCCGCAAAGCCACTCCGCGGTCATTATAATTCCGGGCGGAGGTGGGGTCGCCCTCGAGAGCCTGGCGGGTTTCTTCGTCGAACTGATCTGCCATCTGTTCTTCGGTGATCGTGACCATCTTCTGTGTCGGCGTGGGGTTCGGAGGGGTGGCTTTCTCCACCGCGAGCGGACCAAAATTTTGGATCTGTTTTAAATCATGCAAAGAAGAATCGCTGACGAGATTCAGCGGGACATGGACGACGCCCTGGCCGGTCCGGATTTTGATATATTGATCCGTCTTCTCTATCATCTGACCTTCCAAGACTTTTCCGGACTTGAGCTGTATGGGATCGGCCTTTGCCGAATCGACTGGCAGGAAGAGAAGAAAAAGACTTGCCCCTAAAAAGATGGGCTTTAGCGATCGCGTCTTGAGGCAAGAAAAGAAATGGGATCTAAGCGGTTTCATCGAAAGCCTTACGCATGGGTTGAAAGCGCCTCAATTGTAAAACCAAAATGATGAAATGACAAGAAAGGTTTTGGCTCGTGCTGGCTCTGGGCGCTATTTGAGTTTTTTTTCCAAGGCCTGAAGATATTCCGTGACGGACTCTTGCACATCAATATTGCAGGCATGTCCGATCCCAGGATAAATTTTAAATTCGACATCATACCCTTGTTGCTGCAATTGCTGGGCAAATTGTTCCGTGATAAGCCGGCGTTCATCTTTTTCTCCGACGGCCACAAAAAATTTGGGGGCAGGCGTCAGTCCCATAGGTGGAATGGAATAGCCTCCAGCAGCGATGACGGCGGCTGCCCGCACAAATTCCGGATGCCGAAAGGCGAAACGGTGAACGAATTGCGCCCCTCCCGAACAGCCCACCAGATAAACTTTCTGCCAGTCAAAAGGAAATTCCCTGGCCACTTGGTTGAAAATTTGAATCAAAATCCGGTCATCCTCATTCTTTAGCCACTGATAACCATCATGAAATTCGGGTGCCAAAAGGATATACTGATCACGACTGGTAAAGTTGTGCCACATCTCAATTTGTTGCTGGCCGGACCCAGTGTACCAGTGAACGGCTACAAATAAAGGATACAGTTTCGTTGAATCGAAATCTTCTGGCAGGTAAAGATAGTAACGCTGGTGAGGCTGATGGGCAAGAGTGCGCGAAAGCACTTCGGCTGGTTGGCCCCAGGCGAAGGCCGGCAACAATAGAAGCCATCCATAAAAAAGAATCACCCAAAATCTCTGCCGCAATGACATCGTCTAGACTTTTTTAGGATTGGCCAAAACTTCCAACGACTGGATAAACTTGATGTATTCCGAGATTTCAAGGGGTTTACTTTGAAATCCTACCCCATGGTCCAGGGCAACCTTTTTGTCCTGCGGTGAGCTGGAGCTGGTCCAAACAAATTTGGGAATCCCGCCGTAAGTGGGATGCTTCTGGAGCTCACCGAGGATTTGGCGACCATCCTTTCCGGGAAGATTCAAATCGACCAAAATGACCTCCGGCAGATGCACAGAATTCTTCATGATGTCATCGAGCGAGTCGCTGTCCTTGGCCCGTAACAGTTCCCCTTGAGGAAAATTTTCGTTAAACAACAACTGGAAAAAACGATGATCCGCGTCATTATCGTCAATAAGAAGAACTCGCATGTCGCCTCCAGAAAGGCCGTTTCATTTTTAAAGTGACCCGAGAGTCGGAATGAACTAAACGGGCCGCAGGCCCGGCGGGCAAGGAAAAGTAAAACGTCGAACCCCTGCCATATTCCGATACCACCCAAATCTTGCCGCCATGCTGCTCAATGATTTTTTTGCATAAGGCCAGACCAATCCCCGTGCCGGGATATTGGGCCTGGCTGTGCAAGCGTTTGAAAATTTCAAAGATGAACTGAGTATGTTCGGGTTTGATGCCAATGCCGTTATCGCGGATCGCAAACGTAAAAAAATGGCCCTGGTGTTGGCACCCGATATGCACCCGGGGAATTTCTTCCCGATGGAATTTGACGGCATTGGCAATCAAATTTTGAAAAACCTGCAGCAATTGGGCTTCATGCCCAAAAACAACGGGCAGAGGATCGCTGGAAACGAGCGCACCGTTTTGATCAATGGCGACCTTCAAATTGGCAATGGCCTGGTCGCAGACACTCGCGATATTGACGCTGGCGAATTTCGTGTCCTCTTTTCTGACCTTCGAATAGGACAAAAGATCCTCGATGAGCCGGTTCATTCGTCTGACACTGTCGATAATAAAATGGATGCATTCCTGCCCCCGTTCGTCAAGTTTAGCGCGATAGCGTTCTTGCAAAAATTGTGTGTAGACCAAGGCCGTTTGCAGTGGTTCTTTCAAATCATGCGAGGCGATATAGGCAAAGCGCTCTAGTTCAATGTTGGATCGCTCCAGTTCGCGATTTTTTTGCAAGATGAGTTCCTCAATTCGTTTGCGCTCGGCCAAGGCCGCGGAAAGGAGCAACAGGGTGATCGCCATGACACACACGAATAGCTGCAATAATAGCAAAGATTCATTGAGGGTTCGACCCATCAGAGGCGTCTGGACGGTATTCCAAACGACCGACAAGGATAAAAGTCCGACGGCGGTGACCACGACGCGCTGGTCAAATCGCAAGGCGATCCAAAGTAAAATCGGAATGAGCAGATACCGCTGACTCCCTAGGATCGTGTACAAACGCCAGTCTCCAAAGATAACCCGGCTCATGAACGGAATAGCGATCATTAAACCAATCAACTCAATCCAACGCCTCCAAGACAGATTCCATGGACCCCGGAAAGTCCATCCCATGAGCAACGGCGTTAAAACCAAAATTCCGGAAACATCCCCCAGCCACCAGGTGAACCAAACCTGGCCCAACATTTCCCCGGAGACAATGCGGAAGAGGAAAAGGCTCAAAGCCCCCACACCGCTACTCACCAAGCACATACATAAGGTGATCACCGCAAATTTGATGATGTTGTTGACCCGGCGAAAAATTTCACCATCACCAATGAAATTGCGTAAAAGAAAAACTCCAGTGACGGCCTCGAGGGTGTTCCCGACGGCAATGCACAAAGACGCAAGAATAAGCCAAGGGACATCCGAGGGTCGATTAAAAAGAAAGACGGTGAGATTGGCCAGAAATGCACCTAAAAAGATACCGGGAAAATCCGGTACCCGAGAAGAATCATCGCGGCAAAGGCGAATCCCGAGGGCGGCCAGACTGGAGACGCGTTGGTGTGCCCGAACGCAAGCACTAGTACACTGTTAACCTATTTTTTAATAGTTTCGTAAGCTTTGTCGAATTTGTCTCGGGCCTTGCTCTTTGTAAAATGCCAGGTAATTTTGGTCTTAAGACGATTACGTTTTGCCGA
>JAHFFW010000043.1 GCA_023247725.1 Candidatus Omnitrophota bacterium | reverse complement strand
GGGGTCAGTGCCGCAGCTAACGCATTAAGTGCTCCACCTGGGGACTACGGTCGCAAGGCTAAAACTCAAAGGAATTGACGGGGGCCCGCACAAGCGGTGGAACATGTGGTTTAATTCGATGCTACGCGAAGAACCTCACCAGGGTTTGACATGCAGGAAGTAGTGAACTGAAAGGGGAACGACCTGTCAAGTCAGGAGCCTGCACAGGTGCTGCATGGCTGTCGTCAGCTCGTGTCGTGAGATGTTGGGTTAAGTCCCGCAACGAGCGCAACCATTTTCTCTTGTTGCCACCTTTTTTGATCGAAAGATTGAAGGAGAGCACTCTAGAGAGACTGCCTGGGATAACCAGGAGGAAGGTGGAGATGACGTCAAGTCAGTACGGCCTTTATGCCCTGGGCTACACACGTGTTACAATGGGTCGTACAGAGGGTTGCCAACCCGCGAGGGGGAGCTAATCTCATAAAACGGCCCTCAGTTCAGATTGAAGTCTGCAATCCGACTTCATGAAGCCGGAATCGCTAGTAATGGCGCATCAGCACGGCGCCGTGAATACGTTCCCGGGCCTTGTACACACCGCCCGTCAAGCGATGGGAGCTGGGAGTACCCGAAGTCCTATGTAGATAGGCCGAAGGTAAAACCGGTGACTGGCGCTAAGTCGTAACAAGGTAGCCGTACGGGAACGTGCGGCTGGATCACCTCCTTTCTAAAATTTCTAGATTTATGGAGTGGCCAGAGGCCACGACATTAAACCGTAGAAATTTTTGTCCGCAGTGAAGCGTAGGGACAAAGAAAGAAATGATTAGTTCTCACTGTGTACAGAGAACCGTGCATTGCAAAATGCATGTTATATGAGTTAAATGATAGAGCGTTTCAGATTTTCTGAGACGACTTGGCTTATAATTTTTTTGGTTTCGAAATCGATCAAGGGCCATTATGATTGTGTTAAGTGTTATGTGTCAAGTCCGCGTACATAACACATGACACTTAACACATAACACAATTAAGGGCCCATAGCTCAGTTGGTTAGAGCGCGTCCCTGATAAGGACGAGGTCAGTGGTTCGACTCCCCTTGGGCCCATTATTCTTCTCCGAAGTCTGAAAAGAATTGAAGTCTGGAGGCTGCCCTGACTTTTCTAAGAAAAATTGGTGCTAGTCAGGACTGCCCCGAGCTTTTCTAGAAATTAATTTTTAACATTTGAGGAAGCTCGGGGCTGTAGCTCAGCTGGGAGAGCACCTGCTTTGCAAGCAGGGGGTCAGGAGTTCAATCCTCCTCAGCTCCATTCGATAGTTTTGGCTGAAGATAAATTTTTGGATAATAAGATAAAGACATTTGGCTAAATTCCTTCGCGAGTTTAGCCTCGTTCTTTGACAATTATGTAATGAAAGGGTAAGCAATTTCAAGCCGAGCAATTACCTTAGTATGTATCTCAATGTGGTCAAGCTACTAAGGGTCTATGATGAATGACTTGGCAGACTAAGGCGAAGAAGGACGTGGTAAGCAGCGATATGCTCCGGGGAGCCGCAAACAGGCCGTGATCCGGAGATTTCCGAATGGGGAAACCCCTCTTGAGTTATATCAAGAGATCATACACTGAATACATAGGTGGATGAGGCGATACGAGGCGAATTGAAACATCTAAGTAGCCTTAGGAAAAGAAACCGTAAGGGATTCCCCCAGTAGCGGCGAGCGAACAGGGAACAGCCTAAATCCCGCCGAATTTCGGCGGGAGGTTGTGGGGCCTTAACGTGGGATTGCCAATAAATAGCAGAAGTGCCTGGGAAGGCACACCAAAGAGGGTGAGAGTCCCGTACGCGAAATTTTGAGGCACCCTAGAGGTACCCCAAGTACTGCGGGGCACGGGAAATCCTGCAGGAATCCGTCCCGACCATGGGATAAGGCTAAACACTAGAGTCTGACCAAAAGTGGACTAGTACCGTGAGGGAAAGTTGAAAAGAACCCCGGTGAGGGGAGTGAAATAGAACCTGAAATTATAGACCTACAAGCGGTCGAAGGCCTATGGCTCGCCGCAAGGCGGGCAACGGCTAACGGCGTACCTTTTGCATAATGGACCGACGAGTTACTGTGCGTTGCAAGCTTAAGATCCTTTGGATCGTAGGCGTAGCGAAAGCGAGTCTGAATAGGGCGACCAAGTAGCGTATAGTAGACCCGAAACTACGTGATCTACCCATGGCCAGGTTGAAGCTATGCGAAAGCATAGTGGAGGACCGAACGCATAATTGTTGAAAAAATTAGCGATGAGCTGTGGGTCGGAGTGAAAGGCTAATCAAACGTAGCTATAGCTGGTTCTCCCCGAAATAGTTCTAGGACTAGCCTCGAGCTATAAATGACAGGGGTAGAGTTACTGAATAGGCTAGGCTCCCCACCAGGAGACCAAACCTAACCAAACTCCGAATACTGTCATTCTTACCTCGGGAGTCAGTCGCTGAGGGCTAAGCTTCAGCGTCAAGAGGGGATCAACCCAGACCATCGGTTAAGGTCCCTAATATAAGCTAAGTGGTAAAGGAAGTGAGATCACTTAGACAGCCAGGATGTTGGCCCAGAGGCAGCCATCATTTAAAGAGTGCGTAACAGCTCACTGGTCGAGTGATTTCGCGCCGAAAATGAACGGGGCTTAAGCTTATAACCGAAACCGTGGCTTTTTGTGTTGCATAAAAATTGAAGTTTGTGTTAAGTGTCACGTGTCAGGTGTCATGTCAAACGCTTGACACTTAGCACATGACTCATAACACAAATTTTAATTTTGACGCAGCGCGAAAGGGGTAGGGGAGCGTAGTGCCATGCAGTGAAGGCGTACCGTAAGGAGCGCTGGAGTAGGCACTAGTGATAATGTCGGTATGAGTAGCGAAAACTATGGCGAGAAACCATAGCGCCGAAAATCTAAGGTTTCCTGGGGAAGGTTAATCCACCCAGGGTTAGTCGATCCTAAGTCGAGGCCGAAAGGCGTAGGCGATGGACATCCGGTTAATATTCCGGGACCGGCTGTGAACGTTATCATCTTAAGAAGGACGCAGGAGGCTAGGTGATCGAAGTGTTGGACGTCTTCGTCCAAACCCGTAGTTCCGCTGAATAGGCGGGATAAGAGGTGATGGGGAGCCGGCGCTAAGGCAAAGGCGAAGTCACTTATGCCACGCTGCCAAGAAAACTTCTTAAGAGAGTCTCACAGCTGATCGTACCGTAACCCGACACAGGTAGATACCCAGAATATGGGAAGGCGCTCGAGAGAACTCTCTTTAAGGAACTAGGCAAAATGACCCCGTAACTTCGGGAGAAGGGGTGCCCATGAGGTGAACCCGCACAGGGGGAGCCTTTATGGGTCTTAGTGAAGAGGCCCGGGTGACTGTTTAGTAAAAACACATCACTCTGCAAAGTCGAAAGACAACGTATAGGGTGTGACACCTGCCCGGTGCTGGAAGGTTAAGGGGAGAGGTCATCCTGTCGTAAGGCAGGAGAAGCTTCGAACTGAAGCCCCAGTAAACGGCGGCCGTAACTATAACGGTCCTAAGGTAGCGAAATTCCTTGTGGGGTAAGTTCCCACGCGCACGAATGGTGTAACAACTTGGGCGCTGTCTCGAAGAGAGGCTCGGCGAAATTGTAGCGGCGGTGAAGATGCCGTCTACCCGCACCTAGACGAAAAGACCCCGGAACCTTTACTGTACTCTGGTATTGAATTTTAGTCCTGATTGTGTAGGATAGGTGGGAGGCTGTGATCCTGCGGCGCTAGCCGCGGGGGAGCCAACGGTGAAATACCACCCTATCAGTACCAGGATTCTAACTTCGTCCTGTGAATCCAGGCGAAAAACAGTGCCAGACGGGCAGTTTGACTGGGGCGGTTCCCGTTTAAAGAGTAACAACGGGGTCCCAAGGTTCCCTCAAGTCGGTCGGCAATCGACTGTAGAGTGCAATGGCATAAGGGAGCTTAACTGTGACACCGACAGGTGGAACAGATACGAAAGTAGGGCATAGTGATCCGGTGGTTGATTATGGGATTGCCATCGCTCAACGAACAATAGGTACTCCGGGGATAACAGGCTGATCGCGCTCGAGAGTTCATATCGACAGCGCGGATTGGCACCTCGATGTCGGCTCATCCTATCCTGGGGCTGGACAAGGTCCCAAGGGTCCGGCTGTTCGCCGGTTAAAAGGGTACGTGAGCTGGGTTTAGAACGTCGTGAGACAGTTCGGTCTCTCTCTGGTGTGGGCGCACGATAATTGAAGAGGAGCTCTCCTTAGTACGAGAGGACCGGGAGAGACGGACCTCTGGTGTTCCGGTTGTCCTGCCAAGGGCAATGGCCGGGTAGCTATGTCCGGAAGGGATAAGCGCTGAATGCATATAAGTGCGAAGCCCCCCTCAAGATGAGTTATCGATCTCCGCTTCGGCGGGGTGAAGGCTCCTCGTAGACTACGAGGTTGATAGGCTGCATGTGTAAGGGCCGTGAGGCCTTAAGCTTAGCAGTACTAATCGGCCAAACGTTTGACCACTAAACTGGTATCATTCTTCGCTCGGTTTGTTGCTTTCTAAAATTACATAATTGTCAAATATATTTCAGTGACATAACAGTAGGGGAAACACCCGTTCCCATTCCGAATACGGAAGTTAAGCCCTACGTGGTCGATGGTACTATAGTCGCAAGGCTATGGGAGAGTAGAACGTCACTGATGTATTTTATATCCCGCGTTTATATTAAATAAACGCGGGATTTTTTTGCTTGCTCACCATGGCTCTTCGACGTTGCTCAGGATAGCTTCGAAGGATGCTGAGCGAAGTCGAAGCACCCTACAAGGTCAATGGTACTACATTCGCAAGGGTGTGAGAGAGTAGATAATCACTGGGTAAATTTGGCCCCCACATCGAGATGGCAGCATCTGGATGTGGGGTCTTTTGTTTAACGAGTTAGGAGGCGGGAATTCTTGCGAAAGGAAAATTTGAACCAAATCCAGTAGGAAGGTCCTAAAAGCAGCAAGAGGGAAGCTAAATAAGCCAAACCCAGTCCCGCTTCATCTTTCCAAAACGATTTGAACGTGACAAACTCGTAATAGCGGCCAAAAATATCAAAAACCGCCCTAAGCCAAAAAAGGTAACGCCAAATGATCGATCGGCCCTTTTTCCCATAGATGGTGAAAAAGATGGGAGCGATGGTCAACAAGGTTAGAATTGCGCTTACGATATTGAGGAAATAGAAAAAACCCGTGAGCGCATGAAAAGACATAAACACATGGTAAAAAATGTAGGAAGGTGAGTCAGGAAAAAAAAGATTGCAGAAGTTCCCGAGCGCAATGACAAAAAAAAAGGCCAAGTAAATCTTCCAGCCGAGATTCTGAGCGATTTTCATTCCGATATTATGGCACAGCGGAAAATTTTTTGCCGAAATCAATTTCCCTTTGTTAATCACCAAAAAATTGTTTAAAGATTTATTTTGATTTTGATCAAAGGCTTATGATAATATATCTCCTATATGAATAACGAATTTAACTCCATCTTGGAGTCCATTGTAGAAGGGGACCAGCGCTACAAACAGGACGCGTATGATTTTGTCATGGAGGCCTTGAATTTTACACAGAAGAAATTCCGTCGGAGCAAGCATGTCTCTGGAATCGAATTGCTCGATGGAATGCGGGAATTGGTGCTGCAGAAATTCGGCCCTTTGACTTTACAAGTCCTTAAACATTGGGGGATCCATTCCACCGAGGATTTTGGAAATATTGTTTTCACTTTGGTCGAGAATCGCATCCTCAGCAAAACGGAAGAAGATTCGCTCGAGCACTTCCGCAATGTTTATGATTTTAAGGAAGTCTTTGATCGCGGGTACCGGAAATTACTGGAAAAACGCATTAGTCGCATGCGTTAGGATTTGGCGCGTTAGCAGAACTATGAGGAGGTCGATCCATGATTGGTTGGATCTTGTTAGGCCTTATTGTCTTTGCCGTTATTGCGTTTGTCTCTATTTATAACTCTCTTGTAACTCTGAGAGAAAATGTGCGTAATGGCTGGTCGCAAATCGATGTTCAACTTAAAAGACGGCATGATCTTATTCCCAACCTCGTTGAGACGGCGAAAGGATATATCTCCCACGAACGGGGCACCCTTGAGGCTGTCATCAAGGCTCGCCAGCAGGCCGTTAATGCCACCTCCATTAAGGATAAGCAGGAAGCGGAAAATTTTTTGAGCGGTACCCTGCGAAGTCTTTTTGCCGTCGCCGAAAATTATCCCAACCTCAAAGCCGATACTCAGATGCGGCAGCTTCACGAAGAGCTCACCTCTACCGAAAATAAAATCGCCTTTGCCCGACAATATTATAACGACGAAGTGAATCGCCTGAACGTCGCCATCCAATCTTTTCCATCGAATATCGTCGCCCAAGTCGGCGGTTTTCAAAAATCCGAATTTTTTGGAATTGCTGAAGCGACCGAAAGGGACGCTCCCAAGGTTCAATTTTAAAGGACTCAAGCAAGCATTTTTATTGAACAATTCATAAACAAGACCAAGGAACCGGTCTTGTTTTTTGGTTTTAAGACCTGAGACTTCAACAAGAATTCTATGCCTTATTCATTTACACAGATTGAAAAAGACAAATCCCGAACGATCGGGATGGTTTTTGCTTTTTTGGTTTTGTTTTATTTTTTGGCCGGCTGGACGATTGCATTGGTTGTAAAGAATTATTTTTTCTTTGAATCGAGCGATGAAGTCCAATTTCGAGGCTTTGCCGGTTTGTCCCTCACGGAAACTCTGACGGCCCTGGGAATTGCCTTTGGGGTTGGCTGGCTGCATTGGACATATAGCGTCCATGATTTAGTCCCTCGGTCGTTACGCGTTCTTAAAGCCGAGCCATTAAGTCCCAATGATACCTATCATCAAATGCTGCAAAATATCATCGAAGAGGTTTCGGTCGCAACCGGCGGAGAAAAAATCGAAGGGGTTGTCGTACCCACCATGGCTATGAATGCCTTCGCACTGTCGGATTTTTCCGGGCGCAAGGTGATTGGGGTGACCGAAGGACTCTTGGCCAGATTGAGTCGGGCGCAACTCGAGGCCGTCATTGGTCATGAAGCCGCCCATATTGTTTCGGAAGATTGCCTTTCGACGACCGTCACGACCTCGCTTTTTGCCTTGGTGAATGGAATGCTGAATGGGATTTCGCAGATGTTTCGGTATCGCCGTTCTCGAGATCGGGATAGCTTAGGTGGTTTTATCACGGTGATTTTTTTAATTCTAATGGTGACCAGATTTATCAGTCTATTATTCCGCATGTTCATCTCCCGGCAGAGAGAATTCCGCGCTGATGCCATGGCGGTTCGTTTGACCCGTGATCCGCTCAGTTTGGCTCAAGCCCTATATGCGATTTCTCAACGTTGGCGAGGGGCGGGGTTGGCCGGTGAGGAACTGGAGGCGATTTTTATCACCAATCCAAAGCTTTCGGCATTGGATGAGTCGGAAGGATTATGGGCTGATTTATTTTCTACTCATCCGCCAATTCGTCAGCGGCTCAAGGTGCTTTTGGATTTGGCTAAAGCCGATGTCCAGCAATTGGAAGACAATTTCCGCGCCCAGCTCAATCGGCCTCGACAAGACATTTCCTCGACGCCGGCGCCTGATCCCAGGGAATGGATGCTCAATCGGGAGGGACAATGGATTGGCCCTTACTCCCTTATTCAAATTGCGACGCAAGATTGGGTGACTCCGGAAACCTGGGTGAAAAAAGCCAACGGTTCGGTGGTGCAGGTCTTCGACGACCCGGCGATCTTAGAATTATTGAGACAAAAAAACCAGGCCCAAAATAAATTGAACGGGCAAGGACAAGTCGCTTTAGACGGATTTAATCTATGTTTGCGTTGCCGTTTACCTCTTTCCGATATGCATTATGAAGGAACCATCATCAAAAAATGTTCGACGTGTGGCGGTGCTCTTGTGAAGGAAAATGATGTTCAACGCATCATCATTCGTGAAGACGTCAGCTTTTCCGACCGAGTCAAACGGATGGCGGAATTAACCGCCCAAAGCATGAAGAATTGGGAACCGGCCCAAACCGATCTTAAAACTGCGCAGTTGTACAAATGCCCCACCTGCCCGCATCCTAAGCCAACCATGATTCGCATGTTTTATACCCTGGCGTATCCGGTGGAGGTGGACAAATGCCTTTATTGTGGCCAGATGTGGTTTGATCAGGATGAATTGGAAATTTTGCAGTGTTTGATTGAGAAAAATACCAAGCAAGGATCGCTAGAGTAGCCACTTGATATTTTTAGAGGTTTTACGCCGGCCATCCCGCGGAACACAAATCCTCCAATCCAAATCTAGAGAAATCATCTAGGCGCAAAAACAAAACCATTCAACAAAGAATGAGAATTTTTCATCAAGGACAATTTTTGCTTCAACGAATCAACCCCACAAGAAATTTTGATCACTGGCCGGTTGGCGTTCTTATGCTCTTGATCGTCAGTTGTTTTTTTCATTGGTCATGCACGACTCTCAAGGAAACCAAATCTATCCCTTTAAAAGCTCCTTTGACTGTTAAACCCGTCGAAAATTTTGGCTTATTGGATCACGAAGGGAAGTTCCAGGAACTTTATTATTATTCGGATCAAAAGGCCGTCGTTTTCATCGTTCAGGGAAACGGATGCCCGATCCTTCGTCAAAGCCTGCCGTATCTAAAGAAACTCAAAGCCCAATTCGAGCCGCAGGGCGTGAAGTTTTTGATGATCAATCCCAATCCGCAAGATGACCGCGCCTCGATGGTCGCCGAAGCGAGATCATTCGATATCGATGTTCCCATCCTCGAGGACAAATCCCAGTTGATAACGCAGTCATTGGGTTTGACCCGCACCTCGGAGGTGGCCGTGATTGAAACGACCAATTGGAACATTGTTTACCGGGGAGCCATCAGCGACCAATTTGGTTATGACATCAATAAGGGGAAAATTGAGTGGCCTTATTTACAAGATGTTTTAGAGGTACTGTTAAAATCCGAGGCTATCCCCTGGAACCAAACAACCGCTAAAGGTTGTCTCATCAATTATCAAAAGATTCATCCGGTGAATTTCGCTCATGACGTCGCGCCAATTTTGAAAGAACATTGCGTGATGTGTCATCACGCCGGAGGGATTGCCCCCTGGAGCATGGACAGCTATGAGAAGGTCAAGGGATGGGGCGCGATGATCGGCGAGGTTGTCCGGACTCGAAGGATGCCTCCATGGCAGGCTGATCCTTATTATGGAAAATTTCGTGATGATTTCTCTTTAAGCCCGCAAGAGGCACGAACCCTTCTGGAATGGATTGAACAAGGGTTTCCAAAAGGAGAAGGAACCGATCCCTTGGCGCAAAAAGCTCCGGCAGAAAAAGTTCTCTGGGGCTTGGGAGATCCAGAGCTTATTTTTACTATGGCGCAAGTACAATCGATTCCAGCCGCCGGCAAAGATCAATTCCGTACGGTTGCATCGGATAAACCGGTTGAACGCGATCTTTGGATCAGGGCCATCGAGATTCGCCCGGGAAATTATCAAGTGGTGCATCATTGCAACGTTTTTGTGGAGCCTCCCGATTGGAATCAACCGAACCCTCAAGGATTCAATGACGAAAAGGACTCAAGGACGATGGAAGAATGGTATCATCGTTCTGGATTTAACCAGGAGGGCGGCCAGACGATCGCCGGTTATTCGCCGGGAGGAAACGTGTTTGTCCTTCACGAAAAAACCGGGATGTTTATTCCCCAAGGTTCAAAAATAAAATTCCGCATTCATTACGTGCCGACGGGAAAGCCGGAAACGGATCAAACAAAAGTTGGTTTGTATTTGCACAAAGAAAGGCCGGCTCATATCCTGTCATTTGCAGTGGTCAATAATCGCGACATCAAGATTCCTCCCGGAGTAAAGGAGTACAGAGTTTCATCTTGCCATATGGGAGCAAAGGATTGTACCTTCGATAAGGAAATTTTACTGACGACCTTGCAGCCGCACATGCATCTTCGCGGCAAAGCCATGAAATTTATTTTGGAATATCCCGACGGCCGGTCTGAAATTTTGCTTTCGGTTCCTCATTACAAGTTCCGGTGGCAAAGGATTTATGTCCTTGCAGAACCTAAAAGAATTCCTGTTGGATCAAAGCTGTTGGTGGAGGGGACCTATGACAATTCGGCCCAAAATCCCGATAATCCCGACCCAAACCAGGAAGTTCATTTCGGTCCGCAAAGCGATGCGGAGATGTTTACCGGGATTTTCTCTTACATTGATCCAAGCGAAATTCAGAAATAATATGCGTCCTCTTAATGAGATGTCCATCCAATACATCAAAGGCGTAGGGCCAGCGAGGAAGAAATTATTTTCACAGTTAGGCGTCGAAACGGTTGAAGACCTTTTTTATCTTTTTCCCCGACGCTACGAAGATAGGCGGCAAATGACGCCGATTAAGAATCTCGTCGCCGGAGAATGGTACACGATTAAAGGAACCGTCATGGCCCGCGGTGGCCATAGAACTTGGTTTACAAAAAAACATGTCTTTGAAGCGGCGGTGGAAGACGAGGGCGCGCATTTGACCTGCGTGTGGTTTAATCAGCCTTATCTGGATAATTATTTTAAGCCGGGCAGCCGGGTGGTTCTGCACGGTAAAGTGGATACTTACAAGAATCGTCTGCAGATGGTTGCGCCCGAATATGAGATCATTGCCGCTCAAGACGAGACTCTCAGTTTAGGACGCATCGTTCCCATTTATCCCTTAACCCGCGGGATGACCCAACGGTATTTGCGCCGGATTATGAAATTTTGTCTGGATCACTACGCGCTGCAATTGCGGGACGACTTGCCGGAATCTTTGCGACGCAAACACGGCCTGCCTTCCTTGTCCCAATCCATCGCCCGGATTCATTTTTCCGACGATTCAACCTCACAAGAGCTGGCGCAAAAACGCGTCGCCTTTGAAGAATTTTTCTTTTTTCAGGTTTCGGTGATCCTCCGGCGGCTGAGCCTGACTCAGAAACCTGGTGTGGTGCATCAAATTGAAGACGCGGTATTGGAGGAATTCCGTCAGGCATTCCCATTTAAACTCACCCGGGCCCAATCCAAGGTCATCGATCAGATTGCAAAGGACATGCGGGCGCAATCGCCGATGCTGCGGCTTCTCCAGGGGGATGTCGGCTCCGGGAAAACCGTCGCGGCCTTTTTCGGCTGTGTCGCCGCCTGGCGTAACGGCCGGCAATCCACCATTATGGCACCGACGGAGATCTTGGCCCGGCAGCATTTTGAATCGCTTCAGGGCCTCATCAAGCCCAGCAGTTTGTCCGGGCTTCGAATGGGCTTATTGGTTGGCAGCGCCAAGAAAGAAGAAAAAGAAGAGATTTATCGCCAGGTTCAGTCCGGACAAATCGATTTATTGATCGGCACGCACGCCCTTCTGGAAGATGTCGTCCATTTTCAAAATTTGAGTTATGTGGTCATCGATGAGCAACACAAATTTGGTGTCCGCCAGCGGGCGATCCTTTCCGCCAAAGGACTTAATCCTGATATCCTCATTATGACCGCAACCCCCATCCCGCGCACGCTGTGTTTAACGCTTTATGGCGATTTGGATTTATCCGTTCTCGATGAAATGCCGCCGGGAAGAGGCAAGGTCACAACCCGAATGTTTCGGCAGGAGCAGGAACAAGAGGTTTATCAAATGGTGCGTCGGTTAGTGGCGCAGGGCCAGCAGGCCTACATCATCTATCCTTTGATTGAGGAGTCGGAGAAGTTACAACTCAAGGCCGCGGAAAAGATGTTCGAAAGATTTGTCGAGCAGGAATTCAAGGAATTTCGCCTGGCGCTGGTGCATGGGCAAATGAACAGGAAACAAACGCAGGCCACCATGGAGCAGTTTAGAAATAAGAACATCGATATCCTGGTCGCCACAACCGTCTTGGAAGTGGGAGTGGATGTGCCCGATGCGAATGTGATGGTGATCGAGCATGCCGAGCGATTTGGCCTGGCTCAATTGCATCAATTGCGCGGCCGTATCGGCCGGGGGCAAGCAGAGGCCGTTTGCCTGGTGGTTGCCGATCCCACGACGAGCGAGGCCCAAGCCAGGCTCAAGGCCTTATTATCCACCAACGACGGCTTCCGCATCGCCGAGGAGGATTTGAATATCCGCGGACCGGGTGAATTCTTTGGCCGCCATCAGCATGGGTTAAATGAGTTAAAAGTGGCAAACCCCCTGACGCAACTTGATATTTTGGAATTGGCGCGAACCGAAGCCTTGGAATTGACACGGATTGATCCATATCTGCACCAAGGGCACAATGTCATCATCCGTCAGGTCATCCAAAAGCGTTACCCGGCGTATTTGGTGAATGTGGAGGCGGGGTGAGGGAAATGGAGTTACGTAATTCAATTTTATTGATATGAAAATTTTAAGTGGTCAATATCGCGGAAGAAACATCTACATGCCCCACGGCATCCGTCCCACACCCAATATCCTGCGCAAAGCGATCTTCGATATCCTTGGTCAAGACTTGACCGGCATGGTTATTTTAGAATTATTTGCCGGCAGCGGCGCCATTGGTTTGGAGGCCTTGTCTTTGGGGGCCAAAATGGTCACCTTTGTCGAACGCGAGCCTTTATGCTCACGGGTCATTGAAGAGAATTTGAAGCTTTTGAACATCCCCTCTTATGAAAATGGGCAGATCCGCTATCAAGTCATTCCATCCGATGTCTTTGCCGCGATCAAGCAAATGGCTCGCCTTGGAAAAAAATTCGACTGCATCATCCTGGACCCGCCCTACGGCGAGGAACTGGGAAAAAAGGTATTGAAACTGCTAACCTCGTATGATATATTACACCCCGTTTGCTACCTGATCATTCAATTCGATAAATGGGAAACTCTTCCGAAAGCAGAGGGCCCCTTTCGATTGATTAAAGAAAGAAAATACGGGACTTCTTTTCTGGCGGTGTATGAGAGAAAGCCTTCCTAAGGCCTACAGATTTATAATTTCCGAGGGACGAGGGACGAGGGATGAGGGACGCAGAAGTTTTTTCGTCCTTCGTCCTTCTTCCTTCGTCCTTCGTTAGACGGAGTCCAACCTTGGGCCGGATTGGTTTGTATCCAGGCACGTTTGATCCAGTCACGTTTGGTCATCTGGATTTGATCAAACGCGCGACGTCGATTTTCGATGAGGTCATTGTCGGCGTGGCGCAAAATTCCCACAAAAAGCCTTTGTTCCCGCTGGAAGAGCGGCTATTAATGGTTAAGGAGTGCACCCGCGGCCTTCCTCAGGTCCGGGTGGAAGCCTTTGAAGGCCTCGTCATTGATTTTGCCAAGAAAAAGCAGGTGAGCTGTTTGATCCGGGGAGTGCGAATGTTTTCGGATTTTGAGTATGAATTGCAAATGGCTCTCACCAACCGCCGATTAAATGAACGCATGGAGACGGTGTTTCTCATGCCTTCCGAAGGATATTCCTTTCTTTCTTCGACCCTTTTAAAAGAGGCGGCCCAGCTCGGGGCCAATGTATCTTCGTTTGTCCCAAAGGTCGTCGAAAAAAGATTGAAAGAACGATTGAAGAAGTGAAGATTGCCGTGCGCACAATTCCGGCCCAGGGTTTAGAATTCAAGGAAACCATCGAGCCGGTGACAATTGGTTTGTCCGAAGCGGAAATTCACGCGATCCAACCTCTTGAGGTCGAGGCCTGCATCCAACGCGTGGGCCAGACGGTTTTGGCCCATACCCAAGTTGGCTCACGCTACGGCCTGAATTGTGCCCGGTGCTTGAAGGAGGTCGAGATTAATTGCCGGGAGACTTACGATTTTGATTATCACATTGTGACGGGACAGGAGACGATCGATTTAGACGAGGATATCCGCCAGGAAGTGATCTTGCACATCCCGAATCGTGTATTGTGCAAACCGGATTGTAAGGGTTTGTGTCCCGGCTGCGGCGGGGATTTGAATGTGGAGGCTTGTCGCTGTAAGAAATAGAACGTAAAGAACTGATTTACGTGGGACGTTGGACGTCCGCATGCCCCAATCTAAGACTGGGCATGCTCGGACGTAGGACGTATTTGAATGTCACAACATTCACTTCTACGTCCCACGTCCAAGTGACACTGCCCCGCTGCTTGTTTGCAACAAGCAAACAGCGGGGAGGAACGGACTTCCCACGTCCTACGTATCAGAATTAAGGAGTTACAAACATGGCCTTACCAAAACGACAGCATTCGAGGCAACGCAGCCGAAAACGGCGCACCCACTGGAAACTGCGGGTCGCGAATTTTAGCCATTGCCCCCAATGCAAAAAACCAATCATTTCCCACCGGGTCTGTCCTTTCTGCGGGCATTACAAGGGCAAACCAATTATCGAGTTGAAAGCCAAGAAAGAGAAGAAGAAAAAAAAGCCGTGAGTCAGGTCACAAGTGACCAGTCACCGGTGAGCTGTCTGATGATCGATTAGTCAAAACTTGGTCACGGATTACTTCACGAGTTCAATAAGGAAGTGCAACGCTTAGGGCCGAAAGGTATCCTATTGAAATTTTCTCTTCCAACGATTGATTTAGTAGGATATCGTAATATGTATGAGACCAAATGGAAGCCAAGAAGAGATAGCGAAGCGAAGACAGCTGGCGATAAAGTTGTTGAAGCA
>JAHFFW010000001.1 GCA_023247725.1 Candidatus Omnitrophota bacterium | reverse complement strand
TTTTGAAAGTGAGCCTCCGGCGGCGGGATTGGGTAGTAAAAAACGTTTTGGATACAGCCGTGACAAACGTTCCGATTGCGTTCAGGTGGTTGTGGCATTGGTATTGACGCCGGAAGGTTTTCCCGTGGCATATGAAGTATACCCTGGCAATACAAGAGATACTGCGACACTGGAGGAATTTCTGGATCGGATCGAAAAGCAGTATGGGAAATTCAGGCGCACCTGGCTCATGGATCGCGGTATCCCAACGGAGGATACGCTGGAAAAGATGCGTTCCCGGGGGATTGATTACTTGGTTGGTACCCCGAAGGGACATTTGAGCCATGTTGAAAAACAATTGCTTGAACAGCCATGGATACAGGCGCGTGAAAGTCTCAGCGTTAATATAACAAATGATAGTAGAGACAGGTTTCAAACCTGTCTCTACGTTTATGTGGAAAGCAATGACCGGGTAGTCAAGGAACGTTCCATGCGCCGTCGCAGGCTCAAACGTCTATGGGCAAGCCTGCACGAACTTCGTAATCGGAAGAACATTACTCGTGACGACCTGCTGATGCATATAGGGGCATTAAAGAAAGATGCCGGGAGGGACTTTGGGCTGGTTCGCATCACTCTGCCAAATACGCAGGAACCGGTAAACGAACACACGTTCCATTTTGAACTGGACCGTCAACGCCTGCGCAGAACGTTGCGGCGTGAGGGACGCTATCTGCTTCGTTCCAACATGCAGGCAGCTTCACCGGGTGCATTCCCGATTTTTTGTAAATCAGATTAACACGATGGGGTGGGCATAGCTCAAAAAAATCGCTCGCTCATCTACGCTGCTTATTTTTGGTTGACTATACCTACCAATACACATGGCTGTAGTGGCAAGGCGCGCCTTGCCACTACGATTTTATAAAATGTATTCAATATTCAATCATACTACTCGTTCATTGCTTTTTTACAAAAAACTGGGAATGCTCCCGCTTCACCTGAAACCGTCTGGGAGTCTTATCTTCTTTTGACCCGCATTGAGCAGGCATTTAAAGACTTGAAGGGAGAGCTTTCCATCCGTCCCGTCTGGCACCAACTGGAAAAGAGAATCGAAGCTCATATTTTTGTTTCCTTTTTGGCTTATTGTCTCCACACAACATTACGAAATCTTGCGCGGAGACGAGCCGCAGGACTTACATCTGACACAATCTTGAAAAAACTATCGAGTATTCAAATGATTGATATTCATTTACCGACTACAGATGGCCGTCACATTGTCATGAGCCGCTACACTCAGCCAGACAAGGATGTTTCTCTTCTTTTGACTCAACTGGGATTGTCGCTTCCAGATCAACCACCGCCCAAGGTTTATGCCTCTGGGCAGATTGGTCTGTAGTGCCGACCTTTTTAGATGACCCCTTGAATTTACTGGCTTAGCGGCTTATCTACCCCTCGAATTGCGAAGGTCGGGTTAGTGAACAGATACCTTTTGTCTGGCTTTTTTGGAAGGTTCGGCTTCAATGCCTATTTCTTCATCGGTAAGGTAACAAGCTGGATCATGTTCCCATATGTCGCCATAATATGCCTCTGCTCTCGCCCTGAAATTCCCACTGCATATATTGAGCCATCTGCACTTGAAACAACGTCCTTTGATGTAAGGATTTTTATTCTTGAGCCTGGCCATTAACTCGTTGGAGGTGTCTTCCCATATCTCGCTAAACTTTCTCTTTCTGATATTTCCAAAGGAGTATTGTCTCCAAAACTGATCGGCATATACTTCCCCATCCCAGCTTATACAGGCAAGTCCCTTACCAGAGCTATTCCCCTCGTTCCACTGGAGGAGTTCCAATACATCTTTTGCCCTTTTGGGGTTTTCCTTTAACAGCTTTAAATAAACATACGGACCGTCGGCATGATTATCCACGGTAAGCACCTCAATTTTTCTACCTTTGTCGTGCGCCTCTTTTGTTTTATTGATAATAAGATCAACCACCTCGCGGGTTTCCTTGTGAGAAAGGTCTTCTTCTATTAGGTTGGAACCCCTTCCGGAGTATACCAAGTGATAGAAACAAACCCGTGGGATATTTTCTTTTTCAATGAGTTGAAATATACCCGCGATATCATGGGCATTTCTCTTATTGATCGTAAAACGCAGGCCTACCTTGATACCCACAGACATGCAATTCCTGATACCTTCCAGAGCAGCATCAAATGCTCCGGGAATACCCCGGAAACGGTCGTTTGTTTCTTTAAGACCATCTAAACTTATTCCCACATAGGAGAGCCCGA
>JAHFFW010000016.1 GCA_023247725.1 Candidatus Omnitrophota bacterium | reverse complement strand
TTCGCTCGTTCTTCCATCAGGCTGGCTTGGAACTTTAATACCTTCATCTTGCTGACGCCGAAGGATTCCTTTCCCGCTATCAGTGCTATTCCATCTTTGGATAAGAAAATGTCAATAATGTAAGAAAGCGAGGGGACTTATGAACTTAAAGGCTTGCGCAGCGGAGTTTATTGGAACCTTTGCCTTAATTTTCGTCGGGGTCGGAGCCATTGCCGGCAATCTCATGAACGGCGGACAGACTGGCCTCGTTGGGATTGCCTTGGCGCACGGGCTCACGATTGCGGTCATGGTCAGTGCGACGGCCGCTATCAGCGGCGGTCATCTTAATCCGGCCGTGACCGTTGGTCTGTTCTTTGCAAAAAAAATTGATTCCCTCAACACAATTGGCTATGTCCTGGCTCAATGTCTGGGCGCCATTGCTGCCGCCTGCCTCATCAAGGCGGTTGTTCCCGCGGGAATTCTCAAAGTGATCAATATGGGAACGCCGGCTTTGGCCAATGAAGTCACCGTTGCCATGGGCTTAATCACCGAACTCATTTTGACTTTTTTCTTGGTCTTTGTGGTTTATGGTACGGCGGTTGATCCGCGCGCTCCCAAAGTCGGCGGTCTTTTTATCGGGTTAACCGTGGCCCTGGATATTCTCATCGGCGGCCCCTTAACCGGAGCGGCCATGAATCCGGCCCGGCATTTGGGTCCCGCCTTATTAGGCGGCGGATTACAAAATCTTTGGCTGTACTGGCTCGGTCCCATCCTCGGCGGAATCTTAGCCACCTTCACTTACCAAAGAATTCTCGAATAACTGTTCTCATCAATCAAGGAGTTCATAATGTCAGATCGAAAAGGAGCCGTCACCATGAAGGGCAATCCCTTGACATTGACCGGCAGTGAGGTCGAGGTCGGCAAAAATGCCCCGGATTGCACGGTTGTTGCCAATGATCTTTCCGAAGTCCAATTATCTTCCTTTAAAGGAAAAAAATGCCTGTTGCTGACCGTGCCATCTTTGGATACGGGTGTTTGTCATAAAGAAACAAAACAGTTTAACGAAGAAGCCGGGCGCTTGGGAGATCAAGTCCAGATTCTAACCGTCAGCATGGATCTGCCCTTTGCGCAAAAACGTTGGTGTGCCGCCGAGGGGGTTTCGAATCTTCGAACCGTTTCGGATTACAAGCACCTGGAGATGGGCAACAATTTCGGCGTTTTGATCAAAGAGCTCAAACTTTTGGCTCGGGCTGTTTTTGTCATTGATTCAAAAGGAAAAGTTCAGTATATCCAGATTGTCAAGGAAGTCACGAGCGAACCAGATTATCAAGCGGCTTTGGATGCCGTCAAAAAAGCGACTTAAAGATATCCCGAGCAAAGGAGGACGACAATGGCCTTTACCCTACCGAAATTATCTTACGATTACAATGCGCTCGAGCCGCACATCGACGCCAAAACCATGGAAATCCACTACACCAAGCATCACCAAGCCTATATCAATAACGTGAATGATGCCATGAAAGGAAACAGCCAACTCGAATCGTTGAAGGTGGAAGAATTGATCGCCAAAATTTCTTCCTTGCCGGAAAATATTCGCACCGCGGTTCGCAACAATGGCGGAGGCCACGCCAATCACAGCTTGTTCTGGGAAATTTTGAGTCCCAAGGCCGGCGGTGAACCGATCGGTCCTCTCGCGGAAGGGATTCAAAAAGAATTTGGCGGCTTTGCCGGATTTAAAGAAAAATTCGAAGCCGCCGCCAAGACTCGATTTGGCAGTGGATGGGCGTGGCTGTGCGTCTCAGCGAAAAAATTGTCGGTCTGTTCAACACCGAACCAGGATAATCCTTTAATGGATGTGGCTGATTGTAAGGGTATTCCTATTTTGGGGCTGGATGTTTGGGAGCACGCCTATTATCTCAAATATCAGAATCGTCGACCGGAATACATCACGGCCTTTTGGAATGTGATCAACTGGGAGGCGGTTTCGCGTCGTTATCAGGCCGCTTTAAAATAATCCATTTCTACGGGCGCTCTTTCCTTGAGAGTCTTTTTGTTTAAGGGCGCCCCATTTTTTCCCTCGACGGCAAAATCACTAAAAAAACCAACTCTGCGCTTGACATCGTTTTGAAAATCTTTATACTGCATATTGTACTCGTAAATTTAGCTGTACAATATATTGTATAATCTCAACCGATATTCCCAACCTGTTTTATTCATTTCGTCCCTTATCATGAGGAGAGCTTGATGTCCAAGGAAACCATAGCGGTATTAATCAAGGTCAAAAAACGCAATGGGCAAGTTGTGACGTTTAACGCCGGCCGTATCAACCATGCGATTGCCAACGCCTTTAAGGAATACAACCGTCTCCCCCGAGAAGTGGATCTCCCGGATATTGATTCAGCCAATGTCAACAAAATTGCTCTGTGCGTTTTTTCCGTCTTGCGGGGCCGGACCCAAAATAAGGAATTCTTAACTGTGGAAGAAATCCAGGATGAGGTCATCCGGCAACTTTATGAAAATGGATTCAAAGAAATCGGTGAGCGCTATGCCAGCTACCGGCGCCACCACGCGGCCCGCCGAGCCTTGTTTGAGCTTTACACGACGACCAAGCGGGAGGGAAAGATCGTTTCCTTTAAACCAGAAAAAATTACCCTCGCCATTGCGAAGGCCTTCCGCGCCAGCCATAACGGAGAGCTCAATGAACTTCTCATTGAAAAATCCCGCGAGCTTTCCGATAAGGTTGTCGCTGAGATTAAAAAACTTTGGCCAGAAGGAAAATCCATTCACATCGAGGAGATCCAGGATCTGGTTGAAAAGATCCTGATGGGTTCTGGCTACCATGATGTGGCGAGGCGTTACATTCTTTATAGGGAAGAACGGGCCAAGATTCGACAAAAAGAACCGCAGCAGCATCCTTCTCCTTTGGCCTGGGTCAAAAATCTTGTGGTCAAAACCTCAACGGGAGAAGAAAAGCCTATTGATCTGGATGTCCTGCGTTTTCAGATAGAGACCTGCGCTTCGGGACTCGCCGATGTTTCGGCCGAGAAAGTCCTCAACGAATCGCTCAAGAATTATTACAACGGTATCACCGAGACCAAAATGACGTTGTCCAATATTATGGCGGCGCGGTCTTTGATTGAGGTCGAACCCAACTACAGTTTTGTCGCTGCCAGACTTTTGTTGCTGCATGAATATAGAGAAGCCTTGAAGACGGAAGTCAATTTTGAACAAATGAAAGAACATTATGCCTTGTATTTCCCACAGTACATCAAAAAAGCCATCGAACTTGAATTGCTTGACCCCAACCTCTTAGAATTTGATCTCGATTTTCTGGGACGACAACTCGATGCATCGCGGGATTTTCTTTTCCGGTACATGGGATTGCAAACGCTGTATGACCGTTACTTCATCCATTGGGAAGACCGGAGAATGGAATTGCCGCAAATATTTTGGATGCGGGTAGCGATGGGACTCGCAGGCAATGAGGGCAAAGATAAGAATCAAATGGCCGTGGAATTTTATCATATCCTTTCGACATTCCGTTTCATTTCTTCGACTCCGACGTTGTTTAATTCCGGAACGCTGCATGCACAACTCTCGTCGTGTTTTTTAACAACGGTCATGGATGATCTGCATCATATTTTTAAATGCATTCAGGATGACGCCATGCTTTCCAAATGGAGCGGCGGGCTTGGCAATGATTGGACCAATGTCCGCGCCATGGGCGCCCGCATCAAAGGAACCAACGGTCGCAGCCAAGGTGTGATTCCATTTTTAAAAGTGGCCAATGACACGGCCTTAGCGGTCAATCAGGGAGGCAAAAGGCAGGGGGCCATGTGCGCCTACCTCGAGGTCTGGCACTTGGACATTGAGGAATTCCTGGAGTTACGCAAAAATACCGGGGATGAACGCCGCCGGACCCATGACATGCACACGGCGAATTGGATTCCGGACTTATTCATGAAGCGGGTCAAATCCAACGGTAATTGGACGTTGTTTTCTCCCAATGAAGCCTCGGGTCTTCACGATCTTTATGGGCAAGCCTTTGAAAAGCGTTATGAGGAATACGAGGCCTTGGCTAAAGAAGGAAAACTGCGACAGCACAAAGTGGTCTCGGCCGTCCAGTTGTGGCGCAAGATGCTGAGCATGCTTTTCGAAACCGGCCATCCCTGGATCACATTTAAGGACCCCGCGAACATTCGCTCGCCGCAGGATCATGTCGGGGTGGTGCACAGTTCCAATTTATGTACGGAAATTTTACTCAACACCTCCAAAGATGAAACCGCGGTCTGTAATCTTGGTTCCATCAATCTCGCGGCGCATACAACGCCGGGCGGACTTGATCACGAACGATTAAAGGCAACCGTTGCCACGGCCGTTCGCATGCTGGACAATGTCATTAATGTCAATTATTATCCAACTCCAGAGGCCAGGAATTCCAATCTGAAACACCGGCCGGTTGGCCTGGGAATCATGGGCTTTCAGGATGCCTTGTACATTCAAAATTTCGGCTATGCCTCGAACGAGGCTGTTCAATTCGCCGATGAAAGCATGGAGGCGATTTCCTTTTACGCAATTCTCGGCTCCATTGAGTTAGCCAAAGAGCGAGGGACCTATCCTTCTTACAAAGGCTCAAAATGGGACCGCGGACTTTTACCCCTGGATACCTTGAATCTTCTGGAGAAAGAACGCGGCGGGTATTTGGAGGTGAATCGCTCCAGCCGAATGGATTGGTCCGTGGTCCGTCGGGAAATGGCTCAATTCGGCCTGCGCAACAGTAACACCATGGCGATCGCCCCGACCGCAACCATTGCCAACATTGTGGGGGTCACGGCCTCGATTGAACCCATGTACAAAAATGTCTTTGTCAAAAGCAATTTGTCCGGAGAGTTCACCGTCATTAATGAATATTTGGTGGAAGACTTAAAGAAATTGTCTTTGTGGGACAAAGAGATGATTGATGATCTTAAGTATTTTGATGGCAGCGTGCAAGAGATCTCCCGCATCCCGGAACACATCAAAATCAAATACGCGACGGCCTTTGAAATTGAATATGAATGGATGATGGAGGCCGCCAGCCGTCGGCAAAAGTGGATTGATATGGGCCAGTCGCTCAATCTCTATCAGGCGAAACCTAGCGGCAAAAAGGTGAGCGACATGTATATGCTGGCCTGGGAAAAGGGGTTAAAGACGACCTATTATCTGCGTTCGATGGGTGCGACGCGGATTGAAAAAAGCACACTCGATGTCACGAAGTATGCCAACGTCGTTGGCCAAAGACGCCGGGATGACAAAGGACGCATCAGTCAAACTGGTACTACCGAACCACAACAGGACTGCGAAGCCTGCCAATAAATATTTAACCGGGTAACCTTGTCGGGAGGGATTATGTCGGAGATTACACCCCAGGAAAAGGTTTGTAAAACGGCGAGCGGCAGCATTCGAATGACCCGGGAACGAATTTCCGTTGACAATAAGTTCCTTATTAACAACGGTCGTACCGTGGATGTCAACCAGCTGGTCCCCATCAAATACCAGTGGGCCTGGCATTTTTATTTGGATGGCTGCGCCAATCACTGGATGCCGACGGAGATCTCCATGCAGCGCGACATTGAGCAATGGAAAAATCCCAAGGCCTTCACCGATGACGAACGCCATGTGATCAAACGCAATCTGGGATTTTTTTCAACCGCGGAAACTCTGGTCGGCAATAACATCGTCCTGTCTATTTATAAACTCGTAGATAATCCAGAATGCCGTCAATACTTGTTGCGCCAGGCCTTCGAAGAAGCCATCCACGTGCATGCCTTTCAGTACATCATCGAGTCGTTATCCATGGACCAGGGGGAGATGTTCAACATGTATCGGGAGAATAAAGAGATTTATGAAAAAGATGAATTCTCGATGAGCTGCACGGATGGCATTTTGGATGAGAGCATGGATTTAAAAACAACGGAAGGAAAACAAGAATTCATCAATAATCTTGTGGGATTTTACGTGGTGACCGAGGGAATCTTTTTCTACAGCGGGTTTGTGACGATGCTCTCCTTTGGCCGCCAGAACCGCATGCCGGGAACGTGCGAACAGATCCAGTACATCCTCAGAGATGAGAGCATCCACATGAATTTTGGGATCGCGCTCATTAACGGAATCGTCGATGAGAATCCGGATATTTGGACGACGGAATTCCAGAGGCATTTGATCGGCCGCATCAAAAAGGCCGTGGAGCTGGAAATCAATTACGCGAAGGAATGTTTGCCGCGGGGGGTACTGGGGTTAAACGTCCCGATGATTCGGGAATATGTCCAGTACATTGCCGACCGGCGGATGGAGAAATTGCGTCTGCCCAAACAATATCACTGCGAGAATCCGTTCCCCTGGATGAGCGAAGTGATTGATCTTAAGAAAGAGAAGAACTTCTTTGAAACGCGGGTCACCGAATATCAAACCGGTGGCGCGCTGGAATGGTGAACTTTTTTTAGCTCACCCTGCCTCAAAGGCCATGAAATGATTCAGGGTCTTTTTTATAGCGGTCCAAATTTTTATTTCTCAATGATCCGCTTTCTGTAATACTGAATAAGCAAAGAGAATACCGATTGCATGCGCCGATTCATTTGTTTGATCTCGTTTATCATCTTGACGGGATGCTCATTAAATCCAAAAGATTTGGTAGGGACTTACGAGGCCAATTACGGAGAATCAACGGAACAATTGACATTAAAGGCTGACGGTCATTACTGGCAAGTCATCTGGAAGAGGAAAGGATCTCAAGCCAAACAAGAGAATTCAGGAATTTGGCGGATTATGCCAGTCAAGGATTTCCCTGATCGACTGACGATCATTTTTTATGACTTTTTGTCAGCCGACCACCGAAAGAATGATTCTAAGGAACAGAACTTCACGCGAACCAACTTTATAACGGCTTGTACAAAATTGTTTAATTCCATCGAATGTTCAATTGATGAAGATACTGGATTGTATTATGTTAAACAATAGGTGACGCTATGCCATGCTCAGACAGTTCATCCGGATTGAACATTCGCCTGGATAACAATGAACGATTCGTTAAATTTGAATTCGCCAAGATCACCTGCAGCCGCGAAATTGGTGCATCGACGGGTTTTTCCGAATTCTGTGCAGGAAAAACCTTGGAAGAAATCCTCGATTTTCAGTATGCGCGGTTAGTCCAACAGCTGGCCTGTGACGGCGATGAAGAACGCCAATTCGTTCTTCACCTCGAGTGGGAGGCCCTGCGTGCCGCGATCGCGCAGTATTTGGGGATCGACCGGCCAGACATTGATCAAGACCGGTGCCGCATTACGTCGATTGAATACGATGAAAGGGGAGTTGAAATTTCTGAAGTGGTCCTGCCGCCTAAAGAACTTCCCAAAATCCTGCCTTGCTCGTTGGCCGATCAAAATTAGGTCGATTCTTTTCCCTTCGCCATCACGAGCTTCCCCGACCGCACCATCTCGATAATTCCGAATTTCTTTAATTCTTCCTCAAACTGATCCAGGTCATCGGTGGTGCCAGTTTTGCCAACGATGAGGCTTCCTTGTTTCTCATCGATTACATGGGCCCGGCCCTTGATCAGCTTAAGGGTCGCCGCGCGTTTGGCAGGAGGGACGTTCAACTTGAATAACGCGAATTCCCGGTCAATGGAGTCAACGCCGGTGTGCTCGCTGACATGAATGACATCGATGAGCTTCGCCGTCTGTTTGATGATTTGCTCGAGGGTTTGCGGGTCCCCGGTTGCGGTGATCGTCATCCGAGAATATTTGGGATTGACGGAGGCGGAAACAACAAGGGCATCAATATTAAATCCCCGCCGGGCAAAGACCTGAGCGCAGCGAACCAAAACGCCGGGCTTGTTGGCCACCAGCATGCTGATCGTATGCACATTGGGATTTTTTTTGGGAATATTCATATGAATAACCAAATCCCAAGAGGCAATAACCAAAAATATTCCAAATTCAAACCACCAAAATGTTTGATTATTGTATCTTGGTTATTGGGACTTTTTTCATGTACTTCCCGATGGCTTTTCCAATCGTTGATCTTTTTTCGGCGGTTCGATGATCATTTCGTAGGCGGATTTTCCTGCCGGAATCATGGGAAACACATTGTCTTCCTTGATGACCTCGGCCCAGATGACAACGGGGCCAGGGTGATTGATCGCTTCCTCAAGGCGCTCGCGCACATGTTCGACTTTATCAATATGAACTCCTTTGACATGATAGGCCTCGGCCAGCTTCACAAAATCCGGATTTCCCTCCAGGTCCACGCCGGAAAGGCGATTATCAAAAAAGAGCTCCTGCCACTGACGGACCATTCCTAAATATTTGTTGTCGATGATCAAAACCTTGACCGGCAATTTGTGAACATAGACCGTTGCCAGCTCATAAAGCGTCATTTGAAATCCACCATCACCGACGACGGCAATGACAAGATCGTGAGGACGACCGAATTGCGCGCCAATCGCCGCCGGAAAACCAAATCCCATGGTCCCCGCACCCCCGGAAGACAGCCAGCGATCCCCCTTAATCGCCAAGTTAAACTGCGCGCTCCACATCTGGTGCTGTCCCACATCCGTGGAGATGGTGGCACGACCCTGGGTGACATTTTGTAATTCATAGAGGACATACTGGGCGGTGAGACCTCGGTCACTATGAAATTTTAAGGGATGCTGCTTCTTGTAACCCTCGAGTTCTTCCAACCACTCTTTTGTATCCAAAGGTTCAATATGCCTCACTAATTCTTCTACGATCAGCCTTGCATCGCCCACGCAATAGGCGTCGGGTTTAACAATTTTATTTATTTCGGCTTCATCGATGTCGATATGGAGTTTTTTTGCGCCGATGCAGAATTTGGCCGGGTTGCCATTGATCCGATCATCCCAGCGTGAACCAATGGAACAAATCAAATCACAGCGCGTCAAAGCAAGATTGGCATAGGCCGTCCCATGCATTCCCAGCATCCCCAGGGAAAGCGGATCGGTTTCGGGAAATTCGCCTTTTCCTAACAGGGTATTCGTCACGGGGGAACGAAGCTTGTAGGCTAACTCTTTGATCGCGGCGCCAGCCCGGGAAATAACGGCTCCGTGTCCGACGAGTAAAACCGGACGCTTCGAGCCTTGGAATAATTTGGCCATCTTGAGGATGTCGGATTTCTTGCCTTTTCCCGGTACTTTGTAACCCGGAATATCCATTTTGGGATCAAGGGTTTCCCCGGTGAAGGGACTGGAGGTCACGTCCTTGGGCAAATCAATGTGCACGGGACCAGGCCGGCCACTGCTGGTGATATAAAAAGCCTCCTTCACAACGCGAGGAATATCATTGGTCGTTTTCACTAAGTAACTATGCTTCACGACGGGCATGGTGATGCCAAAGATATCCGCTTCCTGAAAGGCATCTTTGCCTAGCATGGGGCTAATGGTCTGACCGGTTAAGACAATCATAGGCACCGAATCCATGTGGGCCGTCATGATCCCAGTCACCGTATTGGTTGCGCCGGGACCGCTGGTCACAAGGACGACGCCGGGCTTGCCGGTTGCCCGCGCATAACCATCGGCCATATGGGTGGCGCCCTGTTCATGCCGGACGAGAATCAATTTGATTTTCGATCCAACTAGGGCATCAAAGATAGGAATGGCGGCCCCGCCCGAAAGACCAAAGATATATTCCACGCCGAAGTTTTCCAAACAACGGATTAAGGCTTCGGCCCCGGTCATTGGCTTTTGTCCCGATGCGAAGGACGGTTTCGCCTCGATCCTTTGAGGGTTATTTTTGGTTTCCATCGATCAGAAATTGGGGTTGGAATAAGGTGATTATATTAACAAATGGACTTTTCCTAAGCAAGCCAAATTTTCCTTCATGTCATTTTAAAATTAAAAGTGGACACTTTTTACTGGCCTTTTCCCATCCAAAAGCAGAGTGGAAGCCAGTATTAGACCTTTCTTCTCTTCGGGAAAAGGCAGTATTGACTTCCACAGCAATGCTTTTAATGGAAGAAAGGTCAATAAAGCGATAATCGGCTTGCTTATCGAAATGAATTTCGCTATAGTAACATCCCAAAGTTTAAAAGTTTAAGGAAATCGATGATTCAGCAATCGAATGCCCAACCCAAAACCGTCAAGGCCGTGGGCCTCATCTCCGGAGGTCTCGATAGTATTTTGGCTGCCAAGATTGTTCAGGAGCTTGGCGTTAAGGTGCAAGGGGTGTATTTTGCCATGCCCTGGGGATGCTGCGACAAGACCAAGGCTTTGCAGGCTAGCGCCCAATTGGGCATCGATTGCATCGTCTTGCAGTTGGATGAACGTTACCTCGAGATCGTGAAGAAACCCAAACACGGTTATGGCTCGGCGCTTAACCCCTGCGTCGATTGCCGAATCCACATGTTTGCCCGCGCCGGTCAATATATGCGCTCGATTGGGGCGGATTTTGTCTTTACCGGAGAAATCCTTGGGCAACGGCCGATGTCTCAGATGCGCCATAGCCTCCGGATGATTGAAAGGGAAAGCCAATTGGAGGGCTGTTTACTAAGACCCCTATGCGCTCAGTTACTGGAACCAACGATTCCCGAACAAGAAGGCCTCATCGACCGCCAAAGACTGCTCAATATTTCCGGAAGGACTCGTAAACCTCAATTGGAATTGGCCCGGCGTTATCAAATCAAGGATTTTTTGCCGCCCGCCGGCGGATGTTTATTGACCGATAAAAATTTTGCCCGGCGGATGAAGGACACCCTCGACCATGGTTATCGCACGTTCCGTGAAACGATCAGCCTCAAGTGGGGCCGGCATTTTCGTTACTCCAAAGATTTCAAACTGGTTCTCGGCCGCGATGAACCGGAAAATGAGTCATTACGCTCCTTTGCTCATTCTGATGATTTGATTTTTGAAGTTGAAAATAAGAAGGGGCCCACGTTGGTTCTTAAAGGCTATGATCCTGGCCCCGAAGTCCTGACCATCGCTGCGGGACTAGTGCAGCGATTCTCGAGCTTTAAGGATTCACCAGAAATCGAGGTCGAATACTGGCTGGTGAAGGATCGTACGAATATCCGTAAAGTGCGGGCGAAGAAACTTTCTGACGAAGAAATTGAACGGATGAAGGTCTGAAAATTCGGGGCGGCGCCCCGCCCAGCTTTAAAGTGCGGCGGGGCGCCGCCCTCGCATTATCTTTAGAAAAAAACAGAAGCCATGCCCACCGAACAAGAAATTCTCGGCGCCTTAAAAAACATCATTGATCCGGACTTTCAAAAGGACATCGTGTCCCTGGGATTCATTAAAAATTTATCCATCAATGACGGCAACGTCGCTTTTGATATTGACCTGACAACCCCCGCCTGCCCGGTCAAAACCGAATTCCAAACTCAAGCACAAGAGGCCGTGCGTCAGCTTCCCGGAGTGCGCACAGTCAAGGTCCATATGACTGCGACCCCTCGGTCGCAAGGTTCAGCGACGGACATTCAACAGAGCGGTTTGACCAGCGTCCAATCGATCATTGCGGTTTCTTCGGCGAAAGGCGGAGTGGGCAAGTCCACCGTTAGTGGATGTTTGGCGCTCGCCTTAGCCAAACGAGGATTCCGGGTTGGCTTATTGGATACGGACATTTATGGGCCGTCGATTCCTTCCTTATTCAACTTGCGTCATGTGACCATTTACGTCAATGATAAAAATCAATTTATTCCGCTCCAACACCATTCCCTGAAGGTGATGTCTTTTGGTTTTCTTTTAGGCGATGCGCCGGCGGTTTTGCGCGGGCCTATTGTGTCGCGTTACATTCAGCAATTGCTGCACAATACCGCCTGGGGAGAGCTCGATTATCTTTTCCTTGACATGCCGCCGGGAACGGGAGACATCCAATTGACCATCACGCAGGCCGTGCGCATAAGCGGGGCGGTCATTGTCACCACCCGGCAAACGTTATCCTTAGTGGATGTATCCCGCGGGATCCTCATGTTCGAGAAGGTGGATATCCCCATTCTTGGAATCATCGAGAATATGTCTTACTTTATCTGCGATCAATGCCAAAAAAGGCATTACATTTTTGGGGGAAGTCAGTCAACCACGCTGGAAGAGCGATTTGGTCTGCCGACGCTAGCCCAGATTCCACTTCTCAAGGAACTGACCACGTCTCTCGACGCACAGATTGAAAACCCTTTGATTCAAGAAGCCGTGGATCAGGTGGTGCGGGCTCATGGAAAGACCAGGATCAGCCGGAAAGAAATTCCCCAGATCCGCTTTGATGATCGGTTTACTTATCTCAAATGGTCGAATGGGGAAGAACTTAAAGTTTCGAACCGAGATTTGCGTTTAAGTTGCCGCTGCGCGTTATGTGTGGATGAACTAACCGGAAATCAAAAACTTTTACCGGAACATGTCCAGGCCGATATTAAACCAAAAGAGATTTTCCCTTTAGGCAATTATGCGATCGGGATCAACTGGAATGATGGCCATACGTCGGGGATTTACCCGTACAAGACAATTAGGGAAATCCCTCATTCGAAGGATGAGGGATGTGGGACGAGGGACGCGAAGGCTTCTCGTCCATCGTCCTAGCGAAGCGATCGTCCTTCGTTCCTCGTGACTTTAAGTGAAATCAAATCTTTTCCAACAGTTTTTTTAATTCTCCATTCTGATGCATCTGCATGATGATGTCGCAACCGCCGATAAATTCCCCGCCAATAAAGACCTGCGGAATCGTCGGCCAATCAGTAAAATCTTTGATCCCTTGGCGCAAATTCGGATCTTCTAGGACATTGCGCGCACCAAACGGGACGCTATAGGATTTAAAAACATTGATGGTCTGAGCAGAAAATCCGCATTGGGGAAAATCCGGTGTGCCTTTCATATAGATCATGACTTTGTTGTCGGTGATGTCCTTCTGGATCGTTTCCTTGATTTCCATCTAAAACCTCCGTGTAGTCATTTATTCTCCTTCGCTCCATTGCTTCGCGTTGAGCTACGAAGGAATGAACCTCCCAAAAATTTCACACGCCTGCAAAAGCCAGGGAGGTTCATAATCCGTATTTTAGTCGCGCAGTCTGCCATTCGGTTGGGGTGAACGTCTTTAATCCCAAGGCATGGACGCTGTCAAAGGCATTTTTGAGAGCCTTCATCACCATCTGCTGTTGTTTAAACAAAGGTAATCCTTCGAAGATTGGACTAACGACAAAGGCTTGCAGATGCTGTCCATCATTCATCGGATCCAAAATGTAGGCAGCCGACTGCGGGATGGCTGTTTCAATCGTGCGCTTCATGTCCTCAAGCGTCATGGCTGGCTCATCCTTTCCAATTCTTTTTTAGCCACGCAATGATATCCGTCGACTCATAGAGTGGCTTGTCATCAATCACCAGACACGGAACCTGATTCTTTCCGCCAATCCGGATCAGTTCATCACGGTCCGAAGGATTTTTCCGGATATCTTTGAGGGGAATGGCGATATTATTTTTAGCCATATAATCACGAACCCGGGCGCAGTATGGACAGCCTTCAAAATAGTAAAACGACAACTTTGGCATGTTCGTTCAACTTGGCCAATCAAACAATGTCAGGCTTTTATTGTACTTTCGCGCCGGAGGCGGTCAACCAATCTTTCGGCAAACTCAATAACTTTTAACTCCAATTTCAGATCATAGAGGCGATTCATTTCCTGCAGGCACGTCGGAGAGGTGACATTGACCTCCGTCAAGTAATCGCCCAGAATATCAATCCCCACGAAATACAATCCCAGGCGCGCTAAATGCGGGCGCAGGACAGAAATGATTTCCCGATCCCTGGCGGTTATGTCACACGCATGCGGTTTGCCGCCGGAGAAAAAATTATTACGGTGATCATCGGGGGCGTGAACCCGCAAGACCGCTCCCAATGGTTCGCCATCTAAAATCAGAATTCGTTTATCGCCTTTCCGGGCTTCTGGGACATATTGCTGTACAATGATTTCTCTCGTCCATCCCGCGGTCAATGTTTCCAAAATCACATTCGCATTGGGGTCATTGTGTTCGACCAAAAAGACCGCAAAGCCCCCATAGTTATCCGTGGGCTTGGCGATCATTTTTTTCTCGGCATTAAAAAAAATGATGATGTCCTGGCGGTTTCGACTAATCAATGTCCGCGGCGTCAGAGAAGGGAACTGGGTTAACCAGAGTTTCTCATTGACGCTACGCAATCCAGCGGGGCTATTGATAGCAGGAATCCAGGATGGCAAACGGTCTAACAACCAAGTGTTCAGCAGATATTGATAATCAAAGGGCGGATCGCTTCGGACAAAAACGGCATTGACTTCTTCGGCAGGAAGCTCGAGGGCGCGTTGGCGAATAAAGGGTTGTTCGGGGACTTTTTGCGCGACGATCGATTGGGCCTGAAAATAAATTTTTCCGTTTAAAAGATTCACGCCTCCATCGGTGACAAAGAAGACGGCATGACCACGTTCCTGAGCCCCCAGCATCAGTGCAAAAGAGGTGTCTTTTTCCATGATGACGCTGCTCAAGGGGTCCATCAGAAAAACGAAATTCATTCTTTATCCTGCTCCATCTGGACGATTTCGCGGTGGGCCGCAATTCCCGCAATGCGGGCGAGAACGCGGTAAACATCGAAGATATTGACATCGGGATGAATCTCATCCAGGCCGTATTTCGGAAGGTGGGGGCACATGGTTTTAAGTTCCATTCCCGGACTATTGAGGTTTTCTCGTTCAGATTTGGCGGCGTTACTGCGATAAAATCCCCCCACCATATTATTGGTGATTTGATAGACGCAGGCTTCGCTGACCTGATCACCAATCTGGTACGCCGTCGGAACCCCTTCCTGGAGAAGAAAGCGGTCAATGACCTGCGCGCTCTTGCCCTTCGAGAGATTGTTGCGGGCGCGGCGGTTCAATTCCAGAATATCTTGTGGGTCTTCAATAGGGACAACATTCATGCCATAGGTTCCGGAATCAGATTTGATAAAGATAAACGGTTTTTCTTCAATCCGATGCTGACGGTATTTATGCTTGATCTCTTCAAACAAATCATTGGCCAATAATTTGATTTTCTGGCGATCCGCCTCTTGGTTGATATCCACCTGATCGATCGTTCGATACAGGCAAGAAAAGAACCACGGATCCATGTTAATGATTTTGGCGAATTCCTTTAACAATTCATTGGCTAGTTTGAAGTGCCGCGACTTGGATCGGGAGTGCCATCCGGCTTGAATCGAAGGATAAATCGGGATTTGGGATTCTTTTAAAATTTGCGGAATACCGCCGGTCAAATCGTTATTGAGGATGATAAGATCAAAATGCGGTTGATCGACCGGAAATTTTTCCAGAAGTCTTCGTAAGCAATGAATTCGGACGAGCTTCTTCGTCGCTGTTTCTAATTGAACAGATCCGCCGTTTTCGCAAAATTCTGGTTGAATGTCAAAGAACATGGCGATCTTGACCGCAAAACCAGCGTTTTGAGTGATTTCTTTGATGACGCGAATATTTTCCAGATACCAGGTGTTACGGGTATGATCTTCTGCCACAATCAAGATATCGCGACAAGAGGGAACACGTTCCAAAACCGCTTGCCGGAGATATTTGCTGGCATCCGCGATGCCATGCTCACACAAATTATTAAATCCAGCGGGGAAAAGATTGGTGTCGACGACCGCGATTTTAAAACAGGCATCGCGGATATCAACCGAAGAATACAAAGGCAGCTCTTTCGATGTCTCGTGAGCCTTGAGCCACGAAAGAATCGCGCTCTGTTTTTCTCTGAGATGCTCGATAAGGATTTTGCCGCATTGGCTTTGATTGATCTGTTGCACCTGGACCATCCGTTTTACCTCACATCACTGGCTCATCCCAAAATCTCAAATGACGCCGGGCCGGTAACCCGCCGAATGACTTTTAAGAAATTGAGCGAGTTTTGGCCAGCCCTAATATGACACAAAAATGTTCCCTTGTCGAGTTTGGAAAATCCGCCACGGATCAATTTTATTTGGCCAATTGATTTTTACTGAAGGAATGGAACCCCACAGACAGAGCCCGCGGCACCTTAGTATGACCCGTCTTTTGCCAAAGTGTCCTTCTTCGCTTCATTGCTTTCGCGTGCAGTTTCGCCGGGCATCCGGCGAAGCTCCCCCATCGAAAGATTTGGAGCGACGCCGGATGAATCAGGGGTTTTCCTTCACGAGATGCTGAACGATTAAACTGCAGACCGCATCACCCTCGACATTGACCATGGTGCGGAAGGTATCGAGAAACCGATCGATGGGTAATAAGAGAGAAATAGCCTCAATGGGAAGACCGACGGCTTGCAAAACCATGAGCATGGTGACCATCCCCGCACTGGGAATTCCCGGAGCGCCGATGGAGGCGACGACCGCCATCAACACCACAATGATCTGCTGCACGAGATTCAAATGCACGCCCACTACATTGGCCACGAACAGGGCAGCGGCGGCTTCGTAAAGCGCGGTTCCGTCCATATTCACCGTCGCGCCCAGCGGAAAGACGAATCCACTGATTTCTTGATCGATGTTCAGTTTTTCCCGGGCACAACGAATGCTGACGGGCAGCGTGACATTGCTGGAACTGGTCGTAAAGGCGGTGATGAGGGCTTCATAAAATCCTTTAAAGAAGAACAGCGGCGTTTTTTTCGTCAGCCAATAAAGAACCGCGGGCAGAATGATGAACCCGTGGATCATGGTCGAACCCAAGACCACCGCCATAAATGTTCCCATTGCACGGAACAGCGCGAAATCCGCAGTGGCCATCAGTTTGATCAATAAAGCCATGATCCCCCATGGCGCTAACCGCATGATCCATTGGACCATGAGCATGATGATGTCGACAATTTCATTCAAAAGCCGGAACAATGTTGTTGTCCGCTCACGAAAAGCAATTAAGGCGGCCCCCATAAAAAAGGCAAAAACAACCGTCGCTAGAATATTGCCCTGGGCCATGGCGCTCACGGGGTTCACGAACAGGCCGGATAGAAACGACTGTATGAATTGAGCCAGGGTCATTTGTGTCGCTTTTAATTCCGGCGAGGCCGAAAAGATATGTAAGCCAAAGCCCGGTTTAAACACATTCATCGCTGTCAGCCCTAGAGTGGCAGCCACCATTGAGGAGAATCCGAAATAAATTAAGGTGTACGTCCAGACTTTTTTTATTTGCCGGTGAGTACTCAGATTCGCAATTCCAGCGGCGACCGAAGTAAAAATGAGCGGAATAAGAATCATCTTGAGAAGATTCACAAATAAGCCGGCAAGAATATCGCAGACATAAATGACCGATGCATAAAAAACAGAGGAGGGACTTAAGAAAGATAAGGCCAATCCGCCAAGGATCCCCGCAATGGTGCCAATCAGGATTTGCACGTTCAAAGAAAGATTCATTTTGGAAAAGGGAACTGTGTTAAACTAAAATTAAAGGAAAATATGCCAACCATCGAACGTGTCAACGAATTATTGAACCGGGAATTCCGACCAGTCTTCCTGGAAGTTAAAGACGACAGTCACTTGCATGCCAATCATCTGGAGGCGGCCTCGGCCGGGGGCACGCATTTTTCGGTTCTCATTGTGTCGGATCATTTCCGGCATACTTCTTTCCTCGAGCGGCACCGGCAGATTTATGCCTGCCTTCAATCCGAGCTCGAAAGCGAGATCCACGCCTTGGCTATTTGCGCCTACACCGCGCAGGAATACATTGAAAGAAACCTCAAAGAAGGTCAGGAATAACGATCATTGTCCCAGGGCTCGGCGGTATTCGAATACCCGCGCAATTCCCAGAATCCTAGCTGCTCCTGAGCCAGGAAAATAATTTCCTTAATCCACTTGCTGCCCTTCCAGGCATATTTCCTCGGTGTGATCATCCGAACCGGACCACCATGCTCGATGGGCAGTCGTTGGCCTTCCCAAGTATGAACCAAAAGGACATCCTCATCCAGGCATTCTTCTAGACGGAGATTTGTAGAATAACCGTCATAGCCGGTGCAGTAAATAAATTTTGCAGTTGGCTTAGGGAGTGCTTTTTGTGCCAAGGTCTTTAATTGAACTCCCTTCCAATGATTATCCATCCGGCTCCAACTCGTTACACAATGAAAATCGGAGATATCACTAACTTGGGGCAGAGCCAGGAATTCTTCCCACGACAACGAATAAGGATTTTCAACTTCTCCTTTCACCTCCAGCTTCCAATCCTTCAGGGAAATGATTGGCTTGACGCCGAGATCTAAAACAGGCCAGTTGGGAACCTCGCGCTGGCCCGGAGGGAGTTTGGGCATGCCGTGGCGATTGGGCGGGCCGCTGCCATCCATGGGCCCTTGAGAAATTTTCCCCCCGGACAATTGGGCCTTTTGGGCTTTCTTGATCTTGGCGCGGATGAGGGTTGGAATTGAATTCTTCGGCCATGTGATCCAATCCTCGCGGGCTAATAAAATGCCAGAATCAGGTTCTTAACTTATAGCCGATTTTGAAGAGGTAGACCGTGACAAAAAAGAAAAGCAACGCCATAAAAAAACTGAACACGACACATTGGGCCAGGGGAACCTCGGTCATTCCGGTCATACTGTAGCGCATGCCATTGACGAGATAGTACATGGGGTTAAAGACAGAGATGATTTGGATGGAACGCGGCAAAATTTCAATCGGGTGAAAAACCCCACCCATAAAAATGAGCGGGACAATCAAATACACATGCCAAAGATTCAGCATACTAAAATCCTCGGCCCAGAGCGCCCCAATCATGCCGGCGCACGCGAAGATGACCGAGATGGACAAAATGAAGTACAATAAAACAACCGGATGAGGAATGGCAACCGGAACAAATATGGTGGCGGCAAGAAAAACCCCGCATACAACCAAAAAGCCTCGGGCCACCCCCCCGGCCAAGAGACCCAGGACCATCTCAAAATAGGAGAGAGGAGCCAGAAGCACTTCTTGAATGTGATTGTGCCATCGGGCAATAAATAGCGAAGAGCTTGTATTTTCGTAAGAACTGGAAATCAAATGCATGGTCATAATCCCCGGCACAATGAATTGCAAATAGGTCATCCCCATCCGACTAAAATCAATCCGCTGGCCTAAGGCCACGCCAAAGATGTACATAAAAAGCATGGAGGTCACAATCGGAGGAAAGATCGTTTGGCTGGCAACGGAAAGGAATCGTAAAATTTCGCGTTTGGATAACGATGCAGTCCCGACGGGGTTGATGATCATGGAAAAATCCAGCGATGAAAGGTTGAAAATGTTATTAAGGTTGTAGAGGAGGTTATGGAGGTTTCTTTTAAAATCCAACGAATGGTTGAAGCAACCTTTGCAACCTCTTGCTATTCCGGCCCTGTGACTTCCAAAAACACCGCTTCGAGAGATTTGTCCTGCAAGACGCTTTTCTTATCACCGATGCGGACGATTCTGCCGTGATTGATGATGCCGATTGTTTTGCAAAGTTTTTCTGCTTCTTCCATATAATGGGTGGTCAGGAAAATCGTTTTACCTTCTTTGTTCAACTGAGTCAGATAATCCCAAGTGAGGAATTTCAGTTCCAAGTCGCAACCAGAAGTTGGTTCATCCAGGATCAAAATTTCCGGATCATGAATGAGGGCCCGGCACAAGAGGAGGCGTTTTTTCATGCCGCTGGAAAGGGCCCGGTGCTTGCAATTGCGTTTCTCGGTTAGCTGAAAACGTTCTAACAGTCGATCCGCCCGCCGGGCAGCTTCCCAAGGAAGGATGCCAAAATAACCGGCCTGGTATACCAGCAATTGGTGCAGGGTCAAAAAAGGATCAAAATTGAATTCCTGAGAACACAGGCCAATGAGCCGTCGGGAATGAATGTACTCGCGGGTCGTATCGTAACCGAAAACCTGAATTTCGCCGGATTGATGATTGGATAAACCGGTAAGGCAGTTGATGGTCGTCGTTTTGCCAGCCCCATTCGGGCCCAAAAAAGCAAAAAAATCTCCGCGCTTGACTTCAAAGGAGACATTATCGAGGGCCTGAAATTTTTGGTAGAATTTGGTGACTTTGGAAAGGGCGATGGCGATTTCAGAATTTCTCATTGGGGCCTATTATAGGGAAGTGACTTTAGTGTGTCAACGTGCGATTGGGATTTAGGGAATAAAGGATTATGGGATTTAGGCCATTAAGACGCTTCTCTCATCCAAGTCCCTAATTCCCAAAATCCCCAATTCCTTTAATCCCTTTTACCAGCTCTTTCAAACTCCGCCTGCGCATTTCGCGCCGCATTGCGCACAATCTCGGGAAGCGCCGGATGCACGTAAACCATTCCCAAGAGATCATCCAAGGTTGCCTTCTTATACATGAAGGCAATGAGCATGTGGATCATATTGGATGCTTCATCGCCAATGATATGCGCGCCCAAAAGGATTCGCGTGGAGCGCTCAAATAACAGTTTCACAAAGCCCGAATCCGATAAAAGCGCCATGCCCATGGCGCTTTTCTGATAAGGGTTAAGACCCACCATGTAATCAACGCCATCCATCTTGAGTTCATCCTCAGTTTTTCCGACGGAGGCGATTTGCGGGTGAGTAAAGACGGCATGCGGGATGGGCGGATAAACCAGCGGTTTGCGGATTTCTTCTTTAAAAAGAGTACGGAACAAATATTCGCCTTCATAATTCACCGTATGCCGGTAAAAATATCGTCCGATGCAATCTCCCAAGGCATAAACATCTGGGGCTGTGGTTTCCAAAAAATCATTCACCAGGACGAACCCGTCGGAATTGAGGGCAATCGAGGTGTTCTCCAAACCTAAGGCATCGGTATTGGGAACAATGCTATTGGCCACCAGCAATGCGTCGGCACAAAGACGATGTTCCTTTTTATGTTGATCTTGGAAGAAAACATGGAATTCTTCTCCATCATATTCCATCCGTGTGGGGATGACACCCAAATGGACTTGATGGAACTGGGAAAATACTCGCTGGAATTCGTCACTGATCTGGCGATCCTCCCGGGACAATAAGCGCCGGCGGACCAAAAAGTGCACTTCTGTACCTAACGCCCCGTAGGCGTGTCCAAGTTCCACAGCAATAAAACCACCGCCGAGAACAATCATTTTTTGAGGAAGATTCCCATTGCGTAAGGCTTCGGTGCTCGTCATGAAAGGGGTTCCTTTAAGACCAGGAATGGGAGGAACAAATGGCCGCGCGCCAACGGCAATAAAAATTTTGTCCGCGGTCATTTTCTCACCATGGACTTCAATGACACGATCGGATAAGAAACGCGCTTCGAAGGGATAAAAATCAATATTGGGATTTTTTGCATATCCGGCGGCAATTTTTTCCGAGTCGCCATCCACGGTCTGCGAGATCCGGTTGATGAGCGCCGCAAAATCCACGCGTAATCGCCCCGGCATCTGCAGGCCGAATTTGCCACTGCCTTTGATTTCCATGGCCAAATCCGCCGGATGGATCAGCATTTTGGAAGGAATACAGCCGCGGTTGAGGCACGTTCCGCCCAAGGCTTGTTTTTCAATGGCGGCGACTTTGAGTCCCAATCGAGCGCAAGGACCAATGAGTTTGGCGCCTCCGCCAGAACCGATGACAATCAAATCATAGTGTTTCATGCGATGAACCGCTTGAAGGAAAATTGTGGATTTTCATTGTAACAAGTTATCCATCAAAAGCAAATTCTTGTGAAATTTTTGTGGCGAAAAGAATTTAAGAAGAACTGAGGGCAGGTTCGTTCCAACGATGGACATTTTGGTCGAGGAATTGCTGCAAGCGATCGATGATCGAATCCAAGGCCGTCATCTGCATGAGTTCATTGCGAAGCCTGGCGACATTGGGTAGCCCGTGCAAGTATCCGGAATAAAATTTACGGAACGTGACAACTCCGTCACGTGGACCCTTAAAGTGAACCGAAAGCATCAGATGCTCGATGCATAACTCAATTTTCTCCCGAAGAGAAGGTTCCAGCGGAATAATCCCTTTCGTCATATAGGACTTGGCCTGCTGAAAGATCCAGGGATTCGCGATGGCACCCCGGCCGATCATGACCCCATCACAACCGGTTTCAAACATTTGTTTGACATCCTCAACGGTGTTGACGTCGCCGTTGCCAATGAGGGGGATCGAAATCACTTTTTTGATCTTTTCCAGCCAGTTCCAGTCGGCAAAGCCCTGATGGGCTTGCGCCCGGGTCCGGCAATGCACGGCCAAGGCCTTGGCTCCCGCTTGTTCGACGATTTTTGCCACCTCTAAAATCACAATGGAATTCTCGTCCCAGCCCAAACGGGTCTTGACCGTCACCGGAAGGGAAGTGGCCTGGACCGTCTTGCGCACAATGGATTCGAAACGCGAGAGATCCTTGAGAAGGGCCGCACCCTCGCCGCGGGCAACGTGGTTGCGGACCCAACACCCGCAATTGATGTCAATCAAATCCGGAGAAAATTGCTCAACAAGTTTCGCCGCGCCCTCCATCGAGTGCTCCAATCCGCCGAAGAGCTGAATTCCGATGGGACGCTCCTCCTCGAGGATTTCAATCTTACGCAACGCGGCCGGCACCTGGCGAATGAGTGCCTCACTGCTCGTGAATTCCGTATAAACCAAATCCGCTCCCAAACCTTTACAGATGAGCCGAAAGGGGGCTTCGGTCACATCTTCCATGGGAGCGAGGGCTAAAGGTTTTTCAATGGAAATCTTGCCGATACGCATGAGTTTATTTGCTCGGTTGAAACAAATTGATCCGCATATGAGAAAATTCGTTTCAATTATAACGTAAACCCGGTGTTAAGCAAGAATTTGCTAAGGATGCTAAGCCCTGGCATTGGAACATGCGTCGAAAGGGTTGATTTTTAATCCTAGAAAGTTATACTAATGGCATTGATAACAAAGGATTTTTATGGAATCCTCATTTTGGGTAAATGCATGAACCCTATTTCAGAGTTAGCTCCAACCGCCTTGCAGGATACGCCCATCCGGCTTGGAATCAAAACCGTCGGTGTGGGAAAAAGAGGGAGCAAAGCCTTAAGCCCAGAACTTGCTCAGGCAATCCTTTCGGATTTACAGACGGAAAAAATTTTGCCAGTTGAGAAAGGGGCTTTTTTCGCCGGGTTATTTTTGAAAGGAATTACACCACCAGAAAAAATTTTAGAATCGGCCCTGCCGGCCGGCACTCTTCAGAGTGCCCGAAATCTTGCCCAATTCCTCGCCCATGATGTGCCAGAATCCATTCAAATGATCTGCCAGGAGCTCCTTGATGGCAAAGAACTTCCTCTCTCAAAGGCTTTGGAACTGGGGCGCTTTTTATTTTCCGATCTTCCCGGCGATGGCGCACGGGGTTTGGTGGCCACGGCCTTGCGGGTGCGGTATGAAACCTCCGAAGAATATGAGGGCCTGCGCCTGAGCATCCAAGAAACCATCGAGAGGGGGTTTCGGATTCCAACCCCGCCGGGATTTCCCATCATTCAACTGGCAGAACCCTTCGATGGTGTTGATCAATCGTATTTGTTGACTCCGCTTATGGCCCAGCATCTGATCGCACACCGATACCGGGTGATCAGTCTCGTGGGCCGAAACAGCGGACCCAAATCCGGATACAATCTTTTGGATTTATCTTCGGCCCTCAAGGGTCATTTTCCCTTGAATAATACGGAAATCACGGACACTCAACCCGCGTTCGGATATTTTCTGCATCAGGCATTTTTGTCTCGCCCTTTAGACCATTGGGTCAACCTCCGGCGACAAATCATTAAGCGGCCCTTTCTGGCCACGTTGGAACGATTTTTGAATCCGGCGGGTGCGCGAATTTTATTCACCTCGGCATTTCATCCGCCTTTTACTGAAAAAATGATCACGATTGCGGAGCGCGCCGGATTCCCCGGGGCAGTGGTCATTCGTAATGGGCTCGAGGGGTCGCTCGCGTTTCCTTTACTTCGACCGGTCAAAATCATGTGCTCGGCCCGTTGCCAAGATGGGACTTATCGTCGTCATGAATTTGAATTTGATCCTCAAGCTCTTTTAGGCCACGATATTCACGTCGAAGAAAAACTCTCGTATCCGGATCTGGAAGAAAATGTTCGACTCATCAAAGTACATGCACACAAGGGAAGAACCCACAACCGGCATTTTGATCTGAGAATCAAAGCCACTCTCCTCGGTATTGATCAAGCCTTGGAATGGCTTAATAAAAATATCGCGAACAGTTAAGGAAACCGATGGGAATCGTTTGGGCCAGATGGGGGACGCTCGCCATGTTCCTGGCCGTGGGGCTGGGGGCTTTTGGTTCGCATGCATTAAGAGGAAAGATCTCTGAATATTCCATGGATATTTACAAAACGGCCGTGCTTTATCACGTGGTACACGCCCAGGGACTTTTGATCCTAGCCTGGTTTAGCTCCATCTCCAACAATCCCAAAACCGAATGGGTCGGAGTTCTGCTGATTTTGGGCATTACGCTTTTCTGCGGCAGTCTTTACTTGCTAGCTGTGACCGGCCAAAAATGGCTGGGCGCCATCACTCCCTTCGGGGGGATTTGCTTTCTCTTAGCGTGGCTGACGTTCTTTAAAATCTTATGGCAACACTCCATCTAAAGCTAAACCGCAGTATCCAAAAAGGGACGATTGGAACCATCATCATCGGCATTATTCTTCTCATCAGCGGGATCACTTATCTCAATGATGTGGTCAATTCCGTCGGCCCCACGGATTGGGACGGACTCCGTTCCCGAAAGCTGTTGGAATACGAAGTGAACACCCAAAGACTTGGTCGGACACTCGACAAGGATTATTTCAAAGGCCGGATCAGCAAAGACCAGTGGTTAAATCAAAATGAGATTCTCAAAGAAAATATTGAGCTGGGGCGAGATGAGATTTATTTGACCATCGAACGGTTAAAAAATTTTGAAGCCGTGTTTTTTCTCATGAGCCACCCGGTGCGGCTTTATATTTATCTCATCTTAAGCATGTGGCTTATTGTGGCCGGAATCGGATTCACGATTGTTTTTCCCTGGGTCAAATGGTTTGTTTATCTCAGCATCTGCATTTCCTTTTTCTGGCAAACCTATGTTTACGTTTATCGTGAAAAAGTGGAGGGCTTGCTCGCCCAAAGCCAAATAAACATCAATGATCTCTTGGGTCTGGCCGCTAAGGTTTCGCATGGTTACCATCCGAATCTCAGTACCCAATTAGAAATGCTGCACACTTTTATTTTTCTGGGGATGCTCTATTACTTCAGTTCCGAGACCGGTCAATCCTTATTCCGCCACAGTAAAAGAAATTTCCTCGACGATTTTTTAAGTAACGAGCCGAATCCTTAACCTCAATCATGCATCCTGAATCCGTAGCCTTTTACACATTCGGTTGCCGTTTGAACCAAGCCGAAACCGCTGTCCTTCAACGCTCCTTTGAATCCAAAGGGTATCGCGTGGTGAATGTTGATCAACCGGCCGATGTGGTGGTCATCAATACCTGTACCGTAACCGAAAATGGCGATGCCGACGCACGGCGATTGGTCCAGCGCATCAACATGCGCAATCCCGGCGCAAAGATTGCGCTGGTGGGTTGTCAGGCGCAGATACAAAAGGAGCAACTGGCCCATTGGGCCAATGTTCGCTGGGTCGTCGGTAACGCGCAAAAACTTGACCTGGCAACCATCGTGGAGGCAGAGCCCAATCCCGTTCAAACTCAGGTGATTGTTCCGCCTATCCCGAGAAAGGCCTTTAGAATTCCCACGGCCGGAATCGATCGCGCTCACACGCGCGCCAATTTGAAGATCCAAGACGGCTGTGATTTCTTCTGTTCATTCTGCGAAATCCCTTACGCGCGCGGCCGCGCCCGCAGCCGCGAGTTCGCGGACATCCTCTGGGAGGCCCAGGCGCTCGTCGCGGCCGGCCACAAGGAATTGGTTTTAACCGGCATCAATCTGGGCACCTACGATCACGAACACAAAAAAATTATGGATGTCATCGAGGCGCTTGAACGAATTGACGGATTATGCAGGATCAGAATTTCTTCGATTGAACCGACAACGATCCCGAGGGAATTGTTTCAACGAATGGCGCAAGGCAGCAAGCTCTGCCGTTATTTGCATGTTCCTCTGCAAAGCGGCAGTGACGTCATTTTAAAGAAGATGAAGCGAAAATATTCAATTCAGGAATTTCAGGACTTTATTGGGAATGTCAAGAAGGTCGTTCCCGAAATCTGCCTGGGGACGGATTGCATTGTGGGTTTTCCCGGCGAGACCAGCGAGGATTTTGCCGCAACCGTGCAAGGGCTGGAAGAACTTCCTTTATCCTATCTGCATGTCTTCAGTTATTCTGAGCGAAGGTATGCGCAAAGCAGACTTCTTCCTGATCCGGTGGCGGAAAGTGAAATTCGGCGACGCAGCCGAATTTTAAGAGATCTGAGTGTTCTCAAACGCCAGCAGTTTCTCCACAATCTCTTGGGGACGACCCAATCCGTTCTTTTTGAGGAAAAAAAATTGGGTGATTGGGCTGGATTTACCGATCATTACGCCCGCGTTAAAATCCGCACCAGAGATTCGATCAACCTGCAGAATCAACTGAAGCTCGTCCGGTTAACAACGTTGGATGGACAAGCCGTTCGCGGGGAATTATTATAATTTGCGGAACGATCCTTTCGATCCGGGATGTAGCACGGCCATGACGGAATTCAAAAAACAGGGAATGATCTGGGGGCTTTTGCAGAAAGTCGATCTATTGCCTTATCGCAATAAGATCCGGCTGGACGAATTTCGCCACGAAGCCGATCGAACCATCCGCGATATCTTTGGCGAGTCGTCCGATTACCGGCATGAATTGCAGCGGATCCGTTTTACGCCGGGTTCCTTTTATTCGACGGAAGAGGATTACCGCTCCAGCTGGCAGCAAGGGATTCTCAATCTCAAAAAACTTTTGAACGCAGTTCTGCAAGATCCTTTTCTAGGGTCTCTTCCCGAGGCCTTGCGCGAAGAGATGGACCAAGCCCTGGATTTGTCTCCATTCGCTTCTCAACCGCAAACGGATAAAGAAGACAAAACCTTCGATCGCCCCGAACCCGAACCCCCTTTGACAAGTTCCGCTCACCGGGACGAATCTTTAGCGGAAACCACCCCCGAACCGACACCTGAAGAATTGGAACTCTTAGATGAAATAGAAATCCCGCCTCAACCGCTCAATAGAGACGAAGAAACAACCTTTATCTCCCAAGCCAAAGTAGAAGAAGAAACCCAACCGGTGCAGGAGCCTGAATCTGCCGGCGATTCACAACAACACGCAAAGGCCGAGTCTTCTGCTGAAGAAATCCCGCTGGAGATTCCAATAAAAAAGCCGTCAGAGCTTCCTTCGGCCGACAACGACATCGACGATGAGGAATTCGATGAAATCGCGGATATGTTACTTCCGGGTTACAAGGATGTGCGTGAGAAGGACAAAAGTGGAGAAATCGCCCAATCCAAAAGCGAGGAATCAAATCAAGAAAAAAAGGAAACGGCACCGATCGCTCCATCGGATACCGGATCGTCTTGGCCGCTACCGGAATTCCAAGCCCCACCGGAAAAGTCTTCCCTCGCCCAAGAAATTCCAGCTGCGATTCCTCCAGCCGGCCGCCCGGAAGATTTCCGCTTAACCGTCCGGCAACAGGTATTCGTGGTCCACGGCTATGATACACTCATGCGCGATCAGGTGGTTTTTGCCTTACAAAAAATTGGTCTCGAACCCATTCTCTCCGATATCGGTCACAACCAGGGCAAAACTCTCGTCCAAAAATTCCGAGATTACCCGTATGTGTCCTTTGCCGCTGTCCTTTTATCAAGCGATGATTTAGGACGTCACCGGGATCAATCACCGGAAAGCGTCCGGCAAAGGGCCAGGCAAAATGTCATCTTTCAATTAGGATTCCTGATCGGGAAACTGGGACGCGATCGCGTCTTCGTGCTTTATCCCGAAGAAAAAAATTTTGAGATACCAACGAATTATTTTGATGTGCTGTACACCCCCTGCGACAAACACGGTCGCTGGCAGTTTGATCTTCTGCGCACCTTAAAAAATTGCGGATTTACGATCGATGCCAATAAACTGGTTTAACGTTCTAATTTTTTTTCGCTCGCGCCTCGATCGACTCAAAAAGACAAGGTCTTTGAATGAACCCTCTAACGAAAAAGGTCCGGAAACGGAACAAACAAAATTGAGCGAAGTCTCGCCAATCATTCCAAGCCCCGGCGACTCGTCGTCACCCGTAGCCGGGGCTTTAGCTGTAGGAGAGGTCAAGCCTTCTGAAAATACTTCGACTAAAGCGCTGCCAGCATCGTCGCCGAGCGAACCTGCGATCATGCCTCTGGCTACCGTTACGTCAATTCCAGAGTCACAAGTCCAATCCCCCACCGAAGGCGCATCAACTCCACCCGCGGAGCCAAGACAAGTTGAACGAAAGAAGGTCTTTGTCATTAATGGTCGTAATGAATTGATGTGCGCCAAGGTTTTACAAAAATTGAAAGGCTGGTCGCTTAAACCCACCCTTTCCTTCGACCAATACAATGAGGGTAAATCCTTGGCACAGAAGCTGGCCGAGGTCGGAGAATTCCAATTCGCTGTGGTCATCTTGTCCGCCGATGAGTTGGCTTTCCGAAAAGACGGTATCCCTAAGGATGCCCGGCTCAAGGCTACGGCGAACGTCGTCTTTGAAATGGGATATGTGATGGGAAAACTACAGCGAAATCAGGTATTTATTCTTTATCAAGAAAAACCGAATTTTGACCTGCCGACGAAGTTTTATGACGCCGTCTATACGCCCATGGATGAATCCGGCCGTTGGGAAAGGGATTTGCACGAGCGTTTAAAGGCAAACGGTTATCTGATCCTGGACAAATGAAACGAACCCTCTTTTTTTTATTTTTGCTCGCGACGCTTTGGGGTCCCGGAGAGAATTTGACCGCCCAGGAATCCACCGCGCCATCCGCTTCCCATTTACCGCGTTTGACCACCTGCACTGACAAAAATCTGGGCTTCCAGATCAAATGCAGTCCTCACTGGCAAAGGGAAATCTCGCCGGAAAGCCTGATGTTGGTGGTCAAAGGTCGTCCACGTCATATTGTGACGGTCACGATCACTAAGTTCGCGCAAGGCCAATATCTTTGGGAAGACCTTAGCCCCAAAAATTTGCAGGCCAACTTCCATTATGAGCCGGATTTTAAAATTGGGCCATCGCGGGTCGGCGGCCAAAAAGCGGTAATCGTCATTGCCAATCCGATTCACTACCCCAATGTGCAAATCTTGGATTATTTTGTCATCAAAAATAAGGCGCTTTATCGGATCAGCTTTTCGGTCAATACCAGAAACCGGTTCGAGGAATACAAAGATTTATTTGCGGTGTTAATCCGCAGTTTCACATTCACTGAACCGAGCTCAACCTCTCTGTCCCGGGTGGACGCTCAGGAATAATAAGTCGTGACGTCTTCAATAAGAATGATCCATCGGGCTCCGATTTCAAAAAAAATTTAAGAAACCGCCGAGGAGGCTTTATGAATTTCATTCTCTGTCTCATTGTTATTATTCTGGATATCATGGCATTGGCCGATGTCTTACAGAGCAAGAAAGATTCAACCGAAAAGCTCGTGTGGGTGATCGTCATCCTCCTTATGCCGCTCATCGGCATGGTTCTTTATTACGTCATCGGCAAAAAACAAAGCTGATGAGCTGATTCATTGGGCCCTTTCTTCAATATATTCTTCTTACCAGAAGCAAAAAACCCTAGAAGAATTTCGGCAAAAGGCAAGTAAAGATGGTATACTTATTTTTACAAAAATTTAATCAATTCACTCAATTCTCGGCAAGGAGTCCAACATGTGTAAGCACCAAGTTCTATCTCAGCTTCTTTGTTTATCTTTGCTGTCCCTCGCCATTTCCACCTTCCATATCTCCAATGCTTTCGCCCTGCGTGCTTCAGAAAACGAGGATCCCTTTGAGGAATCAAACCCGGAAGAAACAAGCACCCCAGAGGAAGGACAAACCATAACCAAAGAACATGAGGACAATAAGAAGGAATCCACCCAACCCCCGTCCGCGCAAAACGAGGCTCCCAACGAAACTAAACCAAACAAGGATCAGATGGATATCGATGTCAAAGAGTCTTCCGCGAAAAACTCCGAGGCCCTTAACGTCACCACGACCACTGGCACACAGTGCAATCAATTCACCTTCGATGCCTCCAAGTCGTATGACCCAGACAATCAGAACCTTTCCTATCAATGGGATTTGGGCGATAGCACGACGAGCACGGAACCCATCATCACTCATACTTACGCGAAAAGCGGCAAATACACCGTTAAACTATTGATCACCGACAATACGCAAGGCAATTGCAGCACCGCTGCCAGTGCTCAAGTCATCAATGTCAATATTCCTCCCAAAGGTTCGTTTGATGCTCCGGAACATGTCTGCGTCAATCAAGAAATCAATCTGCAGGGATACGAAAGCCAATCCGATAAACCGAAGGATGTGACGTTTTGGTGGGAATTTGGCGACGGGAATCAAAAACAGGGGCGCTCGGTCAGCCACACTTACACAACGGGCGGCGATTACAACATTGTCTTAGTGGTTGACGACAACGCGAAGACCGGTTGCAGCACGGATCGTGTTTCCAAAAAGATCACGGTCAACGCGCCCCCCGTCGCCAATGCGGGTCAGGATATTCTCATCACCTGCGTCGATAAAGACACCAATCAAGCGGTTGTATTTGACGCCTCCGGAACCACTGATATCAATGGAGACAAATTGTCTTACGTTTGGGATTTTGGCGACGGAGAAACTGGAGACGGGAAAACCATTTCGCATTTGTATCGAAAAAGCGGCCGCTATGAAGTGAAATTGAAGGTCAAAGATGATTCCGGACTTTCCTGTAATGCGAGCGAGGACACTCTCACCGTCAATTTAAATCGGGCTCCGGTCGCCAAGGCCGGAGAAGACAAATTGGCCTGCGTGGGGGACCCGGTAGAATTTAACGGCACGCCTTCATCGGTGGACGGAGAAGAAGTGCTTTTTTCCAAATGGACTTTTGGCGACGGAGCGTACGAGCGAGGATTAAAGGTTCAACATATTTACGCTAAGCCCGGACGTTTTCAGGCGACCTTGACCGTCGAGAATGCCCATAGCCGAGATTGCCCTTCCTCCTCGGATATGGTGAATGTAGAAATTAATTCCGCTCCCGTGATTTCACTGAAACCCTCTCATGCCGGCTGCGTGGATGAGGAGATCAGCTTTGATGCCGCGGCCAAAGATCCCAATGGTGATAAGCTGGAATATTTCTGGAGTTTTGGCGATGGCAGCATTTATAAAGGCGGACCCAAGGGTTCCCACAAATTTGCCAAGGGGGGAAATTATAAAGTGACCGTCATTGCCGACGACGGACGCGGTGCCGAGTGCTCGAGTGTTTCGGCGAGCACGATGGTCAAGGTCAACTCGTCGCCCGTGGCCAATGCCGGAGAAAACACCGCCTGCTGTATGGGAGAATCCACGGTCTTTAATGGTATGCAATCGAGCGACCCCGATGGCGACAATCTCAGCTACCATTGGGATTTTGGCGATGGCGATGGGTCCAGTGAGGCCATCACCAATCATACTTATTCCAAAGGCGGCGTCTATAACGTGCGGCTAACCGTCGACGATAATTCGGAAACCCATTGCAGTTCCGATGCCGCGACCTTCAAGGCGACGATCAACCAAACGCCCGTTCCGATTATTCAAGTCCGATGAGGTTCTACCGGATCGATTCATTCTTGCGGGCGGCGCTGAATTTAACGGTGCAGCGCCGCCCGCATTTTTAGGCCAACCATTTGCGCTTCCCATCCGAACCATGAAACCCTGGATCCTCGTTATTGGTATTGTTGTTTTCCTCGCCGCGGGGCGATATTTTTTTCTTACCAAAGCGCATCCACCGGCAGAATCCAATTCTATCCCCAATGCGGCCTCCGGATTTCAATGTGCCGGAAAAATCTACTGCTCGCAAATGGTTTCCTGCGAAGAAGCGCTCTTTTATCTCCATCATTGCCCCGGCGTTAAGATTGACGGCGATGGCGACAAAATTCCTTGTGAAAAAGAATGGTGCGGGCATATGATCACCAACCGAAAAAATTTCCCCTAGTCACACTGCATTTCCTCTAAAATTTCCTTCTGCGATTTACCAACCTCCGATCCGCATTCCCCTACCAGATTTGGAGCGATAAAGGAATTTTAAAAATCTCGCTGGCCAAACAGTAAACTTACGCTACAATCTATAATGTCCTAAACAAATTTAAAACCTTTTCCTTAGTATTCCTTATGCGACAAGAGAAGATTGATAGGCATCGTAATATTTTAAAGAAGGGAGAAAGTCTTTCACGAGAAGAATCGTTGGTGGGAAATCGTCCTTATTATCTTGATTGTTTCGATTCTTCTTATTCTCCTTCGCCCCGCCCACAGCGGGGCTTCGGAGGAATTATTCTGCTCGGGAGAATATTCCTGCGAAGCAAAACTAAACGAACTTATTATTTTTGCGAAGCAGAATAGTTTTAAAACCTCCCTCCATTAAGCCAAGGCCTTCGGGTAAGCCTTGCGCGAGTTTCGAAAAGCAGCTCCCCCGCGAAAATTTATGGCGCAAATATTCAAACCCATCGATAATACTTTTTTCCGCGGGATTATTGTGGGTGGCCTGTTGTTGCTGATCGGTTGGATAACCACAGCGATTATGCACCAATGGTCATCGAGCCAAACTGGTGTCGGAATCCCCCTTGCTCAGCCCGTTCCCTTTAGTCATGAGCATCACGTGGAAGGCTTAGGGATTGATTGCCGGTTTTGCCACACCTCCGTTGAGAAAAGTTCATTTGCCGGAATGCCTTCGACCGAAACCTGCATGAAATGCCATCAAGAAATCTGGAAGGATTCCCCTATGCTTTTGCCGGTGAGAGAAAGCTATAGAACCGGCAAGCCCATTGTCTGGAATCGGGTTCATAATCTGCCCGATTTTGTCTATTTCGATCACAGCATCCATGTGCAAAAGGGAATCGCCTGCCAGGTTTGTCACGGCAAAGTCGAGTCCATGCCCTTGATGAGAAAAGAAAATACCCTTTATATGGGCTGGTGTATGAGTTGTCATGAGCATCCCGGACATTATGTGGCCTTGCATCAAAATAATCAAAGGCAGCCCCCGAAGACTCCGACGGAAATGAGTTATAAACCTTGGGACCCAAACATCGATCCCAAACGGGTCAAAGAAATACGCAATTGTTCCGCCTGTCACCGCTAGATTAATCTGATGACTATGGACAAAATTGAAAAACTCAAAAATCTGGTCCGAACTAACGACAAAACTTTTTGGAGGAGTTTAGAAGAAGCTGCCGATGATCCGCAAGTCCAGGATTATCTGCGCCACGAATTTCCCCAGTCCGGAAGTTTTTGGGACGGAAAGATCACCCGCCGTTCCTTTTTAAAACTCATGAGCGCGCAAATCATGATGCTGGCCCTGGCCGGATGCAGCAAATCCGTGGAAAAAATTATCCCCTATGTGAAGTCGCAGGAAGGAATCATCCCGGGAAAGCCGCTTTACTTCGCGACAGCCATTTCGTTCTCTGGATTTGCCCGCGGGGTCCTGGTGGAAAGCCACATGGGGCGCCCGACAAAAATTGAAGGCAATCCTCATCATCCCGACAGCCTGGGCGCTACCGATTGCATCACTCAAGCGGTCCTTTATCAGCTTTATGACCCTGACCGCTCGCGGGGAATTCTCTTTAATAATTTACCGGCCACCTGGAAGCAATTCACCGACGCTTTGGCAGCCCGGATGCCCAAACTGCGGGCGCGGAAAGGGGAGGGACTACGATTCCTTTCCAAACCCATCATTTCTCCGACGCTTGCCTCACTACGAGAACAAATTCTTCAAACATTCCCTTCTGCGAAATGGCACCAGTATAGTCCCATCCATTGCGATTGCTCCCGTCAGGCCTTGTTTGAGATGTACGGCCAGGATTTGCAGCCGGTTTTCCGGATCAAAAATGCCGACGTGATTGTTTCGATAGAAAGCGATTTTCTGGCGCAAGGCTCAGGCGCTCTGGCTTATTCACGGGAATTCAGCCAACGCCGTCGGATCGATTCCCAAAACTTAAAAATGAACCGTTTATACGCGCTCGAATCAACCCCCACCTTAACCGGTGCCATGGCCGACCATCGGCTCATTTTTTCGCCGATCGAAATGCGAATATTCCTTAAGTCGCTTTGGAAACTTCTGCAAAACGATTCACCGTCCCAGCATAACCTCTTGTCCAAGGAAAACCAGCGCCGGGTGGAAGCCATGGCCGATGATTTGGCACAGCACTCAAAAAAGTCTTTACTCATTGCGGGGGCTGAACAACCCGTTGACATTCAAATCATGGTTGGCCAGATCAATCATCTTTTAGCGAACGTTGGTCAAACCATTGATTATATTGCCTCTAATGAACCTGCTTCTGAAAACGGAACAGAATCAATTCGAACCCTGGCGAAGGAGCTTCACGATCAGAAAGTTACGGATTTATTTGTCATTGACTCCAATCCAGTTTATGCAACTCCCGCCGACCTGCAATTTAATGAAGCGTACGAAAAAGCCGAGTTTCGGGTCCATATGGGGCTTTATCTGGATGAAACCGCTGGGTTATCTCAATGGCATATCCCGTCCGCTCAAGAACTGGAAGCATGGGGAGATCTCAAGGCCTTTGATGGAACCGTCACCATCCGTCAGCCCTTGATTGAACCGTTATACAATGGCAAAACGGACTATGATTTATGCGCCCTTTTTGTTGACCGGGGCAATGAGTCATCCTTAGAAATGATCCAACGATATTGGAGTGAAAAAAACCCGAGAGCCGACTTCCCTGATTTTTGGAACAAAACTTTGCACGATGGAGTCATGGAGCAAAGCGCATCGCCGGCTATTTCACTACCGGCTCCAAAATTGATTAAAGTGAACGACGATCACCCCGTCGGCCCGGAACCATTCACTCTCCTCATTCGTCCCGACCCGCATATTCTGGATGGACAGTTTGCCAATAACGGCTGGCTGCAGGAATTACCCAAACCACTGACCCGCCTGACTTGGGAAAATGTTGCCTTGATTTCTCCGACGTTCGCGCAATCTTCCAATTTGACAAATGGCGAAGTCATTGAAATCTCCAAAAATAATCAAAAAATCCAAGCCCCGATTTGGATCTTTCCCGGACAGGCGAATCAGGTGATCACGATTCATTTAGGGTATGGCCGCCGAGCCGCCGGCACTATCGGCAACGGATTAGGCTTCGATGCATTCAAAATACAAAATTCCGTCAGTCCTTTTGAAATACAGGGCGTTGCCGTTAAAAAGACTGGGACATTGATCCAACTCGCCAGCTCACAACAGCACAGCAGCATGGAGGGGAGAGACCTGGTTATTGCGGCCGATCTTTCCACTTATCAGTCGCAGCCAGATTTTGTCTCCCGGACTGTTTCCCCTTCTCCGGAAAAGGAAGAAACGCTGTACCATCCTAAAGAGCATTTGGAAAACGAATACCAATGGGGTATGGCCATTGATTTGAATCTGTGTATCGGCTGTAACGCTTGTACCTTGGCCTGCCAGGTTGAAAACAATATCCCCGTCGTCGGTAAAAGTGAAGTCATCAACAGCCGGGAAATGCATTGGATCCGCGTGGACCGATACTATGAAGGCCCCGTAGAGAATCCGCAGACGCATCATCAGCCCGTGCCCTGCATGCATTGTGAAAACGCGCCCTGCGAACTGATGTGTCCGGTTGAGGCCACAACACACAGCCAAGAAGGTTTGAATGAAATGACCTATAACCGCTGCATCGGCACCCGCTATTGCTCCAACAATTGCCCGTATAAAGTCCGCAGATTCAATTTTTATGCGTACACCCAGGCAGAGCCGGATCTCATCCGGCTTGCCCGCAATCCCGATGTCACGGTCCGTACCCGGGGCGTCATGGAAAAGTGCACCTATTGTGTCCAACGCATCAACCACGCACGCATCGAAGCCCGAGAAGAAAACCGGAAAATCCGCGATGGAGAGGTCATCACGGCCTGCCAGCAAGTTTGTCCGGCGCAGGCAATCACCTTTGGCAACATACGCGATCCGCAATCTCAGGTTTCGAAGAAGAAAGGGCATGATCTTCATTACGGCATCTTGACGGATTTGGGGACCCGGCCGAGAACAACCTATTTGGCCAAAATTAAAAATCCTAATCCCAAGATGGTTTAAATGGACAAACACGAGCATTTTATAACCGCTGAAAAACCGGATTACGCCTCGATCGATCGGAGCGTCATAGGAATTCCTCTCGAGAAGGGATTCCGCCGGCCGTGGCTTTTTGTCTTTGCCGTTGCCTTTCCACTTTTCATTGTTTTACAGATTTCCATCTTCTGGCTTTTCGTTAAAGGCGTGGGAATTTGGGGCATCCGGATTCCCGTTGGCTGGGGGTTTGCCATCATCAACTTTGTCTGGTGGATCGGGATTGGCCATGCCGGCACTTTTATTTCGGCCTTTTTATTCCTCTTGCATCAACCGTGGCGCGCGGCCATCAACCGATTTGCCGAAACCATGACGCTTTTTGCCGTCATGTGCGCCGGGATGTTTCCCATCCTGCATTTGGGACGGCCGCAGCGATTCTACTGGATGGTTCCGTATCCCAATACCATGGGTTTGTGGCCGCAATTCCGCAGCCCGCTCATGTGGGATATCTTCGCGGTCACGACCTATTTTACGGTTTCCTTATTATTTTGGTATACGGGATTGCTCCCGGACTTGGCCTCGGCGCGCGACCGGGCACAAACATACTGGAAGAAACGGATTTATGGAATTCTTTCGTTGGGTTGGCGCGGGGCTGCGGTTCACTGGGAGAAATTCAATACGCTTTACCTTTTGCTAGCGGGGATCTCGACACCGCTGGTTGTTTCCGTCCATACCGTGGTCAGTTTCGATTTTGCCTCCTCGATTGTTCCCGGCTGGCATACCACCATTTTCCCGCCGTATTTTGTCGCCGGAGCGATTTATTCCGGATTTGCGATGGTCCTGACCCTCATGATTCCGGTACGGAAAATTTATCATTTGGAATCGATCATTACCGAAGCGCATCTGGATGTCATGGCAAAGGTGACGCTCACGACCGGATTGATTGTGGGCTACGGCTACATGATGGAGATGTTTATCGCCTGGTACAGCGGAAATTTGTATGAACATTTTCTCATCAAAAATGTCACCACGGGTCCGTACGGGATCATGTACTGGATGCTGATCCTGTGCAACGTCATTGCGGTTCAGATCCTATGGTTTCCTCAGGTCCGCAGAAATCCGGTCATTTTATTCATCCTATCCATCATTTTTAATATTGGCATGTGGCTGGAACGGTTTGTCATTGTCGTCGTTAGCCTGCATCGGGACTTTATGCCTTCGGCCTGGGCCATGTATTATCCGACGGTCTGGGACTGGTCGACTTATCTTGGAACCATTGGCTTCTTTTTTGTCGCGATTTTAATTTTTGTGCGGACCTTGCCTATGATCGCGAGTTTTGAGGTGAAAGAGTTATTGACTCATGAACACAAATAATTTGGTTTCACAAAAACCAACAGGATTCTTCGGGATGGCCGCCCGTTATGCGGATAAAGACCAACTCGTTGAGGCTGCCCGCCTCGCCAGAAGTAACGGTTATACCCGCATGGAGGCTTATTCGCCGTTTCCCGTCGAAGAGTTATTTGAAATCCTGGGGCACAAAGACCGGCGTCTGCCCTGGGCGGTCTTTTTCGGCGGACTTACGGGATGTTTAGCCGGGTTCTTCATGCAATTTTATGCCAATGTCTTTGATGACAAACTCAATATTGGTGGTCGGCCTTTCAATAGCTGGCCCGCTTTTATTCCTATCACTTTTGAGCTGACGGTGCTTTTCGCCGCCATTACGGGTTTTGTGACACTCCTTTCCCGTTGCGGCCTTCCCGAAATTTATCATCCAGTTTTTAATATCCCGACCTTTGACCGGGCGAGCTTGGATAGTTTTTTTCTCTGCATTATGGCCGATGATCCGAAGTTTAATATAGAGGAAGTGAGCGAATTCTTAAAAAAGACGAACGCTGCGGATATGAACCGGGTGGAACATTAATGAAACCATGGAATGCCTTAAGCCGGTTGATGTGGGTGGTTCTCATGCTCGTTGTCCTGACCTCCTGCGGCCAGCATGAGATGGCGGATAATTCCCGTTTAAAACCGTATGAAGAGGATCCGTTTTTTGCCGATGGGAGTTCTGCCCGGCCTTTGGTGAACGGAACCGTGGCCCGGGGCCACCTCAAAGGCGATTCGCCGTTTTTTTCCGGGATGGAAAGCGGAAAATATCTTGCCTATTGCCCTATCCCAGTCAATCGCGCGGTGCTCGAAAGAGGAAGGGAGCGGTTCAATATTTACTGCGCGGTCTGTCACGCTCAGACTGGAGAAGGCAATGGCATGGTGGTGCAAAGAGGGTTTACTCAACCGCCGTCATTTCACATCGCGCGCTTGCGGCAAATGCCCGTCGGGTACTTCTTTCGCATCATGACCGACGGCAGTCGAAAGATGGCTCCCTACCGCGATGTGCTAGATGAAAACGATCGCTGGGCCGTGGCCGCTTATATCCGGGCCCTGCAACAGAGCCGGCAGGTTCCGATCGACCAGGTCACCCCGGATATCCAGAAAGAACTGAACAAATTAAGTGAAGATGATCCCAATGCCTTTGTGGAACCGAAAAAAAATCCAGAACCAGCTCTCCCCCAATGAATCCGTCGGTGAAACCAAAACCTCTTGAGTCGATGAAAACCTCTTATGATGAGCAAAGAAGGCAAGGGGTCCTTAAGAATCTATGGATTGCTTTTGCTTTAGCCATCCTTGTCAGTCTTTGGAAATTCATGACCGACCGCCAGAGTTTCGTGGAAGGATATTTTTATGGATTTTTGTTCGTCGTCGGCATTCCGATTGGCGCCCTGGGCATTTGGATCATCCACACCTTAACGGGAGGGGCCTGGGGCCTGGTCATTAAAAAATATTATGTGGCGATGGCCTGGTCATTGCCGATCGCCTTTGTCTTGGGATTGCCCAATCTTTTTTGGCTGCACCGGATTTACGGATGGATGAACGTAAGTCCAGAAATGCTGGCGAGTAAAAGTCTGTATCTGAATCAACCGTTTTTTCTTCTGCGCACGGTTTTATATTTTGCAATATGGCTGGGAAGTCTTTATTGGCTCTCTGGTCCGCAACGATTTAATTTGGCCGGTCTCTTAGGCGTTCTGTATGTTTTCTCCGGGACCTTTGCCTCCATCGATTGGGTGATGAGCATTGACTATCATTGGTATTCAACCATGTTCGGAATCCTGTCCGTCGAAGGCCGCGTTCTGTTGGGTTATTGTTTCCTAATTGTATTGTTCATCTTTTTTGAAAATCCCCAGCCCCGGCCAGAGGAGGCCTTTGTCTTCCGCGATCTGGGCAACTTGCTCCTCGTCATGGTCATGCTCTGGGCTTATATGTCCTTTGCGCAGTTTCTCATCATCTGGATGGGAAACCTTCCAGAGGAAATCAACTGGTATCTTCCGCGAATCAAAGGAGGGTGGGGATTCGTGGCGTGTTCTCTCATCGTCGGACATTTTTTCATTCCCTTTTTATTGCTGCTGCGAAGGGCTTTCAAAAAGGATCCCCAAACCCTGATCGGGATTGCCCTGTGGGTCATTGTGATGCGATGCATGGATATCGCTTGGACCGTTTTCCCCGCATTAGGCAGAACTTTATCCCAAATGAGTTTGGGCCATGTGGCCGCGGCCTTGTCGGTGGTCAGTCTTTATTTCATCATTCTAATGAATGGAAAAACCTGGCGTCATGAACCCAACTAGCGATAAAGACAAAGAGAACATCACGACCCCGATGATTTTAAAAACGTTGGGCCTATTGGCTGCGTTCTTTCTGCTGGTTCAATTGAGTGCCTTTTTTCTGCTGGTTTTATTCCAAAGAGAAAGGCCGCGCCACCCATCACCCAACCCGAGCCAGTCGAAACCCAATGCGCCCCTTCTTGAATCCACTTTTTCCGAAAATCTGCAAAAGCTAAGAAAGGAAGAGAAGATGATTCTCAATACCTACGGCTGGTCCGACCGGGATAATGATGTGGCCCGCATCCCCATTGATGAGGCCATGGATCGCCTCTTGCAGAGCCATGAATTAGAGAAACCGCCGGAACCCAAAAATCAGGAACAGCCATGACGCACGAAAAAAAATTTCGCCGCAGGATCATGGTCCTTCTTATTTCGTTGGGTTTATTGGCATTGGGCCAAACTGCTTTGCCCGCGGCAGTTCGGGCAGAAAAGAAAAGCGATTTACCGGCCATGGATGTCCGGCAGCGTTTGGGTGAGCGCTTGCCCTTAGAGTTAACGTTCACCGACGATAACGGACGAACAATCGCACTAAAGGAAATTTTTAGCGACAAACCCGTGCTTTTGACATTTGTCTATTTCAATTGCCCCATGCTTTGTCCGCTCAATATGAAGGCCCTGGGTCAGTCCTTGCGAATTATCGAAGAGAGGCCAGGCAAAGATTATGAATTGCTGGTGGTGAGTATCGATCCCAAAGACACAAGCTCCCAGGCGCAGGGAAGAAAAAAACAATTGGCCGACCTTCTCAATAAACCCGGCTCGGAAAATGGAATTCATTTTTTAACCGGTGAGGAATCCTTGATCCGCGCCCTGGCCCAGGCCTCAGGATTTGCGTATGAAAAAACTGAAAACCAGCAATACGCTCATTCCACCGTTCTTATGGTCTTAACACCCGATGGAAAAATCAGCCGGTATCTTTTTGGCCTGGAATATCCGCCGCGCGACATCAAGCTCGCGCTCGCTGATTCCCGCCAAAAAAAAATGGGAACTTTTACTGATCAAATCCTGATGTATTGCTTTGCCTACAATCCGCACATGGGCCGATACAGCCTTGCCGTTTTTAATCTGCTGCGGCTGGCAGCCGGGATCACCGTCTTTCTGGTGGGCCTTCTCATTTATCTTCTGCGAAGACAGGAGAGGGCCTATGCACCATGAAGCGATCCGGATTGCCGGACCGGTGACCACGATGTCCGGTGTGGTGGACCAATTATATTGGTTTCTGGTCTTCTTGACGGTATTGACTTCGGGATTGATTATTTTTTTGATGCTGTTTTTTGCGGTGAAATACCGTCGACGGCCGGGACATGAAGTCTCCCACGTCGTCATCGAAAAAACCGGCCTCATCGAAGCGATCTGGATCGGTGTCCCCCTCATCGTTTTCTTGGTGATCTTCTTCTGGGGGGCCAAGATTTACTTTCAGCAGATGCAAGTGCCCGCCGGGGCACTCCCCATTTACTGTGTGGCGAAACAGTGGATGTGGAAGTTCCAGCATCCGGAAGGCAAACGCGAGATCAATGAACTGCACATCCCCATCGGAGTTCCAATTCAAGTGACGCTCATTTCTCAGGACGTGATCCATAGTTTTTTTGTGCCAGCATTTCGGACCAAGATGGATGTCTTGCCCAACCGTTATACGAACCTCTGGTTTCAAGTCAACCAACCCGGTGAATACAAAATTTTTTGTTCCGAATACTGCGGGCTTTGGCATTCGCTCATGCAGGGAAAAGTCATCGCCATGACTCTGGACGAATACGAATCGTGGGTTGATCGGGGAAAAAAGGAGCCCATGGCGCTCAAAGGAGAACAGCTCATCGCGAAATACGGCTGCTGGCAATGCCACCAACGAGGAAGTACTATCGCCTCTCCAATTTTTGATGGACTATACGGCGGTAAAGTGCATTTATCGGACGGGCGCACCATCGTGGCCGATGAGACCTATATTCGCGAATCGATTGTGGATCCTGGACGCAGACTGGTCGCTGGATACGCGAATGTCATGCCGACCTTTAAAGACCAGATATCGGAAGAAGAAATCCTGCAACTCATTGCCTTTATCAAATCTTTAGGAGTAAGCCCAGGCCCGGCGAGTTCGGAGAAAACACCATGAACGAACACCCTGACAAGGAAAATTACTTGATGGCTGGATACGGATGGCGTTCCTGGTTTTTAACCACCGACCACAAACGGATCGCTATCCTTTATATGCTTTCCATCACATTCTTTTTTGCCATCGGTGCCTTCTTTGCGCTTTTGATCCGGCTAGAACTTTTAACCCCGGCCGGCGATTTCGTAAGCTCGGCAACATACAACCGCTTGTTTACCATGCACGGCATCATCATGGTTTGGTTTTTTCTGATCCCGAGTATTCCGTCGGTTTTGGGGAACTTTTTGATTCCGCTGATGATCGGCGCCGATGATCTTTCCTTTCCCCGGCTCAATTTAGCCAGTTGGTACATCTTCATGCTTGGCGGCATTTTCACCTTGATTTCCATCTTGTTCGGAGGGCTGGATACGGGTTGGACTTTTTACACGCCTTACAGTTCTTCGTACGCATCCGGGCAGGTTTTAAATGCCGGGCTGGGGATCATCATCTCGGGTTTTTCTTCGATCCTTACCGGTCTCAATTTCATCGTCACCATCCATAAAAAACGCGCGCCGGGCTTGACCTGGGGCCGTTTGCCTTTGTTTATCTGGGCTCATTATGCAACGAGCCTCATCTTTGTCCTGGCCACACCGGTCTTGGCCGTGACGCTCCTATTGATGATCGTCGAGCGAACGCTGCATATCGGGATCTTCGATCCGTCGCTGGGAGGGGATCCGGTTTTATTTCAGCATCTGTTCTGGTTTTATTCCCATCCGGCGGTCTACATCATGATTTTGCCCGCCATGGGGGTCGTCAGTGAAATCGTTCCCTGTTTTTCGCGCCGAAAAATTTTTGGCTACAAGATGATGGCCTGTGCGAGTCTCGCCATCGCCACCTTGGGATTCTTGGTTTGGGGACACCACATGTTTGTCTCCGGTCAATCGGTTTACGCCGGAATCATTTTTTCCCTTTTCAGTTTTCTGGTCGCGATTCCCTCGGGGATCAAGGTCTTCAACTGGGTGGCGACGATGTTTCGCGGAACAATCACTTTTTCGACGCCGATGATCTATGCCTTTGGTTTTATCGGGTTGTTCACGATTGGCGGTTTGACCGGTTTATTTTTGGCCGCCCTGGGGATGGATATTCATGTCCAGGATACGTATTTTGTCGTGGCGCACTTTCACTATATCATGGTGGGCGGCGCGATTATGGGATATTTGGGCGGGATTCATTTTTGGTGGCCGAAGATTTGCGGACGGCTTTATCCCAAAGGTTGGCCCGGTTTATCGGCGCTGTTGATTTTCATTGGATTCAATTTGACCTTTTTCCCGCAATTTCTTCTCGGATATATGGGAATGCCGCGCCGATATCATTTTTATCCGGAGGAATTTCAAGCCCTGCATGTCCTCTCCAGCGCCGGGGCCTCGATCCTGGGGGTCGGATATATTTTTCCGTTTTTTTATTTGGCCTGGTCATTTTTCCGCGGTCCCCGGGCTGAACCAAATCCCTGGCGGGCGACCGGTCTGGAATGGAAGACAGAATCGCCACCGCCGGTTCACAATTTTGATCAAACGCCCATAGTCACCGAAGACCCGTATTCTTACGAGGAAAAGCCATGACGTCATCTGCGAGTCTGGAAGATTCGGCCTTGATGGCAGAAAACCGCAAAAGGACCGCGGAACTCGGCATGTGGATTTTCCTGGCCAGTGAGGCCCTTTTGTTCGGTGGCCTTTTTTTGGCCTATTTTGTTTATCGATACTCGTTCCCGCAGGCGTTTGCCGCCGGTGTCCGGGAGAATGATTTGATTTTGGGCACAATCAACACCATCATCTTGATGTTGAGCGCACTCTTCATGACCCTGGGGATTTTAGCCGCCGAAAACGACAACAAAAAATCCAGCCTTAGCTGTTTGATCATGACCGCCTTCCTGGGGCTAACGTTTCTCGGAATCAAATCCTTGGAGTACAGCCATAAATTCCAGCACCATTTGTATCCAGGAGGGGTGTTTATGCCAGAAAAGAATTGGCCCGTCGGAGAACGCATCTTTTTTGGCCTTTATTTTGTCATGACGGGAGTCCATGCGTTGCATCTGCTCGTGGGCATAGGAATTTTGGCCTGGCTCATCTTCGTTCTTTCCCACAAACCCAGAGTCCGAGATTCCACCGTATGGTTGTACACCTTTGGGTTATATTGGCATTATATTGATCTGATCTGGATTTTTCTTTTCCCATCACTCTATTTATTGGGACGGTTTGGATGAACATGGTTTCTTCGCCAAAAAATTTTCTTTTTCTTTTTCTAGGGCTTGCCGGATTGACCCTCGCCACCTCGGGGATCGCATTGATTAATCTGGGCGGGATGAATTTTCCCATCGCGATCCTCATTGCCTGTCTACAGGCCTCCATCATCATTTACTATTACATGCATATCCAGTCCGCCGAGATCCTCGTTAAGATTTTCGCGGTGGGAACGCTCCTTTGGCTGAGCATATTGATTCTTCTCACCTTTAACGATTACTTCAGCCGCTATTGGACGACCAACCCCTCGCTGTGGCCCTAAGCCCCGTCTTTTTTCTGCTGTACAAAAACAATTCATTCTGTTTCTTTTCGAGGAGGACCGGATTGTCGAGATATAGGATGTAGCGCAAGTGGTGCCGAAGGACTCTTCCAACCAGAACGGGATGTTCTAAAGAAAAATTCAATGCCGACCATTTCTTCCAATAATAAATTCGTAACCCTCATCAATACCTTTACCATTAAACCCGAACGGCAGTCCGAGGTCATCCAACTCCTCCAGCAGGCCACCGAAGAGGTCATGAAGAAACTTCCGGGCTTTATCTCCGCCACCATCCACAAAAGTTTGGATGGAACAAAGGTCGCCAATTATGCGCAGTGGCGCAGCCTCGAGGATTTTCAGGCCATCTTTCAAAATTCCGAGGCCACTGCCCACATGCAACAGATCATGCAGATCTGCGAAAAATTTGAGCCCATTTTGTATACAGTGGAATCCTGTCATGAATAAGAAGTTGTTCTTAGCTACCTGTTTTGGATCGTGCTTTTTTCTCGGCTGCGCAACCCCGATCAAAAAACAAGATATCCTTCGCCAAGCTCAAGAGATCAAGGAATCGACTCACGGGAAAAAAGAATCGGTCCTGCCGCCCGCCTTACCAGAACCCGAGAAGCTTGTTTACAAGGCCAAATATGTTGGCATTACCATTGGTGAATTTATTCTTTTGAATAAAGGTCACACCAATTTCCGGGGACGTCATGCGTACTGCCTTGAAGTTCAGGTCAAAACTCTGCCCTTTTTTGCCAGACTGTTTAACACCAAAGATCGCTATGTATCCTACATGGACGCGCAAAAATTTGTCGTCCTGCGCCATGAAGAGTACATCAAAGGAGGGAAGTTTCTGGAATCTGCCGTCGACTTTGATTACGAACATAAAATCGCCACTTATCAAAATTTTGTCACTCATAAAGGAAAAACCGTTCCCATTCCCAATCAATTGTTGGATGTCATTTCGGGAGGATTTTACTTAAGGATCGTTCCCTGGCATTTGGGAGAAACGGTCGACCTGAACATCTATGCGGATGAAAAAATCTATAACTATATTGGCCTTCTCCAATCGAAGACGACCGTCAATTTACCACCCTATGGAAATCAAGAAGCGTATCTTTTGAAACCCTACGTCTTTCTCAATGGTAAACAAATCACCAAGGTTTCCGCCGATGTTTATTTTTCTGCCCCGCCGTGCCGCAAGGCGATGCGGGCGGTGTTGCGCTGTGTCCTGGGAAGTGCGGCGGTGGTTTTGAGCGAAGGTTTTCAAACGCCGGAGCCAAGGTTACAACAAAGCAGTAGCAAATATTGACCAACGCATCAGTAAAAGTTGTTGCCTGCGTTGGCAGCACTGCTTCCGTAAATGTTCTATGATTTATACGGAAATCAGTAAGATTCAAGGAGATGCCCAAGGCTAATCCTGAACGTCTTTATTTTTATCATTGTAATGACAATCCTTAAACCTCATGATTCTGATTTTCGCCGGGCGGTCAAACTTGTCGCCATTCTCAATCTCGCCTATTTCGGAATTGAGTTTGCCGTCGCTTTAGGAATTGGTTCGGTATCTTTGTTTTCGGATAGCATTGATTTCTTGGAAGATTCTTCCATCAATCTCCTGATCCTTCTTGCCTTGGGATGGAGCCCGTTAGCTCGGGCGCGAGTCGGTATGGCGCTCGCCGGCATTTTGCTCATTCCGGGAATAGCCGCCTTAGGGACTGCCTGGAAAAAATTCTCTTTACCTTTGCCGCCGGCACCCGTACCATTATCCCTAACCGGCGCGGGCGCTTTTCTGGTAAATTTATCCTGTGCGTTTATTTTAACCCGCTATCGAACGCACGCCGGCAGTTTAGCGCGGGCGGCATTTCTTTCTGCCCGCAATGATGTGTTAGCCAATCTCGCGATCGTCAGCGCAGGAATCCTAACCGCGTATTTTCCTTCGATTTGGCCGGACTTCCTTGTGGGGCTGGGGATCGCAAGCTTAAACGCCAACGCCGCCAGAGAGGTTTACCGCGCGGCAAAAGAGGAACACCGAAACGCAATTCCTTAAAAAAATAAGGAGCAAAGCCTCATGGCTTTTTTTTATACCTTTGCCAGCTTGACCGTTGTTAGCTTGATTTCACTGATTGGCATTTTCACTCTGGCCATCAACACGGAATATTTAAAAAAACTGCTCTTGTATTTGGTGAGTTTTGCCGTGGGGAGCTTGCTGGGCGATACGTTTATCCATTTACTGCCGGAAACTTTTAAAAAAATCGGTTTTAGTCTCACAGTTTCCTTCCTCATATTATTGGGAATCATGTTATTTTTTGTCCTGGAAAAATTCCTGCGCTGGCAGCACTGCCATATCCCGACATCTTCCGAACACAAACATCCGATGGTGGCCTTGAATTTGATCGGTGATGCGGTGCACAATGCGCTCGATGGGATGATCATTGCCTCGAGCTTTATGGTCAGCCCGTCGGTGGGTTTTGCCACGACACTGGCGGTCGTCTTTCACGAAATCCCTCAGGAGATTGGTGATTTTGGGATTCTGGTGCACGGCGGGCTTTCCGTGCGCAAGGCCCTTTGGTATAACCTTTTATCGGCCTTCGCGGCTTTCGGGGGAGGACTCGCAATCTTTCTGGTTGGAACACAATTACAGAATTTGTCCATGTATGTACTTCCTGTGACTGCCGGCGGATTTCTCTATATAGCGGGATCAGACCTGATCCCGGAATTGCACTGTCATGAACCCCGCTTGGCTGTTTCCTTTGGACAACTGGTTTGTATCATGTTAGGGATCTTGGTCATGGCTTTTCTGAGATTGATGGGCTAATCAAACATGGGAAAAATCTATCCTGCGATCGATCACCCTCTTGCCGAATGGATCAAAGCGCAACACGTTTTTTTTGTCGCGACTGCTCCGTTGGCGGCCAATGGCCATATCAATTGTTCTCCCAAAGGAGGGCAATCGCTCCGGATCATCGATCCCTTAACAGTAATCTATCAGGATTTGACCGGCAGTGGCATTGAAACAGTTGCCCATATTAGAGAAAACAGCCGCATTGTGATCATGTTCTGCGCCTTTGAAGGCCCACCCAGGATTGTCCGCCTGCACGGGCAGGCAGAAGTCTTGAGGGCTGATCACTCCAATTTTGCCTCTCTTTTAAAGCATTTCCCGGTAAATCTCGGAACGCGCGCCATCATTCGCGTTAAGGTTAAACGCATTGCGGATTCCTGCGGTATGGGTGTTCCATTGTATCGTTATCAAAAGGATCGCGACGCGCTGGACAAATGGGCTCAGGCCAAGGGGAGGACCCAACTTCAGGAATATCGAAAGCAAAAAAATACCCTGAGCATCGATGGACTTTTAGGAATAGCGGAGTAAGTTAAAACAAATAGTACGGCTTGTAGAAATAATATTTTAATTATGCTATCCTTCTCAAAGAAAGCGAGAAGACATGAAAATACCGCTTAATAAAAATCTCTTTTGGTTTCTCAAAGAAAATGCCGAGCTCGATTTAGACAATCCAGCAACAATGGAGATGTATGTCCAGCAGGTCCTTTCCCGAGGCCGGACGGAGGATGTCAAAATCCTTCTGGCGAATGTTGATTTAAACCAATTAAGACTAATCTTTTCAAAGATCAAGCAATTCCTGGCCGGGGAGGTAAAGGCTTTTTGGGAGGATTTTTTTGCCGATCATTAACAAAGTCCAAGAAACCATTCTCAAAACCCTTCCTGAGATCCCCGGTAGCGAGCCATTCTATCTCACCGGCGGGACGGCTCTATCGTATTTTTATTTACGACATAGACAAAGCAGAGATCTGGGCCTTTTTGCCTTTGAAGAAGAAACCATTGGACCTTTCAGTCAACAGCTTGAAACCCATTTAAAAACTTTTGGCTATCAATGCCGACGACAAAGAGCACTGCATTCCTTTGTGGAATTGGTGGTGACAAAGGATTTAGAGACAACATTGGTTCATCTCGCCCGAGATTCGGCTTTCCGATTTGAACCAACCCAAGAATTTCCTGATTTTCCCAAACTCAAGATTGACAGCTTAACCGACATTGCTTCCAATAAATTATTGGCGCTATTTGGGAGAGCGACTTTAAGAGATTTTATTGATGTTTATTTCCTTATCCATCAAGGACACTTTTCAAAAGGTCAGTTAATTGATCGAGCAAAGCAAAAAGATCCAGGATTTGATTTGTACTGGCTTGGGGTAGCGTTCGAAAGGATCCAAAACTTTGATTCCAATTCCGCTGATTTTCTAATGCTTATGAAGACATTGTCGATCGATGAATTAAAAAAATTCTTTGACCAATGGCGCAAAGAAATTGCTGAGGAATTGTTGTAAACGCAAAAATCCTAGGATATAAAACGGAAGGTTAATGAATTTTGGCGACGCTATGTGTAACGAAGACTTGCAGGGAATGAGCGTAAAGGGCAGGCGCGATCACGTGGTTGATTTCAACAATGCGGTCATCGAGCAGATTGAAAAAGAAGGCGAGGATCTTCGCCTTCGCTTCGGCGGGGCAAACGCTCATCCGGCCGATGATCCTACAAACGCTCAAAAATTGGCTGTTGAGATCTATTTGAAGAAGGTCGCTACGATCGGCGACATCCCTAAACTTCCCGTTGATCTGGATGATTGTTATATTCTAGTGAACATGACACCGACGACATTATCCCTTCCATCGGAAAAAAGTGCAGACATTGAATTGCAGCTGGTCTTTACTTCCGGGGCGCTCGTCATCAATAGCAAGTCGATCCGAGTCACCTCGATTGAGCCGGGATAATTTTACTAAAAATCAGGCAGGGGCCAGCCCCAAAACGGCTGGCCCCCGCCTTCGCATCAAAAATAATTAATATCGCGGAACCTTCGGATCAACTTCTTCAGCCCACGCTTGAATTCCTCCCTTGACCTTGATCACATTCGAATAGCCTTGAGATTTCAAAAACTCAACGGCCTTTACGCTGCGGCCGCCGAGCTTACAAAAGCAGTAAACTGGTCTGTCCTTCGGAATATCCACAAAATTCTGTTTTAAAATACTGGATGGTTTCAGATGCGCGCCTTCGATGCAAGCGATATCCCATTCAACTTTTTCCCGCACATCGAGTAAATAAAGTTCCGGGTCCGCATCACGCAATTTCTTCAAATCCCGAACAGGGATTTCCTGAATAGGTGCCGCTGAAGTTTCCGCCGCGCACGGCCAGTTGTATTCTTCTAAAGTATGAATCGTCGGATGATTCCCGCAAAGCGGGCACCCCGGGTCTTTTTTGACTTTGACCTCGCGCCAACGCGTCGCCAACGCATCAAAGATCAGAAGTCGTCCTAAGAGCGTTTCACCCATCTGACAAATCCACTTGATCGCCTCATTGGCCTGCATGAGTCCAATGATTCCTGGCACAACTCCCATGACCCCGGCCTCGGCGCAGGAAGGCATTTCATTTTGCGGCGGAAGCTCACGGAAGATGCAACGATAACATGGTCCACCGGCGCCAAACATGCTCACTTGTCCTTCAAACTGGAATACCCCTCCAAAAAGAAAATTCTTCCTTAAAAAGAAGCAGGCATCATTGATCAAATACCGGGAGGGAAGGTTATCGGTTCCATCGATGACCAAATCATAATCGGCGCAGACGGTCTGGGTATTCTCAGCATTCAGCTTTTTCTGATGCGTATCGATGTTGACGTAGGGATTGATCTTTTTAAGTTTTTCATAGGCGGAATCAACCTTGGGTTTGTCGATGTCCGAAGTATCATGGAGGATCTGCCGATGCAAATTGGATAAGGAAACGGCATCGGGATCAATGAGACCAATCGTTCCGACACCGGCCGCCGCCAGGTAAATCGCCGGCGATGAGCCCAAACCTCCGGCGCCGACGATGAGAACGCGCGCCTTTTTCAGCTTCAACTGTCCGGCTTGACCGATCATGGGCAGAATCATTTGGCGCGCGTACCGGATTTTTTCACCTGCGGAAAACTGATCGATCGGATTTTCCATTATAAAATTCCTTTGGGATGCTCGTTCACGGACAAATGTATTGTAGTCAAAAAAACCAAAATGCAAAGCCAAATGATCGAACCCTCTCACTCTCACCCCGGGGGTGAGAGAAGGGCCACGCAGGAAAAATCGTTTGGAACAAATTCATCATGGATTTGCCAGGGATAAACTTGTATAATTCCACCCAGTGAAAAGTTAAGGCATCGCAAAAAGGGAGGTCAGGATGAGCAAGGTCAGGGTTTTGGTGGGAACGCGCAAAGGCGCATTCATTCTTAGTTCCGATTGAAAGCGCAAAAAGTGGAATGTGCAAGGACCATTTTTCGGCGGATGGGAAGTTTACCATATGAAGGGATCACCGGTTGACCCGAATCGAATCTACGCTTCGCAAACGAGCGCCTGGTTCGGCCAAATCATCCAGCGTTCGGATGACGGTGGAAAGACATGGAATACGCCGGGAGGCGAGAAGATGCCTGATCCCTCTGCTCCGCCAGCCGGAATAAGCAATAAATTTTTTTATGACACCTCGGCCAAACCCCTCACAACCCACCAATGGTACGACGGCACCCAACACCCCTGGGAATTTAAACGGGTTTGGCATCTCGAACCTTCTTTAACCGATCCGGATATGGTTTATGCCGGTGTGGAAGATGCAGCTTTATTCGTCACCAAAAATGGGGGAAAGTCATGGCAGGAATTGGCGGGCCTGCGCGGACACAAGACTGGATCAAAATGGGCTCCCGGCGCCGGCGGCATGTGTCTTCATACCATTCTTCTCGACCCCAAAAATCCGAAACGCATTTATATCGCCATCTCGGCCGCCGGCGCCTTTCGCACCGATGACGGCGGAAAGACTTGGCAGCCGATCAACCAAGGTTTGAAATCCCAATACATTCCTGATCCGACCGCAGAGATTGGCCATTGCGTTCACCGGATTGCCATGCATCCGGCGCGACCCGATGTTTTGTATATGCAAAAGCATTGGGATGTGATGCGTAGCGATAATGCCGGTCAATTGTGGAATGAGGTGAGTGGGAACCTGCCGACGGATTTCGGATTTCCCATTGAAGTTCACGCCCATGAGCCACAAACGGTTTATATCGTTCCTATGAAAAGCGATTCAGAACATTATCCACTCGATGGAAAACTGCGCGTGTACCGCAGCCGCACGGCCGGAAACGAATGGGAGCCCTTGACCAAGGGTCTGCCGCAGCGCGATTGTTACGTCAATATTTTGCGCGACGCTATGGCGGTTGACCCCCTGGATTCCTGCGGCGTTTATTTTGGCACGACCGGGGGACAAGTCTATGGTTCGCGCGACAGTGGCGACAGCTGGGAAACGATTGTCCATGATCTTCCGGCGGTGTTGTCGGTAGAGGCGCAGGCGTTTGAAAAATAACCAAGTCACACGTCACAAAGTCACAAGTCACAGTCCAAAGACAGATCTTCAGAAATATGGTTGCAAATTATCTAATCCAAGATCGGTGACAATCTCCGGTGACAAGGACTCCATGAAAATCCATTTTGTTTTAAGTTTACTGTTTTTTTTCTCCGCCATCGCCTTGGCCCAAAACCAAGAAGGAACCCCGGCCACAGAAGAGGACTTAAACCCGGAATTCTACGAAGGCCAAAGGATTTCCTCGAATTTGGAAATACCCGAAGGCATGGAAGAAGTTCAGATCGGCGGTAGCGGAAAACTCGTCGTGCCACAGGGTGCCAAGACCCGCAAGGTCGGCGCTCAAGTCATCGTGGAAGGCACCAAGGAATATATGGCGCGACGGTTTAAAGAAACCGACGAACGCTTGAAAGCCTTGGAAGACCAGCAGACTCAGATATTGAAAGAAATCGAGGAACTGAAGAAATCTCCACGCCCGGAGACAAAGTCTGGACTGATCAAGTAAGCGTTGATTCATAGGTCACATGTCACAAGAAATACTTCTCTTGCAACCTGTCAAAATAACTGGTGACGTTGTGACTGGTGACTTGTGACTCTTGGTTTCTCTAAAGAAAAATGATTCGCGTCATTCTTCCTTCCCATCTCAAAATCCTCGCGCACGTCGATGGCGAGGTCATTCTAGAGGTCCAAGGCCAGATAACGCAGCGCTCGGTGCTTGATGCCCTGGAAGCGCGTTATCCCATGCTGCGTGGGACCATTCGGGATCATGTCACGCAAAAGCGCCGACCTTTCCTGCGATTCTTTGTTTGCAAGGAAGACCTTTCCCTTGGATCACCTGATCTTCCGTTACCAGATGCGGTCGCTTCGGGGCAAGAACCATTTCTCATTGTTGGATCAGTAGCGGGGGGATAAATGATTCTGCTTTTTTCTTTCCTGCTACTTCTTTGAATTATCTTTGGACAGATATTTGATGTTTCCGTCCTGCGTGAGCCTTTGACGCTTCTGGCCTCAGTGTGTCTGGCTTATATCATGATGGAGGTGGGACTGGAATTTTCCGTTGAGAAAAGGGTGATGAGCAGTTATGGCTGGGATACGGCCGTCGCCTCGGCGGTGGCCGCAGTTCCAGCATTCCTCTGGTTTGGTTATTTCTTGCTATTCTTTCATGGCCCTTGGAAACCGGCTCTGGTCGCCGGGCTTTCCTGTGCGCCCACTTCGGCCGGAGTACTTTTTTCCATGATGCAGGCGGCGGGCTTAAGCGCGACCTGGGTTTTCAAAAAGGCACGGGTGTTGGCGGTCCTGGATGATCTGGTCACCATCCTTTTTTTGACGCCGCTGCAAGTTGTGATCGGTGGTCTTCAATGGGAATCGATCGCCTTACTTGTTCTCATCTCGCTTTTTTTATTCGTGTCCTTTCACTGGCAAAATACGATTGCCTGGCCGGTTTCCGAAGGTTGGCTATTGTTCTATGCCTTGGGTTTAACCGGAATCCTCTTCTTCCTCAAGCATGCCACTCACATCCACCTCGAGGTTCTTATTCCTGCCTTCATGTGGGGATGCCTTATGCGTTCGCCCGATCATGAACAAAAACCAGCGCCGCGCACATTTGTCAAATTGGACACGGCCATCAAAGGTCTCTTCATGTTCCTCGTGGGTTTTTCGTTTCCGAAGGTTGCCATCGGTTCTTTTGGATTCCTGCAAACATTTTGGCACATTGTCATCCTTACGTTTTTATCGAATTTGGGGAAATCGTTTTGTTTTCTCTGTTACCGTCAGGAAGCCTCCTGGCGGGAACGGCTGCCTTAAGTGTGGCCATGTTTCCTCGAGGAGAAGTGGGAGCAGCGGTTTTACTGATCGGCCTAGGATATGGATTTAGCGGGTACGAAAATAATCTCGCGGTCTTGAGCCTGGCATTCAATTTGGTTTTAACCGGGGTATTTATCTGGATTGTCCTAGGTCTTTTGAATAAAATATGAGCGAAATCCTCAACGAAAAATATCCTTGGCAAAAAAATTGAAAAATTAGCCTGTCCCCTTAACCCGATGCCAAAGATCTATCACACCATCTACACTTTGTCATCGGTTAAATAAAGGTTCAACCGAAGAGCCGTATGAAGGAAAACTCCTCATACGGTTCCGTGCGGACTCTCAGAGTGATGAAATTTCAATCAATAGGGAGGACTAATAACGATGCGTTCTAATCGACAAAAGTTTATTTTGCCTGCGGCGGTTGCGTCGTGCGTAGTTTTTCTTTTTGTCAGCGGAGTAAGCGCGCAAGGCACGAGGGAAGATAGCCTAAAAAAGTTCTCCTTAGTGCAGCCCAAGAAACCAAATTGGAGAAGCAGCGGTGGCTGGCCAACCCGACAGGGACGTAGCAACTTTGAAAACAGGAGCACCGTGTTCCTGATAAGCAAATAGCCTCTGCAATGCTCAGGAAAGCAGGAACGTAGACGCTTTATGAAAGTTTTTGATCTCTTCGGGTCGATTATCGTACATTTAAAGGAAAGTAGACGATCCAAAATTCGCCGAGCAAAAAAGTTTTTGTGCAAACCTATGGCTGACCGTTGGTGAAGTACCGTACGACGATTTTAGGGATTTTGAAGAAGATAAATGGTTTGGAGTGAAGGGGTTGTGAGAAAAATATATAAAAACTGCTCTGCATAATTTCGCTATGGAAACAATAACTCAACTCATACTTTCCTTTCTTGGCATTATCGGTATCGGGGGGATAATCACCGCATTATTTAACAAGTCGAAGGAGATTGAGTTTCAAAAATTGGAACAAAAGCAGAAACGATACAAAAGCATGCTTTTGTACATGGACGTATTTTAAAAACCCAAAAACATCAAATATCTTTCTAGTCGACAGCCGGATATCGCCTCAGCGGAAGACGTAATGGAATACTTAAAGGCAGAGTACCATGAAATGTTGCTCTATGCCTCGAAAGAAGTCATACGGGCAGCAAAAATTTTTATTGAATCACCAACACGAAATAATTTCTTAAATGTTGTCTTGGCAATGCGGAGGGATCTGTGGATTAAACAGAAAGATTTGGACTTACTGGATATTCAATTGAAAGAAGAGAATATCAAAGCGCAAGAAAAGTAATCCCCTACTCAATGATTACAATGGATAAACGATTATTGGAAGCTTGCAAAGATGCTGTATCGGCTGTTAAAAACCAGAAAATGCCTGATTTCTTGTCGGCATTCCGGCAAATACAAGACGCCGCCCAAAAGGCAGGAGATCAAGAATTAGAAAAATTCATGCGGCTATTATGGGGAGTCTTCTCAATGTATTTCCAGTTTGCTAAAGGGCAACCTTTTGGACCACTTATGTCAGGACCGCAAGGAAGAACTCTTATACCCGAAGACTTAACTAGTGCGGAATTAGCACAATTAGAAGAAACTCTTGAAGGAATAGATAACCCCGCTTTTGTCGCAAGAATCTGTGACGTTCTCTGGATACGTAAAAAGAATTTTTTGTATGCCCAAAGGACAATAAAAGCTTACTTGCAATCTGTTGATGAGGATAATGATGAAACATGGGTGCCTAAAAGTGAGTGGCTCAAAAGAAGCACCCAAATCGCAATGGAGCTAGGAGAGAAAGCACAAGAGCGGCAAATTATCAAACAAAAACTGTTACAGCTTTTTGAAGATGGAAGAACAAAATGCTTCACAGATAGGCAAGATTATTGGCCGGCTACATTACTTGGACTCATTATAGAAAATAAACTTGCTGATGATTGGAATGACTTGGGCGATAAAGCAGTGGCTATTGCAAAGGGATTTCCAATTTCTCCTGGATGCGATGCTCCGCGAAAATATTACAAATTAGCGGCAAAGTGTTATGAACTAGCAAATCAAACAGAAAAAGCAAAACAGGCGAAATTAGCTCTTGCCAAACATTGGGAAGATGAAGCAAGGTCTTTTAAGACGCCTGGAGGCGGTGATGGATTTAATTTAGCCCACAGACTTGAGAAAGCTATTTATGCTTATCGTGAGGCAGGGAATAGTGCAAAGGCTGAACAATTGGTGCATGAATTAAAAGAAGCAAATAAAATGGCTCTTGGGCAAATGAAGGCGATTACCAGTCCGCTCATTGATGCTGCCCCTTTATTGAATATCGCAGATGAAGGAATCGGGAACAAAACGGGGATTGCGGTGATTGAGGCATTTGCAATCTTGGTTACTCCCTTTTCGTATGCGCATGAAGAAGAATCCGCAAAGAAAATGCTGAAGGAACACCCGTTGCAGGGTTTATTTAACACGCAAATATTTACAGAAGAAGGCAATGTGGCAGCCACAATTCCGGGCATGACAGATAACTATGAAGAGAGTATTAAAGCTCACGCCGTCCGGGGTTACAATCTGGGGCAAAGTCTGTCAGCAAGCACTACCCTAAAACGGGGCATTGATTTAGTTGTCCAGTCAAGCGACTCTTGGAAAGATGGTATAAAGGAATTTATAGCGTCAAGCGTATTCGTGCCGAAGGATAGGGCAGATATTTATGAGCGGGCAATTATTGCCGGATTTGAAGGTGATTTATTACTGTTCACTCACCTCATCGTTCCACAGATTGAAAATTCAGTAAGATTGATATTTGGCGCAAATAAATTAAAAATTACCGCGGTCCGCGAGGGAGTGCAGCAGGAACGTGATTTGAACCAGCTTTTAACTGATCCTGAAGCAGAGAAAATTTTTGGCAAAGATTTACTCTGGGAAATGAGATCTCTTCTGATTGAAAAAACTGGCCCGAATTTAAGAAATCGGGTATGTCATGGTTTAATGTCCTCCGCTGATATTAACAATTCTTCAAGTATTTTTTTACTGTGGCTGACTCTCCATCTGATTCTTGGCTTCCAACCAAATGACAAAAAATGAAAGGATGCTTATGAACAATTTCAAAAAAAGAACTGGTTCTACATGATAAACAGGGAAGCATAATTGCCGTTTACCCCGAAAAAAGTGAAGAATATCAAAGGGTCGAGCAGGTTTTAGAGATTCTGTTTGAGGCAGACAAGAAAACATTTGTAAGGCTGTTAGAGAAACGAGATCGGGATCAGAAGAAAATCGAAAGCCAGGTTGAAGGATGCGACAGAAAAATCATTCGCAAAGCTGTTCAAAGATCACAAAAGCGATACAACTTGACGCAAGCCACGCAGTTATTGGGAGTTCGTCGGCAGACATTGTACTATTGGATTCACAAGGGATGGGTCAGGCCAAAACGCGATTATCGGCGTTATCCGGTTTTTATAGTTTTAGACATTGAAAACTTAATGAAATGGAAAAATCGGGTGAAAGTATAAGATGAATATAAACGGCTACAATTTTGTCTTGATCTACAAAATAAAGCCTAAAAAGAAAACCAATGGCAGGATTATTCAGCTTCAACCACAAAACAGGTACAAAAATAGAAAAACTATTGCATTAAACAAATATGGCACAGGAAGATTTTGCCAGTTCCGCATCCCAGTAGATATTGAGCAATCCGGCGTTTATGTAATTATAGTCAACAAAAAATGTAAGTACGTAGGAGAATGCGAAAATCTTTCCTCGCGCTACAATATGGGTTACGGGCAGATCTCTCCGAGAAATTGCTTTATCAATGGTCAGGAAACAAACTGTCGCGTCAATAAATTAATCCTAAAAGAGGCTCGTGCTGGCAAAGAAATAAAACTTTGGTTTTTAAAAACAACTGACTATAAACATATTGAGCAAAAGTTGCGTGACAATCTACTCTGGCCGTGGAATAAAATTTGATGAAAATTTACTTTACAGTTTTAGACAGTTGGACATCCTAAAATGGAAAAATCGACTAAAAATTTAATATTTTTTGAAAAGGCAAGAATCAAATCAAATGTATGAGAGATAAAGAGTTAAGAAAATTTACCGTCGTATACATTCATCGGTTCATACAGTTTTGGACACTTAGACTGGAAATCATAAGACATGGAAACACAACAAGATAAGAAAAAAGTTTTCATCCAGACTTGGGGCTGGCAGATGGATGCGTTATAGGATGACAATGGAGAGAATAGCGAAGGCTATTGTAAAGATTTAACGAGCAATAAGTTATGAAAGTATGACCATAAATATATTCAAAAGAGTATTTGCAAATGTACAACTAAAGTGGTACACTTAAAATGAGCTTTGATGAGAGCAAACATGTAGCATTTGAGGGGCAAAAATTTCGAATTGAATGGTACGTTGATTCAAGCGGGGAAAGTGAGGCCCTCAAATATTCAGAAGAAATGCCCAAAAGCCATAAGGCTGCGTTCCGCGCGGGACCTTTACCAGCAATTTCGGAGAACCTTTACCACTGATTTCGGCTAACCTTTACCAGCAGTTTCGCTGAACCTTTACCACTAGTTTCGCTCACCTTTACCAC
>JAHFFW010000015.1 GCA_023247725.1 Candidatus Omnitrophota bacterium | reverse complement strand
TCTGGCAGAAGCGCCGTCTAATATTGAATATGGTCGCCAGACATACGTTTAGCGCAGCGGATATTTCTTGATCTGTTCTGTCTTGAGCGGCCAACAGCAGGATTCGGCATCGCGTGATTTTCCTGGCCTTGTCTTCACCTGATTCAACGATCTTTTGTAAGTACTGACGAGCTTGCTTCTTCAGTTTTACACAATGGCTTTTTTGGCTCATGGGTCATCTCCTCTCGGAAGATAATACCATGAAATTATAAACCATTAACAACTAACTTAACAATGTACTAGGGGCTTGGAACTTGGAGCTGGGGGCAAATGGGAATTTTTTATGATCATTAAAACAGAACATCTGAATCTTTCGACTCAAGGAGAGAATGATTGCTTGGATATTAGCTCTCTGGTTCAACAGAAATTAAAGACGACCGGTTTAAAAAATGGGATTGTGAATATCAATGTCTGCGGCTCGACCGCCGGATTAACCACCCTCGAGTTTGAACCTGGATTAATTCAAGATCTGGGAGAACTGATGAACCGCCTTATTCCCAAAGGCCCCGGTTATCATCATGATGAGGCCTGGAATGACGGTAACGGTCACGCGCATCTGCGTTCGGCGGTCGTCGGAGCTTCTTTAACGCTGCCATTTTCCGACGGAAAAATGGTTTTGGGCCAATGGCAGCAGATTGTCCTGGTGGATTTTGATAACCGTCCAAGGCAAAGAAAATTGGTTTTGCAATTTTTAGGCGAATGACGACACTCCCGGAATTAAAACAATATGTGACATCGGAAATTTGTCTGGCGTGCGATGGCTGCTGCCGATTCAAGGAAGAAGACAGCCGTTGGCGGCCGAAGGTGGCGGCCTCAGAAAAAGACGCCATTAAGCGTTCGGATCTCGCAACGGAGATTCTCCGCCGGGAAATTTTTACTCCGCAAGGATATATCCTCGCGCAGAAGGCGGATTCAAGTTCTTGTTTTACCTGCGTGTTTCTTCATCGTAGTGAAGGGACCTGCCGGATTTATGCCCGGCGGCCTTTTGATTGCCGTTTATATCCCTTTGTTCTGGATCGAAAAGAAGAAAAGATTCGTGTTTGTGTCCATCGGAATTGTCCGTTCATTGAGCAAACACTGCAGAGCCCTCCTTATGAAGAATATGTTCAGTATTTAAAAAATTATTTTTCCCATCCGCAAGTCAAAGATTTTCTGCGGGCCAACCCGGAATTGGCCGGCGATTTTTCGATGTACGCCGACGAATTGGAACCGGTCTTTGCGCTTGAATTGTAGTCCCATGCCTTCTTTGTCGCACAAGCATAAAGCGCTGTTCGAACGTTACGCCTTTCATCGACCTTCCCTATCCGCATATTCGTTCAGCCATATCTTCCTCTGGAGTGATTGTTTTGAGTTTGATTTCCAGGTGATCGCCCAATGTTTATGCGTATGGGCGAAAAATTCTTTGGGGATCTTTCTTTATCTTCCTCCCTTGGGACAAAATCCTCAAGCCGCCCTGGAAGAATGCTTTCGTTTCATGGAACGCGAAAATGGAGTGGGCGCCATGTGCCGGGTGGAGCATGTGGCTTGTGATGATTTGAATCTTTTCTCGCCGGAAGAATTTGTTTATTATGAAAAAGGAATGGAGTATGGCTATCGGCGGACGGCGATTGGCGCTTTGCTTGGGAATGCTTATAAATCCAAACGCTGGGCGTATAATCATTTTGTCAAACATAACGATTATGAATATCGTCCTTTTGATCCGGCGATGCGGGAAGAATGTCTTTTGTTGTACGACGATTGGGCGAAAAACCGTCGCCGGGTTTATCGCGAGGAGGTTTATAATCAGATGCTGGATGATAGCCGCATGGCCTTGTCCCGGGCCTTAGGGGATTTTGACCATGGCGGATTAATCGGGAGGGTCATCCGCGTCGACGGGAAAATCAAAGCCATGACCTTCGGCTATCCCTTGACCCCGGAGGTCTTCTGTGTCGCGTTTGAGATTGCGGATTTAAATAGGAAAGGAATTACGTCAGCGATTTTCCGGAAATTCTGTCAGGATCCGGCGATCCATTCCTATGAACTCATCAATGCCATGGATGATTTTGGTCTGGAAAATATGACTGTTGTTAAAGAATCTTTTCGTCCGGCCGTGCGCTGGCCGGTTTACGGAGTGAAACGAAAGCCCGTATCCGGTTATCCGGATACCCGGCTATCCGGAATTTGAGAAACTTCATGAAATTTCCCTTAATCAAAAGTTTCGACTTCCCTTATGAACCGGTTCGGTTGCTCGATCTCTTCAAAAACGAACCGTGCGTATTTTTTCTGGAAAGCAGTTTGGTCGATCCAAACCGAGGTCGGTATTCATTTTTGGGATTTGATCCATTCCGGACGATCCAGCAAAAGGGACAGAATCCTTTTCCGGCCCTGCGCCGGGCCTTTGCTCATTATCATGAGCAAAGGCCCGCGGCCTTGCCTTTGACCTCGGGAATGGTGGGTTTTTTAAGTTACGATGCCGGTTTTTATCTGGAAAAAATTCCTTCTCGTTCCTGCGATGATTTGAATCTCCCCGACTGTTTTTTTGGATTTTATGACACCGTGTTCGTCATTGATCATTTACGCCGGAGACTTTTTATTACCTCGAGCGGCCTTCCCGAGCGGACGCAAAATAGACGGATGCGTCGAGCTCAGCAACGTTTGAAAGAGATGGAAGGCAAACTTTCGATAGGGACGCAGGGGAGTCCATCGGATTTAAAAAAGAAAAAGGCTCCTCATGAACCGATCCCGTGGCGGAGCAATTGTTCAGCGAAGATGTATGAAATGATGGTTAAAAAGGCCAAGGACTATATCCGTCGGGGAGACATCTATCAGGTTAACCTGGCCCAACGGTTCGAATGGGAGCCTCCTGGAAATCATGGCGTGATTGAGGGTGTGCAACTTTACAAGACCCTGCGGCAATCTTCGCCAGCATGCTTCGCCGGATATCTGAATGCCGGTAACTTCCAAATCGTCAGCAGTTCGCCAGAAAGATTTTTACGGCTCAACGGCCAACGGGTGCAAACGAGGCCCATGAAAGGAACACGACCGAGAGGAGCGGGGCCGCAGGAGGACCGACGGATGCGGCGGGAATTAGACAATAGCGCCAAGGAAAGAGCGGAACTTTTGATGATCACGGATCTGGAGCGAAACGACCTCGGCCGAGTTTGCGAATACGGAAGCGTTAAAGTGAAAACCATGCGCTCTTTAGAAACCTACCGGACGGTCTTTCAAACGACGTCCACGATTGAAGGGATTCTGCGTAAAGATCAGGATGGATTCGATCTTTTGCAGTCCTGTTTCCCGGGAGGATCCATTACCGGCTGTCCTAAAATCCGCGCCATGGAGATTATTGAAGAGCTTGAATCGGCCCGTCGGGGAATTTATACCGGGACCTTGGGGTATATGGATTTTTCGGGAAATCTGGATTTCAATATCCTCATTCGGACGTTCTTGGTGAAGGACAGAAAGATTTATTTTCATGTGGGAAGCGGGATTGTCGCTGATTCAACGCCAGCCACGGAGTATCAGGAAACACTGGTCAAGGCCCGGGGGCTTAAGGATGCCTTAAAATATAAGTCATGAGTGAAGAAACATGAGCAAGAAAAAAATGATCCTCGACGGAACCCTGATTGCCTCGCCGCAGAAAACTTTGGAGTCCTTTTCGCCGGGAAAATTGCGCGGCCGCGGCGTCTTTGAAACCATGCTGGCCCAGGAGGGAAAAATTTATGCCCTCGATGAGCATCTGCAGCGGCTTGATAGAGGGCTCAAGGTGTTAAACTTAACGAGGCCATGTGCTGTTAAAAAATTGAAGGAATATTTGCGCGCGACCCTTTCGGCCAACCGGCTCAAAACCGCGCGGCTGCGCTTGACCGTCTGGCGTGATCAGGGAAGGGATCGGATCTGCACGATCGCCTTGCCGCATCGCCCTATCCCCGAGTTCCGATATCGACGGGGAATGAAGGCAGGCCTGGCAGTTTTCGAAAGGAAGTTGTTCCCCAAAGAGAAGCGGATCAAATCGATCGAGTATCTGCCGTATCTGCGGGCTTACCAAAAAGCGGTTCGAAGAGGATATGAAGAGATGGTTCTTTTGAATCGCGACGGGTTTTTGATGGAAGGCTCCCGGAGCAATCTCTTTTTTATTTCCTACGGAATCCTTTACACCCCTGCTTTGGCCTGCGGATGTCTTAAAGGAATCACCCGGCAGACGGTTATTGGGTTGGCCCGACGGATGGGATTGAAAGTTTTATCGGTCAAAGCCAAGCCGCAGAAATTGTGGGAAGCCCAGGAGGCCTTTTTGACCAATTCGGTCATGGGAATCATGCCGTTGGTCAACGTGGGCGAACATCCTATCGGAAAAAGGAAGGCCGGGCCCCTCACCCGCAAGTTGTTCCGAGCCTATGGCCAGCTGATCCGACAAAAATTAGAATAAGGGTCGGGGAATTTTGTCCCTGACGATAAAACTCACGGGGATCATTTAGGTGAAAAAAGGAATGACCAAATCTCAAAGCACCAAATTTCAGTTTTGAGCATTGGTGCTTTGGTCATGATGGAAATCCGGATACCCGGGTCACCATTGAAATCCGCTTTCTCTAGGAGGATGCACGGAATTTTCTCGTAAATTCCGAGGTTTTTATTTGCCCTGAGGAATTATTATTATTATAATGAACCCACTTATGCAAAATCTGAATTCACGGGCCCGGACCTTTGTGATCGTCGGAGTGGTGCTTTTTATTCCCTTTTATGTTTTTGGGGTTGAGGAGGATCTGGCTGTTCCCGAATGGAAGAAGGCCGTTGATGAGGTCAAGGACTCAACGCAAAAGGTGATTGCCGAAAACGTCCGCCTGCAGGCCGAATCGGACGCCTTGCAAAAACAAATCAACGAGCTCAAAGATTCCATTGGCCAATATCAGGCGGAAAATGCAAAGAAAGAGAATCAGGTCAAAGAGTTGAAGCAGTTTATGGCAAAGCAGGAGGAAAAGGCCGCCAATACCCAGCAAGAGATTGAACAATTGCAGCAAGAACTCGCCGCACTCGACGAGGAAGGCACATCGTTAAAGGGGGAATTAGCCCAGCTCGATGAGTTGCACCGCCTTTGGAAAATGAAGATTGCCGATCTGGAAGCCCAAAAAAGTATGCTGTTACTGGAAATTAAATTGGCCGAAACCCTGCCTGCGAAGGACCAGGCCCTGGCGCAGGAGATTGACCAGCTCAAGGGTCAATTGGAGGAAAGCCAAAAAGAGCAGGAGGATCTCAGTCAGCAGCTCAATGAGATTATGTCCGAGGATGAAAAAATCAAATCGGAAATCACCCAGCTGCAGAAGGAAAATGACAGCCTCAATGGCCAATGGCAACAATTGAATAAGGAAGAAGAGTGGCAGCAAGAGCGCAATGACCAGATAGAGCAGGAATCGCAAGCCCAGGCGCAATCCGCCAATAAAGAGCTCAGCCAGAAACAACAAGTCAAAGACAAGCTCGATGGCGATATTAAATTTTTACAAGGACAAGTCGATACTCTGCGTGCATCCGTTAACGATCTGGCCGACGTTCAGAAAAGAAAGAGGGCCTTGATCGATCAGGTGATCGCCTTGGATGAACAAAATCAGAATTTGCGCAATGAGCTTGTAAGCCTCAAAGAAGAAATGACGGCCTTAAAAAAGGAAGCTCGCAGCGTCGGGGTCAAGATCAACGCGCGCATGCCGCCGGAAAAGCCTTCCGCGGAAAAGACATCCGGACAATAAATAATGCGAGTTCGACATAACCAAGAAAAACCCTATCAAAAATTTGTCTATGATTACACAGATTCCGATTAAGAAAGAATTAAACCGTGATTATACCGATTGTCTCCATTACTGCTCAGCCTGCCATTTTACTCGCAAGAACGATCCAACAATGCAGTGTAATCAAATGTTGACCTCCCTTAAGGAAAAATCTGTATTACAAATGTGTAAAACTTTGTTTTTTAGCAAAGTTTTTCGTTTGTCGTTGATCGGTAACGATGCCGGTATCGTTATGCGTCCATCGGTAACGGTTTTAAAAAGCCGATCGACGTCACCTAAACCCGAAACGGGCTTCGTAACCAATAACCGTAACCGCATTCTTTTTGGTTGCGGCTTCGCTGCGCCAGGTAATCTGTGCAAATCTGGCGCTTCTTATATCGAACTCAGGTTAAATAGCATCGATATCGAGAGCCATGGTTGCATGAGAAGCCATACCGTGGTTTAAGAACGTAATCGGGAGGACACGATGGATGAAATTCTGGAGATTCTCGCCAAGGACGCTCGTACACCCGTCGAGGACATTGCGAAATTAACCGGCCGATCCGTTATGCAAGTCAAGACGGCCATTCGTCAGTATGAAAAAGACGGCACGATCGTTCAATACAAAACCGTCATCAACCATGAGCTGGTTAAAAGTCCCAAAACGATTATCCGCGCGCTGATTGAGGTGAGCGTGACCCCTCAGAAGGACGTCGGTTTCGATTACGTGGCTGAGCGGATTTATAGTTTTCCGGAGGTGGTCAGCTGCTATCTGGTTTCGGGCGCTTATGATCTTTTGCTCATCGTCGAAGGTGAGAATATCCAGACGGTGGCGGATTTTGTCGCCTCCAAATTGTCTCCCATGGAGCATGTCAAAGGGACGACGACGCATTTTCTTTTAAAGAAATACAAAGACGACGGACAAATCCTCAAAAAGCTTCACAATCGCAAGCGGCTGAATATTTCCTACTAGAGACTCGCCTCCATGCGCATCGCGAAAAAAGTTGAAGAGATGGCTCCGTCGGGAATCCGGGCGTTCTTTGATTTAGTGCTGGGCATGCAGGACGTGATTTCCCTGGGTGTAGGCGAACCGGATTTTGTCACGCCCTGGCACATTCGGGAAAAAGCCATTTATTGTCTGGAAAAAGGTTATACCTCCTATACCTCCAATAAAGGCATGCCGGAATTGCGGCGGACGATTGCAAACTATTTGCACAAGCGCCACGGGATATCCTACGATCCGGAGGAAGAAATCCTCATCACCGTCGGGGTTTCGGAGGCCATGGACCTGGCGGCGCGGGCCACCATCGAGCCGGGCGACCGGATCCTGGTTCCTGAACCCTGGTATGTGATGTATGGCCCCATTATCGATCTGGCCGGAGGCAAGCCGGTTTTTTTAACGACCAAACTGGAACATGGTTTTAAAATCACGCCCCGTCAGCTGGATGAGGCCGTTCGCAAATATAAACCAACCGGATTAGTTTTGAATTACCCGTCGAATCCAACCGGGGCCTCTTATACCAAGGCCGAATTGCAAGAGCTTTGCCAGGCGATCGAGCGGCACGACCTGGTGGTCTATAGCGACGAGATTTATGACGAATTGACTTATGATTTTGAGCACACGCCGTTGCCCACATTCAAAGGCATGCGCAAGCGCGTGATTTATCTCAACGGCGTTTCAAAATCTTTTGCCATGACGGGATTCCGATTGGGATGGGCCTGCGGTCCGGCGAAGGTCATCGGCGCCATGACCAAGATTCACCAGTACACGATGCTGTGTGCTCCCATCGTCAGCCAGATGGCGACGATGGAGGCCCTGAAAAGCGGATTCAAGGATGTCCTCGATATGAAAAGAGAATATATGCGGCGACGGCGTTTTATGGTGGACGCACTCAATGCGATGGGTCTTGTGTGCCATAATCCGGAGGGTGCATTTTATGTTTTTCCGTCGATCCAATCCATCCGCCAGCCATCGCTCGAGTTCGCCAAGGATTTATTAAAGAAAAAACGGGTGGCCGTGGTGCCCGGCGTCGCCTTTGGAGAAAGCGCCGAAGGTTTTGTCCGCATGTCGTATGCCTCCAGTTTTGAAAATTTGAAAGAGGCGATCGTTCGGATCAAAAGTTATTTGGGAACGTAAGCTTTGTCGATGCATGTCTACGTTGCATCAACCTGCTAAAAAGGGGAAGCAGTCATGGACAAAAAAAGACAAAAGGATATGGATTTCGAGATTGAGTTCTTCGAGGGAATTTTGTCACAGGCCCCGGATTTCATCGAAGCCCTCGTCGCCATCGGAGATCTTTATACCGGCAAAGGCTGGTATGAAAAAGGCTTGGCGGTCGATCAGCGTTTATCCGGCTTGCGACCCGATGACCCTTTCATCTTGTATAACCTTGCCTGCAGCTATTCTCTGATCAACGACATTCCTCGATCGTTGTCCACGATCAAGTCCGCCATCCGCATGGGGTATCAGCATTTTGAATACCTCGAGCGCGATCCGGATCTCACCAATCTGCGGCAAGATGAGCGTTTTAAGCTTTTCCTGTCGCATCTGCGCAAAAAAAAGCTTCCGCAAGTCAAATAAATGCCGACGAAGACCGAAGCCAAAGAATATCACCGGATCAAAGATCGGATGTTTTTTGTTTCGTTATTGCTGACCCTCGCGGTTTTGCAGACGCTCTTGGCGAGCGGTCTGTCCATCCGCCTGCGCGATGTGGCCTTTGGGCTTTTCCCATTAACCACAGCCGCCGAAACGTTGTATTTCGCTTTGTTTGCTTTGATCATGGGTGTCGTACAATTTCCGTTGACCTTTTATGAAGATTTCTGGCTGGAGCACCGTTATCAACTTTCTCGGCAGACGTTGGGGGCTTGGTTACTCGATGAAATCAAAAAAGCCGGGATTGGTTTTTTGTTAGCTTGGATTGTGGTCATGGCGGTCTTTTTTTCTCTGGCGCGGTTTCCTAACCATTGGTGGCTGTGGGCGGGAGGATTTTGGCTTTTGTTAAATCTTTTTTTGACGAGGATCACTCCCGAGGTCCTCATTCCTTTATTTTACAAATATTCCGAAGTTCAACCGCCTGAACTAAGACAAAGGGTCCTGGAACTTTTCCAAAAAGCGAAGGTCAAAATCAAGGACGTTTATTCGATTGATTTTTCCAAAAAAACCAGGAAGGCCAATGCCTTTATCTGCGGAATGGGACAAAGCCGACGAGTGGTCCTGACCGATACCCTCACCGGAGAATTCTCTCTGCCAGAGATTGAAACCGTCGTTGCGCATGAGATCGGGCATTATAAACACCAGGATATTTTGAAATTGACCATCGTCAACACCATTGGCGTTTTCGCCGGATTTTATGTGATGCATCGGATTTGGATGAACATCCTGCCCCATTATGGGATTATGAGTCCGCATGACATTGCCGGCCTGCCCCTTTTCGCCCTGCTTTTTCTGTGTTTGAATTTTTTATTGATGCCGGTTTTTAATGGATATAGCCGGCGGCTAGAGGTGGCCGCCGACCGTTTTAGTTTGCAGCTGACCCAAAAACCCAATGATTTTATTTCGATGATCCGCAAACTGGGAGACATGAATCTGGCAGAGATCGACCCCGGGTCTCTCAAGGAATTCCTCTTTTACAGCCATCCGCCGATCAGCCGCCGCATCCGTTTGGCCGAATCCTTCCGGGAAGAGTTAAAATGAAAACACGCTTTGAGCAACGATCGGTCCTTGCCCTTCCATTCTTGCTGCTTCTCTCGACGGTAGCCAACGCCCAGGACGATTTTTCCCGCTATCAAATCCAGGCCAGGATCGATACCGCCGCCAAAACCATCACCGCCAGCCAAAGGGTCTTTTTTACCAACCATTCCGGCCATGATCTTAACGAAATTTATTTTCATATTTACCCGAACCGGGCATACACTCGCCAGGAATTGAGTTTTATCCTGCGCTTCGCCGGTTATTTTAAAATCAACCCATTTCCCGGCGGGATTCCCAAACCGCATTTTGAAATTCATTCCATCCGTCAGAATGACCAAGCCTTAAATTATCTCATCGAAGGCGAGGATCAGACGATCTTGAAGCTCCCTTTGCCTCGTCCTCTTAAACAGGGAGAGAAAACAGAGGTCGCCATTGATTATACCGTCGGGATTCCGCACATGTATGGCCGCTTTGGCTGGCATGAGGATATCTATGCCCTGGCCCGATGGTACCCGATCCTTTCCGTTTATGACGAAGAGGGATGGAAGAATCATTTGTTTTATCCCTACCATCGGCCGTTTTTTTCCGAGTCGGCTTTCTATGAGATGACATTGACCGTCGATGAACGCCAGGTCGTCATTCACACCGGCGAAGCCGTACGAGAGAATGTCAATCCCGATCATACCAAAACCTTGGATATCGTCACTGCGCATCCCGTCAGGGAGTTTGCTCTGGCCATGAGCCCGCACTACCGGCTTAAGGAAGCGCAGGCCAATGGGGTTAAAATCAAATCCTTTTATTTTGCCGGCGATGAGTTTTACGCCCAGGAGGCCATGAACGACGCCCAGGGATTGATGGAAAATTATTCACAGCAATTCGGCCCTTACCCTTATCCGGAATTTAGTCTCGCGCCCGTGAATCTGGGGTACGGTGGAGAGCAGATGCCCAATCTCATTTTCCTGGATAGACGGATCTATCAACTTCCGCGGCTCTTGGTGCGATATTTTGATTTCCTGGTTTCGCATGAGACAGGTCACCAGTGGTTTTATAACCTCGTCGGAGTTGATGAATTCTCGGAAATGTGGCTGGAGGAGGGCGTCAATTCGCACTTCCTTTTGAATTATTTGGAAAAGAAATACGGTGTCGATGCCTCAGTCATCCAGTGGCCGCAGCCCTTGGATTGGCTTTTGCCCAATTTTTCGTTCCGCGACGCCAAAGACACCCGTTACAAGATGATCGCGCGCACCAACCTGGACCGGCCGGTGGTGGGAAAATTATCCAGCTTCCAGGAACCCACGACGATTTTTTCCCTGGCCTACGGCAAAGGTTCTGGGATTGTGTCCATGCTGCAGTATATTTTGGGCGATCAGGTCTTTCACCGGGTTTTTGAACGGGTCTTTGCCGAATACCGTTTTCGCAACCTGTCCGGTCGCCAATTTATCCGGATCTGCGAAGAGGAAAAGAAGGAGGACTTGTCCTGGTTTTTTGATCAGTGGCTTTTGACCCGAAAGATCTGTGATTACGCCGTGGCCAAGGTCCAGGGCCATACGATCACGATCAAAAACCGGGGTCAGATTCAGATGCCCCGGCATATGCAGGTGACATTCGCCGACGGGACCCAGCAAAATTATACCCTCGAGCGCTGGGATAAAAAGTTGGAAGAATTCAGCATGGAATCCCGTTCTCCCATCCGCAAGGCTGTGCTTGATCCGCAAGAGCAACTTCTCGATATTGACCGGACTAACAATATTTGGCCACGGCAGGTGCGCACGAAATTTGTTCCATTGTATCTCGATATTTATGATTTTCCGATTTTTCTGCCGGTGGATTCCTACAATTTGACCATTGGTCCTTATCTTGACAGCGGCCTCGGTATCAAGGCCTCTTTGCAAAAGCCCTTTGAGTGGAACATATTCGCCTCATCCGCCTATGAATTTGGCGAATCCCTGACCCATTCGCGGGCCGGATTTGAATTGAAAAATCTTTTTTATTCCCAGACGGCATTCGGCACAGAGGTCTTTAATGTTAAGGATAACGACGGAGGTGAGGAGGACCTGGCCGGAGGCAAGGTCTATTTGCGCAAGGAGCTCTGGCCGGCGGCATATGGATTGGGAGCGGTTAATGATCACTTCACCCTGTATCTTTTGCGCAACCGTTCCTTGTCGGGAACTCTCAGCTCCGGCGGGCTTGAGGATGCGCGCAATTTATCTTATTTGCAAAAAAATGAAGCCATCATCGGAACCGCCTTGCATTTCGGACGCTACGGTCCTTATCCGGATCCGGTGAAAGGCTATCAATTGGATTGGGTGTTCGAGAATTCCGGGCATTTTTTGGAAGCGACCCAATATTTTTATCGGTCTTCGCTCAATTGGAGTATCTACCAGCCGGTGACGGCCCGCAGCCGGTTCGCCTGGCGTTTGAAATACGGCTGGGGGTATCCCGACGACAAGAATCTGTACGAGTTGGGAGGCCCCTATGGCCTGCGGGGCTTTGACCGAAAAAGCGTCCGGGGAGCGAACGTCTTATTGGGCAGCGCCGAATATCGGTTTCCCATCAAAGACAATTTGAAATGGAGCTTTTTGGATCACTGGTTTGGGATGGAATCGATTGGCGGGGTTGTCTTTTTTGATGCCGGGCGCAGCTGGTATGATGATTTTGGCCATGAGGATACGAGCAAAGATGTAGGAGCGGGTTTGCGATTCACCCTGAATGTGGGATCATTTTTGGAGAAGGCAGTTTTGCGCCTGGATGTCGCGCGTCCGATCGATCGGCCGGGGGAGGAAACCCATGTGTGGTTTGGAGTCAACCATGCCTTCTGATTCATGAAAAAAAAAGCGGCCGGAATTGTCTTTACCCTTACCCTTTTGGCGTTTAGCAACACCCTGGGGAATGGTTTTGTCGGCGATGATGACGCGTTGATTGTCGATAACACCTTTTACAAATCCTGGGAAAATTTTCCTCGCCTCTTTAAACCGGGTTACACGATTGACAGCGATTCGGTCTTTTTAAGAAGTTCTGGCGATCTGGGGACGGGCGGGGTTTCGTTTCGTCCGGTTACGGCGGCGACTTATTTCGTCGATTATTCGATTTGGAAACTCCATTCCTTTGGTTTTCACCTGACGAATCTTTTTATTCACGCCATCAACGGCGTCCTTGTCTTTGTTTTGCTTCTGCGTTTGCTTGATTCAATTCCTCCTGCTTTTTTAGGTTCCCTGCTTTTTAGCTTGCATCCAACCAAAGTCGGTGCGGTGGCGGCGATCAGTTACCGGTCGGATAGCCTCGCGACGCTATTCCTTTTAATTTCTTTTATCCTGTTTATTGATTTTAGGAATCGGTTTGAACGCTGGCGGTTTTGGCGTTACGCGGGGTCGATCTTATTTTTTGCCTTGGCTCTCTTTAGTAAAGAATCGGCGGTTATCTTTTTTCCTTTATTGTTGGCCTACGATTTTCATTTTTTTCGACGGACGATCGGGCCATCATGGAAAACGGTTTATCCAGGCTACCTGGCAATTCTCTTCGGATACCTGTATCTTTATTTTTTTGCTTTTACCAATTCGACTCTGAGTGCGGCGACGCACAGCGGTATAACGTTCGCAACCAACATGACCTTGATTTTAAAGATTTTCGCTGGGTACCTGATCAAGGATTTGTTGTTATTGCGTCCTTATGACCTGCCCCCTTTATATTCGCCGGTCCTGATCCCCGGGCCTTCTCTTGAGGCTATGGCGGGCGCGGCTTTATTTCTGGGAACCATCATCGCCATTATTTTAACCAGCCGTCGGGAAAAGACCTTGTCTTTTTTGCTGTTGTGGTTTTTGCTCAGTCTTATTCCGGTGTCCAACATCATTCCTCTGGCCAATCCGATGGCCCATCGGTATTTGTATCTGCCCTCCATTGGAATATTGGCTGCGGGGGCTATTGTTTTCGAACGCTGGTACACCCAGGACGCGGGATTTTCTCCTTCATTCAAATTTTGGCTGAAAAATATCCTCCTTGGATATTTGCTCATTGTGACGGTTCAGGCGAATTCCCTTTGGCAAAATAATTTCATGCTGGCGCAAAGCTGGGTGAAACATTTTCCCAACTATTGGAAAGGCTATACCATCCTGGGAACAGAATACTTTAAGGCCGGACTGTGTGCCCCGGCCATAATTTATCTTAATCGCTCGCTGCAATTAGCTTCATCGGACCCGCGAATTTATTTCATGTTAGGGGCCTGTGAATGGAAAGATCTTGCCCTGGCCGAGGAGAATTTTTTAAAATCGATCCGTATGGCCCCAGATTACGGGGACGCTCACTGGGGGCTAGGGCATCTTTATTTTTTGCACGCAGAGTATGAGAAGGCGGTGCCCTATTTGCAAGAGGCCCTGCGGCTGGCACCGGATAATTACCGGGTTTACAAAACTTTGATTCAAACTTCGCTGGCTTTGGGGTACAATAGCCACGCCCAAGAAATCTATGTGGAGGCTCAAAGGCAAATCAAAGATCCGAGATTGTTGAAAAAAATTTCCGATTTGTTCGAAGAAAGGCCCTCAGATCAGCCTGCGCCGTCGCCTGTATCCTTTGATGAGAAAGAACCTTGAACCCCGTCGACGCCGAGCGAACATTGAGGCGGCGTTTCGCAACCGCACTGCTTAAATGAAAACCTATCGAGAAGAATTATGGTTCAACACGCCAACCCGCCGGGCGTTTAGCAATATTTCTGATCAAGTCCAGCAAGTTGTGGATAAAAGTAATATCAAGGAAGGGCTAGTCCTTGTCAACGCCATGCATATCACGGCCAGCGTTTTTATCAATGATGATGAAGCCGGGTTGCATCATGATTATGACCAATGGCTGGAAAAACTAGCTCCCCATGAACCCGTCAACCAATATCATCACAATGACACCGGCGAGGATAATGCCGATGCCCATATGAAGCGCCAGATCATGGGAAGGGAAGTGGTTGTCGCGATCACGAAGGGAAAGCTCGATTTTGGTCCGTGGGAACAGATTTTTTACGGGGAATTTGATGGACGGCGAAGAAAACGAGTCTTAGTTAAGGTTATCGGGGAATAGCCCTCCTCGGTCATCTTGCGTAGGTGAATTTTCAAAGGGGTGCATGGAAGATAAATATTTATTGCATCTTAAAAAGTTAGTGCTTTCGGCATTATGCCATGAACCCTTAAAGGTTGTTCTTTTCGGCTCACGGGCCCGAGGAGATTATCATTCTGGCTCCGATATCGATATTGGAATCTTGCCCCGAGGAAAAATCGATGAGAAAAAAATTTCCCTTTTGCGAGAACAGATCGATCATTCCAACATTCCTTACAAGGTGGAGGTCGTCAATTTGGCTGAGACATCCCTGACCTTTCGTCAGCAAGCCTTAAAAAGGGCGATCGTATGGAAAAAATAGGCGGCGCCGATAAAGAGCGGTTGCTCCTTAAGTATGCCGATTGCCGCAAGGCACTCAAGACCTTTAAGGAGATTTTTCGCGAGACTCCCTCGACGATCGTACGGGATGCGGCGATTCAACGATTTGAATACACCTTTGAGGCCCTGTGGAAATTTTTTAAAGAATATCTGAAAATAAAAGAAGGCATCCTAGCCAATACCCCCAAGGCCGTCTTCCGCGAGCTTTTGGCATTAGGTCTTCTTTCTCCTTCAGAAACTGAACAGTGTCTGGAGATGACCGATCGTAGAAACGATACCTCCCATACGTACAAGGAAGAAGTGGCCAATCTCATCTATGGGAAGGCGGTAGAATATCAGGCGCTCATGGCGACTCTTTTACAACGGTGCAATATGGATCCCTTTTTATGAGCTTACTCGTCCTCGGCACCGTCGCCCTCGATAATGTCAAAACGCCTTCTGGCAAACGGCGCAACATGCTGGGCGGTTCGGCCGCGCACTTTGCCATGAGCGCGCGATTTTTTACTCAAGTGAATCTGGTGGCGGTCATTGGCAAGGATTTTCCGGGACAGTATATCCGATTTTTAAAATCCCGTCGGATCAATCTGGCTTCCCTGCGGGTCGGGGAGGGAAAAAGTTTTCGCTGGAACGGCGAATACAAAAAAGAGGATTTGAATTCGGCCTTGACGCTGGCGACCGAGCTGGGGGTCCTCGCCGGATTTATTCCTCAGATTGAAGACCATCAGCTGGTTATTCCGAATATTTTTTTGGCCAACATTGATCCCGATATTCAGATAGGCTTATTGCAGAAAATGAAAAAGCCCAAACTGGTGGGACTCGATAGCATGAACCTCTGGATCAACACCAAGGTTCGTTCGCTGCGCAAGCTGCTTAAGATCGTCGATCTTTTTGTTGTCAACGACGCTGAGGCGAGGCTTTTGACGGGCGAACATAATCTCATCCGCGCGACCCGTCGCTTAAGAAGCCTTGGACCAGAACTCATCGTTGTGAAAAAAGGAGAACATGGCGTGCTTTTTTATAGCGATAGCGTCAAATTTTCATTTCCGTCTTATCCGGTCGAAGAGGTGGTTGACCCGACCGGAGCCGGAGATACCTTTGCCGGCGGATTCATGGGGTATTTGAGCAAAGAGAGAAAAATCAATGCCAAGGCGCTTAAAAAAGCGGTTCTTTACGGAACCACGATCGCTTCCTTTAACGTCGAAGGGTTTGGAATGGAAAAAACCTCGCGTTTGACCATGCCGAAGATCAATTCGCGAATGGAACAACTGCGTCAATTCATTTCTTTATAGACCATGGCACCGAACGCCTTTCAATATAAACTCCGTCAGACCGCCGATCTTATTAAAAAGAGTCGCCGGATCATCTTGGCCTGCCACATGAATCCCGACGGTGATGCGATTGGTTCCTTGCTGGCCCTTGGATTGGGATTGAAACAACTCGAGAAGATCATCTGCATGCTCTGTCCGGATCCAGTGCCGCAGCGCTACCTCACACTGCCAGGGGCTTATTCGATCCAGCAACAGTATCAAGATCAGGCGGATTTGGCCATCAGCGTTGATTGCGGCAGCATCATCCAATTGTCCTCTTTGGAGGATGTCTTTGAACGATCCAAACGGATTATCGAGATTGATCATCATTTGTACCGCACCCGTTTCGGGGATGTTCAGCTGGTGGACCATAGTGCCTGTTCCGTCGGAGAAATCATTTATCAATTGCTTCTGTTATTAGGTATTCGGCTCGATAAAAGGATTGCGGAATGTTTGATGATTTCCACCTTGGTCGAGACTTCTTCCTTCAGCCGACAGGACATCAAGCCCACCACCTTTGATTTTTGTTCGCAGCTGATGCAGTTGGGAATTAATTTTCAGAATATCTCGGAACGATATTACTGGAGAAAAAAGCTTTGTTCGGTCAGACTTTGCGGGCTTTGCTATGAGCGGATCATCCCCCGGGCCAATCAGCAGTTGGTTTGGTCCATGATCGGCGAGCAAGATTACAAAAAATTCAAAGGCAGCCAGGCCGATGTCGATTGCGTCGCCGACGAAATGATGATGATTGAGAACGTAAAGGTGGCCTTGCTGTTTCGGGAGATTCGGGGCAATATGCTGCGCGTCTCTTTGCGTTCCCGCGGCCGGATCAACATCGGTTACCTGGCCAGCCTTTACGGCGGTGGCGGTCATCGCGACGTGGCCGGTTGCCGGATTCATAACAGCGAAAAGAATCTTGAGAAGTTTATCAATCAGGCCTGCCAACTGATTTACCACAACCATCGATACTAACAATAAAACGAGTACTATTACTTATGCGTTGGTCAGTAGAATGGGTCAATACAATCGGACAGCTGGCGGCGGTCATTCTGCCTTTGTGGAATATCCCTCTCATTTACAAGATCGTCAAAAGAAAATCCTCTTGCGATATCAGTTTGTCGTGGGCGATGGGGGTCTGGGTTTGCATTTTGTTGATGGCCCCCTCGGGATTGACCTCAGCGGATAAAGTTTGGAAGACATTTAACGTGGTCAATACCTTCATGTTCACACTGGTTGTCGCTACGGTTTTCAAATACCGTCATGGAATCCCCAGCCATCCCCCCGCCGGCAAATCCTGAGCTTTGTTGCGGCACTGTTTCCCTCGTTGGCCGACCCAATGTGGGAAAATCCACGCTATTGAATCGGCTCATTGGTGAAAAAGTCGCGATAGTATCCAAAGTCCCGCAAACCACCCGCATGCAAATCCGCGGCATTTATACCGACGAGCGGGGTCAGATCATTTTTATCGACACGCCTGGCTTGCTGAAGGGCAAGGACCGTCTCGATTGTTTGCTCAATAAAGCTTCTTTGGATACGATTGATTCTGTGGATGCCCTGGTTCATCTGGTGGATACGAGTGAACCCATCGGGCCCGAGGAAGAAATGATCGTCGACCATCTCCGAGAAGCCAAGGTCCCAGTCATTTTGGGTTTGAATAAAATTGATTTGAAGGGGAAATTTGTTCCCCAATACTTTGAGCTTTGGGAAAAGGCCAAGGGCCGGCCCATTGCGGAGGTTCCTTCTTTGATTCTTTTGCCCTTATCGGGCAAAACCGGAATCCATGTGGAAGAATTGCGCAAAGAATTGTTTCGTCTTCTTCCAAAGGGGCCGCCTTTATATCCGACGGATGTCATTAGTGATACACCGCAAAAAATGGTCATTGCGGATATCATCCGGGAGAAATTGCTTTTTGTTTTGCGGGAAGAAGTCCCGCATTCTTTGGCCGTCGCCGTCGAAAAGATGGAACCTCGCAAGAATAAATTGTTGTTCATCCAGGCGCTCATTTTGGTGGAGCGGGAATCGCAAAAAGAAATCGTCATCGGCAAGGGCGGGCAGATGCTAAAGAAAATTGGCACGCAGGCGAGGCAGGAACTGGAAGAGCTCATGGAACGAACGATCTTTTTGGAATTACAGGTCAAGCTGGAAAAAAACTGGCGGCAGGATAGCGAGATCCTGCACGATTTGGGATATGAACTATAAAGGGCTCCTCCTTAAACCGGCGAGTGTCAATTCGGTCACCGCCAAAGAGATTCAAGAGTTGGAACGATGGGGAATCGAATCGATCGGAATCCCCTCGATTGTCTTGATGGAAAATGCGGGGCGGGCGGTGGCTCAAGCGGTGTCCCAAAGATACAAATCCCGACGGGGATCTTTGCCTCGCCGGCGGGTGTCCATCATTTGCGGCCGCGGCAACAATGCCGGCGACGGTTTGGTTGCGGCCAGGCATCTGCTGGTCAAGGGTATTGCGACGAAAATATTTTTGATTGGAACGCCGTCGGACCTTAAGGCAGATGCCCGGATGAATCTTTCCATCTTGCAGAATTTGGATCAACCGATCCGCTTGCTGGCTAAACGCGATTCAATTTTTTTAAAGGAATTGAATGAATGTTCTATGATTGTGGATGCAATTTTTGGGATTGGATTGAATCGTGATGTGGACGAGCCATTCAAGGGTGTCATTGAAGCGATCAACCAGGCCAGCCAGCCGGTTATTTCCGTCGATGTTCCTTCTGGGTTGGATGCCACGACCGGCGAGATTCAGGGAGCGTGTGTGAAGGCCAATGTGACGGTGACCTTGGGTCTGATGAAGACAGGATTGAAACAAAAGCGGGGCCCGCAGCAGGCTGGTCAAATACAGGTGGCCGATATTGGAATTCCCGCCGCTTTTTACCAAACCTCGAGACATGTCTAAGCCCGCTGTGAAGATAGAGAAGGTCGTCCATCAACTACGGCGATCCACATCCCGGCTGCCGGATCCTTCGGTAACGCTCGTGGGCAAACGGTGGAAAAATCCTTTTTTGGTTTTGATCTCCTGTATCTTAAGTTTGCGGACCCAGGACCGAACCACCTTGCCGGCCGCGGAACGCCTGTTTGCCCTGGCTGACACGGTGCAGGCGATGTTGAAATTAAGCACCGATCAAATCGAAAAAGCCATTTTTCCCGTCGGATTTTATAGAACGAAAGCGCGGACGATTCTGCGGATTTGCCGGGACCTCATGGATCGTTTCGCCGGCCAGGTGCCGGATGATTTGGATACCTTATTGTCGCTCCATGGAGTGGGCCGCAAGACCGCGAATTTGGTTTTGATCGAAGGCTTTGGCAAGCCTGGCATTTGTGTCGACACGCATGTGCATCGGATTTCCAATCGGATTGGATTTGTCAAAACGAAGAGTCCGCTTGAGACGGAGATGGTTTTACGAAAAAAATTGCCCAAATCATTTTGGAACGAGTATAATTCGCTTCTGGTTCTGTGGGGACAAAATGTCTGCAAACCCATTTCGCCTTTGTGCTCGCGCTGTTGTCTTAAGGCGATGTGTCCGAAGATCGGCGTGACCAGGAGGCGTTGATTTCGGTTCATGAACGATGAGGGTGAGGCGACGTGCTTAAAAAATATCAGATTCAGGACGGAAAACTGATCGAGAATGGCGACGCCGAGTCCAGAGTCTATGTTTACGTCAATCCCGATGAAGAGGAGAAAAAACTTCTCATTGAGACCAGGCAAATCGATGAGCATACCCTTAATTCCACCCTCGATCCCGAGGAGGTTGGCCGGGTCGAATTTGAAAGCAATCATGCGGCCATCATCATCAAAAGGCCCAAGCGGTATTCATCTCAGGACAATTTTCTTTTAAAGATTTCTTCCGTCGGTTTATTTTTGTTTGCTGACAAACTCATTATTGTCCTTTCGGAAGAGGCCACGCTTTTTGATGGAAAACTTTTTTCCAGAGTGCGCTCCGCCACCGATGTCATGCTCAAGGTGATCCATCGGTGCATCATTCACTTCGAACAGCACCTGCATGTGATTCAGCAGATCTCCGATGAGCTTGAGCGTGAGATCAATAAGGCGATGGCCAACCGGGATCTTTTGCATATGTTTAATCTGGAAAAAAGTTTGGTGTATTATCTCAAGGCCATCAGTTCCAACGGCAAGGTCATTGATCGGCTCAAAACCAATGCGGCAAAATTTAACTTTTCGGTCGAAGACAATGAATTCCTCGAGGACGTCATTATCGAGAATAGCCAATGTTACGAAGAAGCCAATACCTATTCTCAGGTTCTTTCCAGCATGATGGATGCCTGGGTTTCTCTGGTGAGTAACAATCTCAATATCCTCATCAAGAATCTGACGGTCGTTATGATCTGCATCATGATTCCCACGCTTGTCATCAGCATTTTTTCGATGAATGTCAAACTTCCCTTGGCTCAGGAATCCACCTTGTGGTCCTTCTGGATCATTTTGGGCATCGCCTTTTCTTCCGTGGTTCTGGTTATTCTCATTTACAAAAGCAAACGGATCTAACCATCTATCGACGAGCTTCGCAGGATAGCCTTGCGAAGCCGAACGCGATAAGCATTCGGCGAAGAAGGGTACTTTGGCAAAAGACGGTCATTCTGATTGGACATTTTTAGCATTCTGGAAGAAAAATTTATCTCTTTGAGGGCTAACATTTTAAAAATTTTGTAAAAAATTTTTAAAAAACTTGACACACCGATGGCGGTGTGTTAAAAAAAACTAAATTTGGAAGAAAAATTTTTTGGAGAACAAATTTTTACGAAAAACAAAAATTCGTAAAGGGGATTTAAGAAATTGCCATAAAGAAAAGGAGAAGAAAAGGAACCCAAGAAACAATCGGGTTCCTCTTTTTTTTGTAAAGATGGGAAAAATGATTGGACTCAGCTTTGATTTAAAAACGGATCTGGTCGCCTCACAGGGTGACCCGCTGGACTTGAGCGCAGAGCTCGATACGCCTAAGACCGTCGAGGCGATCGCTCAAGCCGTGGAATCCGGCGGTCATACGGTCAAGAGGATCGGCCATGTTTGGAATTTACTGAAGAATTGGGATGATCTGGATGTCGATATTGTTTTTAATATTTGCGAAGGACATCTGGGCCGCAACCGTGAATCCCAGGTTCCTTTGTTGCTCGAGATGAAGGGAATCCCCTACGTGGGATCGGATGCGTTAACCTTAGGAATAACCCTGGATAAAATTGTGGCCAAAAAATGTTTTATTGCCGACCGGATTCCCACGCCGCATTATTTTGCCGCTGTTGCGGGAGACAATCTGCGAAAACTCTGCAAACTTGCGTTTCCCTTAATTGTCAAACCGCATCATGAGGGATCTTCCAAGGGATTAAGCAAAAATTCTCGGGTTATCAATTTCACCGAATTAAAAAAGCAGGTGGATGTGATCAATGGAGTTTATCAACAGACCGCCTTGGTGGAGGAGTTTATTAAGGGAACCGAATTTACCGTCGGCGTCATTGGCAATGAGCATCCTTTGGCCTTACCCGTCGTGCAGATCGCGATCGAAGGTAAAAGGGAATTAGGCGACGATTTTTATACCTTCACGCGGCTTTCCCAGCAGACTGATCAGATCCAGTATCTTTGTCCGGCACAGATTCCCAAAAGATTATTGAAAACCCTGCAGGAGATTGCGGTGGCGGCGTACAAAAGCGTGGGCTGTGTGGATTTTGGCCGCATTGATTTCCGCGTCGATGAAAAAGGAAGGCCGTATGTTTTGGAAATCAATCCCTTGCCGTGTTTGTCGCCGGAGGATACCTTTTTCTTTATGGCGAAGGCCAAAGGCTGGACTTACGCTGAGATTATCAATCGCATTTTAGATGAGGGCTTGAAGCGTTACGGGTTATGGGGAAGTCGGGTCACCAGAAAACAGAGCCCCGTGCGACCCGGAGAAACCGCATCGGTTTAAAGGCATCCTTTTCAAGGAGGCAAAACAATGAATCAGGCTGAAACCGAAGTCAAGGACGTACAGACCACGGAGTCGGCGCTCACCACGGGCCAACCAGCTGTCAAATTAACCCCGAAAGAAAACCGTGTCATCAGTTTCTTCAAAGATGCGACGCCTCTCGATTGGGAAGACTGGCGCTGGCAGATGCGCCACCGGATTCGCACCAAGGAGGTTCTTTCCAAAATCATCAATATGACCCCGCAGGAAGAAAAAGGCGTGGATGGCTGTCGGGACAAACTCACCATGTCCATCCCACCGTATTGGGCCAGCCTGATGGATCCAGAAGATCCCCAATGCCCCATCCGGCTGCAGACCGTTCCCCAAGGGTATGAATTCGAAACCGCTCCAGAAGAATTGACCGATCCCTGCGGCGAGGACAAGAATATGCCCGTGCATGGGCTGGTGCACCGTTATCCGGACCGGGTGTTGTTTCTCGTCAATGAAATGTGTGCGATGTATTGCCGGTATTGCACACGTTCGCGCCTGGTGGGCGATGGCCATCGAACGCTGCGTCCCTCGACCTATGAAGCGGCGTATGATTACATCCGTTCCAACAAAAAAATTCGGGATGTCCTTATTTCCGGCGGGGATCCCCTGACCTTGGGCGATAACATGCTTGAATCCATTATCAAGAACATCAAATCCATCCCTCACGTCGAATTTGTGCGGATTGGTTCTCGGGTTCCGGTCACGCTGCCGCAGCGGATCACGACGGATTTGGTGAACATGCTCAAACGGTATAGCCCTATCTGGATGAGCATTCACTTTAATCATCCCAAGGAGGTCACCAAGCGCGTCAAATTTGCTTGCGACCTTTTGGCGGATAATGGGATTGTCATGGGCAGTCAAACCGTGCTCTTGCGCGGGGTCAATGATAAGGCCGCGATCATGAAAAAATTGTTCCATGAGCTTTTAAGGATCCGGGTGCGGCCGTATTATATTTATCAGTGCGATCTCATTATGGGTTCGCGGCATTTCCGTACCTCGGTCGCCACGGGAATTAATATCATGGAAAAACTGCGCGGGCATACGACGGGGTATGCGGTGCCCACGTATGTGATTGACGGTCCCGGCGGCGGCGGTAAAATTCCCATTGGTCCGACGTATTTGGTTTCCTATGAAAACGGGGTCGCCACCTTGCGCAACTACGCTGGGCAGACGTATCAGTATATCGATCCGGTAGGATAAAGCTTAGTGCGAGGCAGAACTTCAAAGGCCCGCAGTCCGGCCTCCGCCACACGGTGGAGCGTCGGGCTGCGGGCCTTCATGGTTTAATTTCTAAGCCCGGTCATTGACGGAGCAACCCCATTTTGTTACCATACCTCCCTATATTAGGGAAGGAAGGCCCTGTCATGGAAAAGACGGAAGCCATCGTCCGTAAGGAAAAATTTTAACGCGATTTGATTTTTCACAAAACTATAATATAATACAACCGCCATCCAAACTCTGAAGAAGGGAAGTGATCCATTTATGGTGGAAGTCAAAATCACCGATAAACACAATTTTGAAAAGGCCATGCGCATCTTCAAAAAGCAATGCCAGAAAGAAGGATTTCTGGTTGAGGCGAAGGAACGACGCTATTATTCCAAACCTTCCGAGAAGAAGCGGCGCAAAGGTGGCCGTCCCTGATTTCCGACGGCAATCCGATGGCCATTGACGAATCTCAAAATCAGTGGCCATCTTTTTAAAGATGGACCACGGATTCCCAAAAGTTGCGTTGGTCAGTAGATTCACCTGCCAGAAGAACATAATCAACTATTCTGATAATTGAGGTTTAGTGATGGGTTCATCCCCCAAGAAGATGGTCATCTTGGTCGAAGACCTTTATCAGGTGCTCGAGGTCTGGTATCCGTTTTTGCGTTTGCAAGAAGCGGGCTTCCAAGTCCTCACCGTGGGAACCGGGAACAAAGCAACCTACGGCAGCAAGGAAGGATACCCTTGCCAGGTTGAGACCTCGATTGAAAAAATCAAATCCTCCGATGTCGATGGAGTGATTATTCCCGGCGGATATGCACCGGATATCCTTCGCCGTTATCCTAAAGTGGTTGATTTGGTAAAAAAGCTTTATCAGGAAGGAAAGATTGTGGCCGCGATTTGTCACGGCGGCTGGCTTTTGGTTTCCGCCGGAATATTGAAAGATCAGAAGGCCACGTGTTTTTATGCCATTAAGGATGATCTCATCGCCGCGGGGGCCAGGTATGTGGATGAAGAAGTCGTCGTCGATAAGAATTTGGTGACTTCGCGTAAACCCGAAGATCTGCCGAGATTTGTGCAAGAGATTATCAAACTCGCCAATAAACAATGAACCTGCCTGCCAACCATTGCCTCCATGATCAAGGTCAAGCGTGCCCTCATTAGCGTTTCCGATAAAACCGGACTCCTTGAATTCGCCAAAGGGTTAGCCCTTTTGGGCGTCGAACTCGTTTCGACCGGAGGCACGGCCAAGCTTCTTAAAGACGCTGGCCTTTCGGTCGTGGAGGTTTCTGACTATACGGGATTTCCCGAAATGCTCGACGGAAGAGTGAAAACTCTTCATGCCGCTATTCATGGGGGGATCCTCGCCCTGCGCGACAAACCCGAACACATGGCCCAGTTAAAAGAACACAACATCAAGACGATCGATATGGTCGTGGTCAATTTGTACCCCTTTGAGCGAGTGACAGAGAAGAAACATGTTTCGCTGGAAGAGGCGATTGAAAATATTGATGTGGGCGGTCCTACCCTATTGCGCTCAGCGGCAAAAAATTATAAAAACGTGGCGGTCATTTGCAATCCGGCTCGCTACAAAGATATTCTCAAAGAATTAGAAACAAATTCCGGCATCTTGTCTGACACGGTTTTGGTCAGCCTCGCCATCGAGGCCTTTTCCCGCACCGCTCGCTATGATTCGGTCATCCACAGTTTTTTGCATCAGCGATTGCGTTCGGGAGAACTAACCGCTTTTCCTCGGGAATTAGTTTTACGGTTCACGAAAGTCCAGGATCTGCGCTATGGCGAAAACCCTCATCAGACCGCGGCCTTTTATCGCGACGCACAATCAAAGGAAGGTTTAAGCGAGCTTAAACAATTGCATGGAAAAGAATTGAGCTTCAATAATCTTTTGGATTTGGATGCGGCCGTTAACCTTCTTCGGGATTTTCAAGCCACGACCGCGGTCATCATTAAGCACAATAATCCGACGGGTGTGGCCCAAGACCTGGAATTAGACAAGGCGTTCCAGCAGGCTTACCGCAGTGATCCTTTATCCGCCTTTGGCGGGATTATCGGTCTTAATCGATCGGTCGATCAGGCAACGGCTATGCAGATTGAAAAAAGTGGCTTCATGGAGTGTGTCATTGCCCCGGCCTTTGAATCCACGGCGTTGGATATTTTAAAGGTTAAGAAAAATATTCGTTTGATTGAACTCGATTGGCAAACGCCGTCCGAGGAACGCTGGGATTTCAAACGGGTCGCCGGAGGCTTACTCATTCAGGATATTGATTCCAGGGAGCTGAATCCGACGGACTTGAATTTTGTCACTAAACTCAAACCCACCAAAGCCCAGTTGCCTTCGATTCTTTTTGGCTGGAAGCTTATCAAGCATGTCTGTTCCAACGCCGTTGTTCTGGTCAAAGACACAAAGACGGTGGGGATTGGTTGTGGTCAAACCAGCCGCGTCGACAGCGCTCATACGGCGATCCGCAAAGCCGGTCCCAATGCCAAAGGTTCGATTCTGATCTCTGAGGCATTCCTTCCTAAACCCGATACCGTGCAAATCGCCGCGAAGGCCGGTATCAGGCTCATCGTTCATACCGGCGGTTCGATCGCCGACAAAGATGTCATCGCCGTGGCCGACCGATTGAAGGTCGCGATCGTAACGACCGGCAGTCGTCATTTCAAACACTAGGCTTATGAGCCATTCCAGCGTTCAATCTTTCCTGAACCGCTTGGTGAATTTTGAAAAAATTGCGTCGCCGCGAACTGAATTCAAACTCCACCGAGTAAAGCTTCTTCTTAAAAACATAGGCAATCCCCAGCAGCAGTTGAAATGCCTTCATATCGCCGGGACCAAAGGCAAAGGATCAACCGCCATGTTTGCCGCCAGCATCCTGGCCTCTTCCGGATATCGCGTGGGTCTTTATACCTCTCCCCATATTTCCGACTATAAAGAACGCATCCGCATTTTGACTCCGGATTTTTTTAAAAAGAACATGATGCAAAGTTTTGCCGGCGTCGTCAGTGAAAGGGAGCTAAAGAATGCCTTGGCCCATATCAGGCCAGCCATCGAGGAAATCCATCGACAAAAATGGCTTGGACGCTTAACCTATTTTGAGGTTTTGACGGTTTTGGCTTTTTATTATTTTTTTAAGGCCAAGACCGATGTGGTGGTCTTGGAAACTGGTTTAGGCGGCCGGCTTGATGCCACGAATGTGATTGATTCGTTGGTTGCGGCGATCGCTCCCATTAGCATTGACCACACCTTTTATTTGGGAAACTCATTAAAAAAAATTGCCGCTGAGAAAGCCGGGATTATCAAGGATCCAAAACAGGATGTGGTTTTGGCCCCTCAACCGCCATCGGCGCTGGCCGTGATCCGGCGCCACTGCCAAGCCTTAGGAATCAGCCCAAAGATCGTCGGGAAAGATTTATTGGTGAGTCTTGAACGTCAGGATTTGGAAGGCATTGAATTCACGGTTGAAGAGAGGGAAGGATCTTACCATCGATTGCGTTCCTCGCTGTTGGGTTCTTATCAGGCGGTTAATGCGGCCGTTGCCATCGGGATGATGGGATGTCTGCGCAAAAAGGGTTTTAAAATTCAAAGAGACGCGATCAGAAAAGGAATTGCCTTGACCCGCTGGCCGGCAAGATTTGAGGTGATTTGTCGACGGCCGCTGGTCGTTTTGGACGGGGCGCATAATCCGGCCTCTTGTCAGGTCTTGGTCGAGACATTTAAAGCAATTTTTCCAGGGAAGCGGGCGGTCCTTGTCCTGGGATGTTCAAAGGACAAGGACCGCCCCGGCATGGCTGGCCATCTGCGGAAAATTATTCGCACGGTCATTGCAACCCGGGCCGATCATGAACGTGCCTATCGATTTTCTTTAAAAGAATTAAAAAAACTTTTTCTTCAGAATCAGGCCACGGTCACCGCATCCGTGAGGCAGGCGATCAGGGCCGCTGGGGAGTTAGCGGGTCGTCAAGATGTGATCTTGGTGACCGGTTCTTTGTTCGTCGTTGGAGAGGCCAGAACACAATGGATTCCATCAAACATTTCGAAGACACCATCGTCGCCATATCGACGCCGCCGGGAAAAGGCGGAATCGGTGTTGTCCGCTTGAGTGGAAAAAAAGCCCTGGCGGTCGCCGACCAATTTTTTCTATCCAAAAATAAAACCGAACCGTCCCAGTACAAAAGTCACACGGTGCACTATGGATGGGTCGTGAGACCTTTAGCGAAGGACGAGGGGCAGGGCCTGCCCGCCAAACAGTTGAATTGGCAGGCGGGGGCGCGGGACGTGGAATCGACGAGGGGTACCGCGCCCCGAGCCACTGGTCAAGAAATCATCGACGAGGTTTTACTCACAGTGATGCGCGCTCCGAACACTTACACGCGTGAAGACATTGTGGAGATTAGCGGCCACGGAGGGATCGCCGCGCTCAAAAATATTTTTCAAGCCGTTGTGGATTTAGGGGTCCGGCCCGCTGAACCCGGAGAATTCACCAAGCGCGCCTTCCTCAATGGCCGGATTGATTTGGCTCAGGCGGAGGCCGTTTTGGATATCATCCAGGCCAAGACCGATGCCTTTTTGCGGGTGAGTGCGAATCAATTGAAGGGAGACCTTTCGCTTGAACTTGAACGGATTCGTGAGTTTTTGATGGGGACCTACACTGAAATGGAGGCGATTGTGAATTTTCCAGAGGACGAAATTGAAACTCCCGCCCGGGAATCCTTCCTTAAAAACATTCAAATGGCGCAAGTGAGGATCGACAAGCTGTTGGCCTCGGGTCAGCAGGGAAAAATCTTGCGTGAGGGAATCAAAATTGTTTTGTGCGGTAAACCCAATGTGGGGAAATCATCGGTATTGAATGCGTTACTGAAACAACCGCGCGCAATCGTCAGTGAAATTGCCGGAACGACTCGCGATACCATCGAGGAAACCGCTCAAATTCAGGGAATTGCTTTTCAACTGGTGGATACCGCCGGAATCCTGGAACCGAGGGATTTTATTGAACAAGAAGCGGTTAAACGCAGCCAAATGTTTATCGAACAAGCGGATTTACTCATCCTCGTGATCGATGCCAGCGAGCCTCTGAGCCCAGAAGACGTCCATCTGTTAGAAAGATTAAAATCTCGTCGGGCGATCATCGTCCTCAATAAATGTGATTTAGGCGTGAAAGTGGAGGAAGGATCGTTAAAGCAAGAATTCTCCCAGCCTATCGTCCGGATTTCGGCGCTAAAAAAAATTGCCTTGGAAGAATTGGAAAAGGCCATGGTGGATTGCGTTTTGCAGGGCATAAGTTTGGACACGGATGCCGTCCTTGTGAGTAATCTGCGGCATCTCCATTCTCTGCGGGAATGCTCCTCGGCATTGGCCCTGGCCCGGGAGGCTATGAACAATGTTTCGATGGAATTTGTTTGCGAAGAACTGAAAATGGGCATCCATGAATTGGACACCATCACTGGCCGCAACATCGATCAAGATCTTTTGGATAAGATCTTCTCGGAATTCTGTATTGGAAAATAATCGCGATTCTATGGGGTTGGGGTTGGCACTTCCGGTTTTGCCGGTATCTTCGTAACCTCCGGCGCTTGTTGCACGATTTTTTTGTGAAGGGCAAACATCTTGCGCAGCAATTTCTCATCATTCAAAATTTCTAAGAATTTCGGATTGGTCAACAATTTGCCAAGGTCTTTTTCCCGGATCTCGCGCATGGTTTCGGTATCATTGAAGATCGCTTGCAATTGCGGATCGTCGTTTAAAGTCCGATATTCTTCACTGGTTTTAATCTGTTTTATTTTTTCCTCGTCGTTAATTTCTGAGAGGGCCTGGCTGGTATCCTCAACGGTAGGAAGACCATCGGTGAATTTTTGCAGCAGATGATAGCTGAATGAACGTCTGAGGTCTTTCTGAATTTGAGCGAGAGGAAAGACATTGGCAGGAATGATGGCCAGAAGAAGAAGCGTCAAGACAATCATTCCAATGCCCCAGCCTAATCCCAACAAACTGCCCGCGATTCTGCTAGGGAATGAAGGCGGCATCTTTTTATCGACCTTTTGATTCCAAAACTTCAAAATTAGCAACAGAAGGATGTTAAGGATGAAGGGAAGAATAATGCCCAAAATAAGGGCTATGAGGAGATTTCTGGTGTGAAGGTAATAAACGTAGCTGAGGGCCGTGCCTATTAATAGGGAAACGGGGCTTAGGAGGATCCGCATCAATCCCTTGGCCCACCCGTTAAAGAAAAATAACAAGGAAAAGATGAAAACGGCAACGTCCGTAATCGACATAAAGACCTTTTGGGAGAGGGGTTTTGGTCAAAGTATATCACTCTTATTGTTCGTCCTTCAATCATCGGATTACTTTTTTATAGATTCATCCTAATTTTGAGAAAAGGACGGAATTTCATGAATACCCAATAAAGAATGATTTTCGAACTTAAAAAAAACAAAATTTCTATTGCATTGGGTAAAAAGCTATGGCATACAATGGGTGCAGATGGAAACGTGTTCACCAATTCCCAAACTACTTGAAGCTCAATATCCTATGGAAAAAACGGCTGAGAAGCGAAAAGACGTTAGGCATCGGTGCTTTGTCCCAATGGACGGAGAAAATTCGATCTTCGGCCGTAGCGAAACGGTAGATTTGAGTAAAAATGGGATTGGGTTTATCTCCAGCGCGGCTCTTTCCGTTAAGCAAAAGATCGCCATTGAATTGGAGCTGACCCCGGAGGGTGAATCGGTTCTGGTGGTCGGACGAATCCGGTGGGTTCGCGCCGTGAATGGTTCCCAAAAATTTCGCTACGGCCTGCAATTCGTTAAAATGCCCACGGGTACCCGTTCGCGGTTAACCCAGTATTTGCATAAATAATTTCCCTTAAAACATTTTAGATTGTATGGAAGAGCAAAACGATCGGAGACTTTTTGAACGTTTTTGGGCCCGGTTTCCAGTTAAATTCAAGGATTCCCGTTTTGGTTTCGGCACGGAGGTTTTTCTGCGAGATATTTCTGCCGCTGGGGCTCATATTGTCTGCCGCGAGAAATTATTTTTAAATGACCATATTTCTCTAATGGTTCTTTTGCCCGATGGTCGGGAGCCTTTTCCATTATCGGGTCAGGTGGTTTGGTCCAAAGCTGATCAGGCGCAAACGTGGGATGTGGGTTTTCGTTTTCATCGGTTAAGCCTGATGGGTCTGCAAAGGTTATTTAAATTCTGCCTCACTTAAGTCCTGCAATCCTGAGCAATATTCTATTCTGCTTCGCCCCGCCGTGGGCGGGGCTTCGCAGCAATATTCTTCGAGCAGAATAATTGCTCCGAAGTCCTGCTTCGCCAAATTGTTTTTACGTTTGGCTTCGCAGAGATCGCGCCGAAGTTCAACGCGAAAGCAATGGAACGAAGGCGGGCAAAAGAACCAGTTCTATTACTTTTGCGAAGGAGAATAGAATCTTACCTCACAATCCCCATAAAGACCTTGACCCGAATTTTGAACTATGTTAGACTGCCGGATATTTCAAAAAAATAATTTTGAAATTTTCAATTTGTCTCAGTAAAGGTTGCAGACTTCGTTATGGAATACGGGTATTTTTCTGCCGACGGTAGGGAATACGTCATCACCCACCCCCAAACCCCTCGTCCCTGGATCAATTATCTCACCAACGAAAATTATTGTTCCATCATCTCTCAATGCGCGGGCGGTTACAGTTTTTACAAAGACTGTCGGACCAACCGCATCACCCGATGGCTGCCGGAGAATTGGCATTTTGATCGCCCGGGGAAATACCTTTTTGTCAAAGACGGGAATAAAGCCTACTCCTTAACCTATCAGCCGTTGCGGGTTAAGCCTGCGTCATACCGTTGCCGGCACGGCCTTGGCTATACCACGATTGAAGCGGCCAATCAGGGATTGCATTCACTGGTGACGTATTTTGTCCCGGAGCATGACGATTGCGAGGTCTGGATCGTCCGGCTGGAAAATAAGACCAAGAAAGACAAAAAGCTCGAGATTTTTCCTTACGTCGAATTTTTGATTGGAGATTATCATGAGGAATTGCGTTATCGCAATATCATGAATCTCTATAACCGGATCTGGTTTGACCAGTCCAAACAGGTGATTTATGCCAAGAAGACCGCCATGTGGGCGGGAGGTAATATTCAGCCTTTTGATTCCCTCATTTTCTTTGCCTCCTCATTACCTGTGGCCGGCGCCTGCACCCAGAAAGAAGCCTTCCTGGGACGTTACAATACCGAAGAAAAACCACAGGCAATCCTCGGCGGGAAGTTTGTGAATTTTCCGTTGTGTTCCGGTGAGGACGGAATCGGCTGTTTTCAACACCGACTAGCATTAAAGCCAGGACAGGTGAAAGAATTCACGGTTGTGCTGGGGCAAACCAAAGGACAAGAGGCTGTCGATGCCTTGATTGATAAATACCGGGATGCTAAAACCGCCTTAAGGGAATTGGAGTCGACTCAAGAGTTTTGGAAAAAACGAATCGTCGGTAATATCGTCATTGATACACCGGATAAGGATTATAATACCCTCGTTAACGTCTGGCTCAAATATCAGGTCACCATCTGCAACTATTGGTCCCGCTCGCCGAGTTTTTACCATGAAGGTTCCGGAGGACGCGGTTACCGTGATTCCTGCCAGGATTCGGAAGCGATTTGCTCCATTAATCCGGAATTAACCCGCCAGAAAATTTTAAAGATCGCTTCCTTAATCCGTCGGGATGGGACCTCGGCGCCGGGATGGTCGGATACGACCGGGCCTTATAAATTTCGTCCTAACAAAGATCATCCCATCTGGCTGACAGCGACAGTCAGCGCTTACGTCAAAGAAACCGGAGATAAAAATATCCTCTGGGAACAAGTGCCTTACCTGAAGGACCAGTGGATCAAAGGTTGGGACATTGATGCCAATTGGAGAGGGCCAGCCCAGACTGATGGGATGGGGACTTTGTTGGAGCATCTCGAGAACAATTTGCGTTTTACGTTTGATGACGTCGGGGAAAAAGGATTTCCTAAGATCGGCCATGCGGATTGGAATGACGCGATCGATGCCGCTGGCATTCGCCACCGAGGCGGGAGCGTTTGGCTGGCTCAGGCTCTGGTGCGATCTCTAAAAATTTTGGCCGAAATCTTCGGTTATATCGGGGAGAACCAGAAAAAAGAAGAATACCTCGCCATGGCCAAAACCATGGACGACCGAATCAACCAGTTGGCTTGGGACGGTGAATGGTACGTCCGCGGATTCGATGATGACGGGGTGGTCTATGGCAGCAAGAATGACAAGGAAGGCAAGCACATTTATATCAATACTCAAGCCTGGGCCTTGCTATCGGGCGTGGCGCGCGAAGAACGTCTCATCAAAGTCATCAACTCCACCGACAAATATTTGAACGGCAAACATGGTTTGAGCCTGTTTTATCCGGCCTATTCGTCCTGGGTCAAACGTTTGGGGCGAATCAGTATGTTTTCTGAAGGCACAAAGGAAAATGCGGCGGTCTTTTGCCATGCGGCCACTTTTTTAGCCGTTGGATATGCCGTCGTCGGTCAAGGGGATAAGGCCTATGAGGCGATTAAAAAGATTATGCCCAATTCTCAAAAGGACATGGATCTTTATAAAACCGAACCCTATGTCCTGGCAGAATATTTGGTCGGCCCGGAAAATCCTTATCGCTACGGCGAAGGAGCCTTTACGTGGATCACCGGTTCTTCCGGCTGGAATCTCATGTGTGCGACCGAATGGATTTTGGGCGCGCGTCGGGATTTTGACGGATTGCGGATTGATCCTTGTGTTCCCAAGAAATGGAAAAAGTTTTCCATCCGCCGGCCTTTCCGTGGGGATGTCTTTGAAATTGAGGTGCAGAATCCTTCTGCCAAGGAACACGGGGTTAAACAAGTCTGGGTTGATGGACAAGAAATATCAGACAATCTCATCAAGCCTTTTGGAGATGGAAAGATACACAAGGTCAAGGTCTTAATGGGATAATTGCTGAAGCCAGATGGAAAATTTTTTTGTCTTTTGAATCCAAGTCCTTTTTTGACAAGCATTTTGACCCGTGTTACAATAGCCAAAGTTTTTCTTTAGGATTTTACTAGAGTCCTCTCAATTTGAGACAGCCAACAATCCTATGAAGAAAAAATCCCCTTTGAGTTTGGCGATCCTCATCGTATCGGGCATTTTGTTTTCAAATTGTCAGGGTTTCCACTCCCAATCCTCTTCCAAAACAGTTATGGTCTGGCACTCGATGACCGACTGGTACGAAACCTTCCTTAAACTTGCCAAAGAATACGAACATCAAACCGGAATCAAGGTCGTTTTTGAGCGGTCCGCTTTCGCATGAACAAAATGGCTTTGTTAATTCACGGATCGGTTATATATTTTGTATGATCAAGGGATTTTCTTCGGGGCGGTCTTTTACATTAGTTAAAACAGGATATTTTGAAATGAAATTAGGAGGACGTTAATGGAACAAGCCAAGGACCAGTCGAACCACCACGTGACCGCCGCCGAAGACCGCATTCCTCTTTTTCAAAAGATCGTTTATGGGATAGGATCATTCGTTAATCAATTCCAAGCTGCTGCTATTGGCCAGCTGATTGCCGTTTTGAATCTCGGTCTGGGGGTGAATCCCGCTTTAGTCGGGTGGATTGGAGCCATTCCCCGTTTTATCGACGCCTTTTCCGACCCTCTGATCGGTTATAGTTCCGATCATACCAGGACAAAATATGGCCGCCGTAAACCCTGGATATTCTTTGGAGCGCTTTTTTCGGGGATCTTATTGGCCTTGATGTTTCAGCTCTACAAGGGACACAGCGAGAATTTTTATTTTTGGTATGTCTTATCGATCCAATGTCTTTTTGTCATTGCCTTTGCTTGTTATTCCATCCCCTGGATCGCTCTAGGGTACGAAATGACCCCTGATTATCATGAGCGGACGAGATTACAGGCCTTTGCCAACATTTTCGCTCAGCCTGTCTGGATGATCGCTCCATGGTTCTTAAAGATCATGAACGACAGAAATTTATTTACCGATATTGTCCACGGCGCCCGGGTACTGGCTTTGATCGTCGGGGGATTTATTTTGGTCGGCGGCATTCTGCCGGCCATCTTCAACAAAGAGTACTTCGCCAGCTTACCGAAAGCCAATCAAGAAAAGGGCTACAGCCATGTCATCAAAGACCTCTGGAATAATTGCGCGACGTCACTCAAGTGCCTTCCTTTTCTTAAGCTTTGCATCGTGACGTTCCTGATTTTTAACGGGTTCATGCTCGCCTCCGCTTTCTCGGCTTATGTGATCTTCTTCTACGTTTTTGGCGGTTCGCAGGCTCACGGAAGTCTGTCCGCCATGGATGCCATGTATCAAAACGGCGGCACATTGCTCGGCACGTTTGGAACGCTCAGTTCCATTTGCACGCTTTGTGCGATCTCCTTCACGGCATGGATCTCCTCAAAGATTGGAAAGCGGAAAACTTTTTTGCTTACCATGGCGCTGGCCATCATTGGTTACGCCCTGAAATGGGTGGGATATAACCCGCAGCATCCCTATTTACTGCTCATTGCCGCTCCTTTCCTCGCGTTCCACCTGGGAGCGCTTTTTACCATTGTTCCTTCTATGGTTGCCGATGTTTGTGATTTAGATGAACTGCAGACCGACACCCGCCGGGAAGGTATGTTCAGCGGTATTTACTGGTGGATACAGAAACTGGGTATGGCCGGCGCATCGGTCCTGGGCGGATATCTTCTTAATTGGACCGGCTTCAATATTGCCTTAGGTCTTGGACAATCCTCCTCAACATTGTTGTATATGCGGTTGTGCGATGTCGGTATTCCGATCGTGACCACCTTGATTGCTATTTACATTATCGCCACTTTTGATATTTCGGAAGCCAGGGCCTATGACATTCGACAGCAAGTCGAACGCCGCAGAGAAGATCGCAGAAAAGAAGAAAGGCGTAGCGAAGAAAGACGAGAAGAAGAAAGACGAAAAGATGAAAGACGAAGTGAGACGTAAGACTTGCCTGATGAGCAAAATTTTTTCATCAAAAATCTTTTTTCGGATAATGGCAACGGTCGTGGCGTTATGCGTCAGGCCGGCGAGTCCCTCCCTTTTCGCTCAGCCCAATGCGCAGTTGACTAACGCAGAAACGACGAGGACAGAACCGACATCTCAAAAGAAACAGGATTCTGCCTCCTCCGCGCGGAAATCTTCGAAAGAGTATGTGCGTCTGGCCTGGGAGGCCTCTGGCAAGAATGACCTCAAGAAGGTCATCCAGTTAACCAATGAATGCGTCGAGATTTATGGGCTTGAGGCCCGCCAGCAGCAAAGCGGGCTGACGGATTTCCCGAGTCGCGGCCGCGAAAAAGATTACCAGGAGCTCAACGATACGGCGACCTGCCTCTTCATTCAGGCAGAGGCTTTGATGAACAATGGCAAAGGAGAAGAGGCCAAGGCCGCCTTCTCGAAGATCATCGACCAGTATAAATACGCCCAGGCGTGGGATCCTAGCCGAGGGAATTTTTGGTCGGTCGCGGAAAAGTCACAGGACTCCATCGATGTCCTGACCGGAGTCAGAAGCGAAGAAGCGGAGAAGATTGACCCCCATTCGTTGCGGAGTGTTCCTCAACCCATCCTCAAGGGAACCGAAGAGATTGTCGATTACCGCAAATACGGAAAATTTTATGCGGTCGGGACAAAGGATTACACCTACGAGGTGACCGACCCGCAGGGTCTTTCCCGTGCCGTCGGCGAAGGAATATACCCCAATAATGGTTCGATTTTGAATAATCCCCGTTTTAAAAAGGCAAAAGCAGAAGGGAGACTGGAGGGCAGTCATTGGAATTTTGTACACACCGAGGACCTCGAGGCGGCCTATTTCAAATGGATCACCGCCCCGGAACCGCAGGGAGTTAAACTGTTTTATCTGGGCATGATTTTTGAAAAAGCCAAAATGTATGACGAGGCCATCAAGGCCTACCATGCCTTGATTGTGCATTTTCCCAAATCGGTGGGGTGGACCTATTGGCACACGCCTTGGTATCCGGCTCAAGCCGCGATTTCGAAGATCAAGCACATCATCCATCAGCATCCGGAACTGAAATTGAAGTATGAAAATGCCAGGATCACGGTGATGTATGGCTTTGACAATGATGTCAGTAATGACATGGTCGTCACTGATCCCGGAGTTATTTCACACAAAAGCTTGCTTGACATTTCTAAAGAAAAAGTCACCTCGGCCACTCACAACGCCCGTCTGGGTCCGGTGAAAAAGCGATTGGGAACAGGGCGGGTTCGTCTGGCCCAGTACAAGAACCAACACTGGCAATTGCTCGTCGACAATAAGCCCTTCTTGATTAAGGGCATCACTTATTCACCGACCAAAGTTGGCCAAAGTCCCGACAAAGGGACCCTGACGCCGTGGATGGAATCCGATGTCAACGGGAATGGCATTCTGGATGGACCGTATGAATCATGGGTGGATGCCAATCGCAATAATGAACAGGATTCCGACGAGCCGGTAGTGGGAGATTTCCAACTGATGAAGGACATAGGGGTTAATTGCCTGCGGATTTATCATCAGCCTTTTGAGCCTAAGAAGGAAGTTTTACGGCAGATGTACGAAAAATTTGGATTCATGGTTGTTTTAGGAGATTACTTGGGCAAGTACACCTTTGGTTCAGGGGCCAGCTGGTATGAGGGCACCAACTATGAGAATCCCGAGCACCGAAAGAATATGATGGAATCGGTCAAAAAAATGGTTTTGGATTTTAAGGATGAACCGTATATACTTATATGGTTGTTGGGCAATGAAAATAACTATGGCGTCGCCTCCAACGCCGACAAAAAGCCTCAGGCCTATTTCCAGTTTGTCAACGAAGTTGCCCGCATGATCAAAGCGATTGATCCTAACCATCCCGTCGCCGTCTGTAATGGCGATACACTTTTTTTGGATGTCTTCGCAAAAGCAGCCCCCGATGTGGATATTTTTGCCGCCAATGCCTACCGCGGAGATTATGGCTTTGGATCTTTTTGGGAGCAAGTGGCTGATGCCACTCATAAACCGGCCTTTATCTCTGAATACGGCGCCCCCGCTTACGTCAAATATTTGAGTTTGGCGGAAGGCGAAGAAGCCCAAGCCGCCTATCATGAAGGCAACTGGAATGATATCCAAGAAAATTCCGTCGGATATTCGCAGGGAGTCGGCAATGCGCTAGGAGGGGTCGTCTTTGAGTGGACCGACGAATGGTGGAAAAACTATGAGCCATTTTTTCATGACAAAAAATCTGATGCGGTTGGCCCTTTCCCGGGCGGATATTATTATGAGGAATGGTTCGGCATAACCGGTCAAGGAAATGGCCAGCATAGTCCTCTCCTGCGGCAGTTGCGCACAGCCTACTATCGTTATCAACAGATGTGGAAATAGCGTTTCGGATGAGGGTGAGATTTTTTTTCAAAGACGTCAGCTTAGCGAAGGCACAACGGAACAAGAATCGAAGGAGGAAATGGCATGAGGAAATTGATCGTTATTCTGGGATTATTTTTAGCGGGTGTAGGACTCCAGCAGCCCAAAGAGGTTTGGGCGTACAATTTTGGCGACTATCGCTCGGTGACCTTAACCACCAAGGCCTGGCAGGCCTTTGAGAATGGGGACATTGAAGGAGTTTTGGCTTATACCAACAAATGTTTGGAACTTTACGCCGAGCAGGCTAAGAAAATGCAGGCGGAGTTAACGGATTACGCGAAAGGAACGAACGAAGAAATTTTCCGCTACTGGGCGCTCAACGATGTGGCGACGAGCCTCTTTATTCAGGCCGAAGCCTATCGCAAGGCCAATATGTTGGATGAAGCCAAGGAAGTTTATCAGAAAATCATTGATGCGTATGCCTTGGCCCAGTGTTGGGATCCCAAAGGGTGGTTCTGGAAGCCGGCAGAGGTCGCCAAAGAGCGGCTCGCTAATTTAGAAAATAAGAGCGAAGTGGATTTTGGAGATAACAGCTCCTCGACCTTGACCACCAAGGCGTGGGAAGCTTACAATAATAATGATGTGCAGAAAGTGCTGGCCTACACCAATAAATGTATTGACACTTACGGTGCAAAGGCCAAAGAGATGCAAAAATTTCTTACTGAATTTCCTTCGGAATCCAAAGAAAAAATTTTTTCCTTTTGGGCGCTCAATGATGTAGGAACCTGTCTTTTTATCAAAGGCAATGCCTTAAGTGAAGTAAGTGAAGCCGGGAGCAACGCGGAAGCCAAAGAGGCCTATAAAGATCTCATTGAACATTACTTTTTTGCCCAATGCTGGGATCCGCAGGGATGGTTCTGGAAACCCGCCGAAGCCGCTCAACAGAAATTGGCCCAATTCGCAGAAAAATAATAAGGATTATTTCCATGAGGCAAGTGTTATGTCTAATTTTATTATTTTTTGTTTTTAGCGGTTGTCGCAAAAGCAATGCCGAACCATCGGCGCAAACGACTCCGGTTCCAGAGGCTAACCATCGGACATCGGAAAATCCTTTTCGGCCGTTTTGGGTTTATGATGATAAGGCGAGTAGGGAAAATCATTTTGTTCCATCAGGTTTTATGCCGAATGGAAAATGTTTAAAATTGAATGATGCCTGGACACAGGACTGTCACGGTGGTTCAACCTGCATCCGTATTGAGTATGACGTGGCCTGCTCGAAGGAGGATCAAACCTGGGCTGGAATTTACTGGCTGAATCCGGCCAATAATTGGGGACAATTGAAGGGAGGATTCAATTTAACCGGGGCAAGCAAGCTGACCTTTTGGGCCAAAGGAGAAAAGGGCGGAGAACATATTGAAGAGTTTAAAGTAGGAGGTCTGGGCAAAGATTTTCCTGATTCTGATGCTGCCATTATCGGACCGGTGATTCTTTCCAACGAATGGAGACAATATTCGATTGATTTACGCGGGAGAGATTTGTCTTCCATCGCCGGCGGTTTTGCTTGGTCAACCAATACCGCTTTTAATTCGCAAGAATGTATCTTTTATCTGGATGAAATCCGATATGAGTAAGACCCTCCATCTCAGGAAGCCTATGAAGAGTTGATAGAATTTAAAATATTGCATTGAAGTTTGGATAAAAAGTAAGAGAAGGGCCCAGGCCTGCACCGAAAAGTAGACCTGGGCCCTTCTCTTTACGGGGTTTCCATCGATTTTCCCTCGAGGATTTTCCCGGCGGCTTTGCGCAAAAAAGTGCAAAATTTTCAATTATATTGTTGTATTGATTATTATCCTTTGATATAGTCTTTACTAAAGTCAGAAAATTTAAGGAGGTTTTTTCATGTCCAAGATGGCGCAGGTCATTATTTTGATTCTGTTTCTTCTTCTGGGCGGAAGTGTGTTTATGGTTCTGCAGACCCTGAATCAGAAACAAGTCCTGGAAAAGTCTGACGCCGATCTTAAGATTCAAATGGACAAGTCGCAGGAGCGCGAGAAAAATCTCATCAAAGAAAAGAAAAATCTCGAAGATCAGTTGCAAAAAGCTCAGGAGGCCAAAACCGGTCTGGAAAAAGAGACGGGTGATCTTCGGGAAGAACTGACCGGATTAAAAACAAAGGTTGGTGAAATAACCACCGAACGGGATGATTGGAAATCAAGGGTCGATGCGATCAAACATGAACGCGATGAATTGATGGCGAAATTGACCTCCAGGGAGAAAGAGTCGGAAGTCGCTTCTTCATCACCTACGTCGGCCACTCCCACCGTTGTCGAAATTGCCCCTCCAACCAAATCGGATGAAACCGCCGCTAAAACGGTTCCCTCCGGTGCCGATCAAGATCGCTACTGGGCGGACGTCCTCAAAGAACGAGCGGACCTTAGCCTGCAATTGGAAAAATATAAAGTTGAACTAGACTCTAAAGTCTTAGAGATTGAAGAGCTAAAAAAGCAAAATACCGATTTGAATACACAGTTGTCACAACTCAAGGACACCCGCGAAGACGTGGAGCGCAAGATTCAATACGGGGCCCAACTGGCAGACAACCTTTCCATGGAATTGGCCCGCATACGCAATGACCGTAAATTTTATTCTGACAAAGTCGATCGACTTCAGAAAGAAAATGAGGGTCTGCGCACCGAGATTAAGAATTTGAACAACACCAAGATTGCGTTAGAAAAAAGCATTTCCCGGATAACCGAAGATAAGCATTTGGTGGAGAAGAAACTCATGGAAACCGAGGGCCTCATCCAAGGCCGAATTGACGAGATATGGCAAATTAAAGAAAGCCTCGATGAAAGTTTTAAGCAGTCTCGCGCGCAGACCGCCGATTCCAAAGAGGTGGAACTTCCGCCCATTATTGTGACCGCCCCCAATCCCGCCGTGTCAGCCAATGCGCAAGAAGGGATAGGGTTTAACGGCAAGATTGTCAGCATCAATGAACACAGTAATTTTGTCATCGTTGATCTGGGAGAGAATTCTGGGATTCAAATGGGAGAGATGCTCAATGTCTATCGCGGCGCCCAGAACATTGCCAAACTCGAAGTCATTCAGGTCAGAAAAGATATTTCCGCCGCCGATATCAAACAGAAAACCGGCAGCCTCCAGGTCGGAGATACGGTTAAGTAGCAGCCTCATTTTTGCCGTGATTCAGAAAAAAATTAGCATTGAAGATGTAGCCCATCGGGCGGGCGTATCCATTACGACCGTTTCGCGGGTGATCAATCGTCATCCTTCCGTCAGCAAAAAGAATCTGGCCAGGGTTGAAGAGGCCATTGTCTCCCTCAAGTTCAAGCCCAATGTCAGCGCCCAGCGCCTCGCCAGAGGGCTTAACAATTCTGTTGGGTTGGTTATGCCCGGTTATCCGGGAATTTTTCACTCCTTCTATGGGGTGGAGCTGATTCGCGGCATTGGCCACGCCTGCGAAACTCTGCGTCTCGATCTCATTTTCCATATTACCAATGGATTTAATCCATTTAATTCCAACAATGTCGGCGGAGTGATCTTTGCCGATATCATTGAAAATCGCAAACAGGTCATGACCACCTTAGAGGAAGGCATTCCCTGCATGATCATTAACAATATTGCCGATGATCTGGATGTCAACTACGTGGCGGTTGACAATGAGACGGGAGGATATACCGCTGTTGATTATTTGTTTAGCTTGGGACATCGACGGATTGCCACGGTCACCGGCAATCTGCATACTCAGGCCGGGGCGCAGCGTTTGGAAGGGTACAAAAAGGCGTTGACCAAACACCGAATCCCTTTGCAGAATGAATACATTTATGAGGGAGACTATTCTCGTCGCTCCGCCCGCCAGGCTGCGGAACAGTTACTGAGTTTAAAAGAGCGCCCCACCGCGATCTTTGCCGCCAGTGATGAGATGGCCTTAGAAATGATGGCCGTTATTATGGAAAAAGGATTGCGGATTCCCCAGGATATTTCCATCATCGGATTCGATGATAATCCGGCTGCCATTTATGGTCCCGTGGCCTTAACGACGATCAAACAACCGCTTTTTCAAATGGCCGAGGACTCCGTTAAATTGCTCAATGCCATTGTTTCCGGAAAGAAAAAAGCCCCGGTTAAAGTGATCATGCCCCCTAAGTTGATCATCCGAGAATCTTGCGGGGCCCTGCCTGTGTAGTATTCTAATAATTTTCTAATAAAATTTTAACCTTATTTTGTTAGACTGGAAAAATGCAAAATGCATTTCTGGTCAAACCCAGCCTTTCTTCCCTGGCTCAAGGTCGGTTTTCCGTCGAGGCCGAGCCATTCGTCATTCCTTTAAACCATTTTACTGACTTCCGTATAAAGAATAGAATATTTACGGAAGCAGTATTGCCAACGCAGGCACTAACTTTTGACAAGAAGACGAGTACTATGATTTATGCGTTGGTCAGTAATATTCAAAATTTAGACTCATGACTCTCGGCGTTTCTTATAGTCCCAACGGCTCCGTCGTGAGGGTTTGGGCCCCTTTGGTGAAAGAACTGGTGCTGCAGATTATCAAACCGCAGCGACGGCGGATTGTTTTGCAGCCGCAAGAGCGGGGATATTGGACAGCGAAGTTGCCGGGAGATTTTAAGCCCGGGGCAAGCTATCTTTTTGATTTGGACAAAACACAGACTCTGCCAGATCCAGCGTCCTGTTTTCAGCCGGAGGGAGTTCATGGTCCTTCGGAGGTGGTCGACCATGAGCAATTTTTATGGGCCGATTCGTCATGGATGGGAGTGGCTTTGAAACATATGATTTTTTATGAACTGCACGTAGGAACATTTTCCACGGAAGGAACATTTGCTGGCGTTATGAAGCGTTTAAAAGATCTTGGTGATTTGGGTGTGACGGCCATTGAGCTCATGCCCGTGGCCCAATTTCCTGGTTCGCGCAATTGGGGGTATGATGGGGCATTTCCCTTTGCGGTTCAGAATTCTTACGGCGGCCCTCGTGGACTCAAGGCGCTTGTCGATGCGTGCCATCGTCAGGGATTGGCGGTTGTTCTTGATGTTGTCTATAATCATTTGGGTCCGGAAGGAAATTACCTCTCGCGGTTCGGCCCCTATTTCACCGATCGTTATAAGACGCCCTGGGGGCCGGCCATCAATTTTGACGGACCCGACAGCGATGAGGTTAGAAATTTTTTTATCGAGAATGTACTCATGTGGCTTCGGGATTATCACATCGATGCCCTGCGGTTGGATGCCGTTCATAGTATCTTGGATCAGAGCGCCAAACCCTTTTTGCAAGAACTTGCTGAGGCAGTGCGGGAATTTAATCGAACCAGCCCTTTCCCTCGCTATCTCATCGCTGAAAGCGATTCGAACGATAGCCGCCTTATCCGTGCGGAACAGCTGGGAGGACTTGGTCTCGATGCGCAATGGTCTGACGATTTTCATCATTGTCTTCATGCGTTGTTAACCGGCGAGAACATAGGATATTATGCGGACTTTGGCTCTTTGGATCAATTGGCCAAGGCGTTTCGTCAGGCCTATGTTTTTACCTGGGATTACTCGTCGGCGCGAAGGCGTCATCATGGCCATAGCCCGCAAGGCTGCCGACAGGAGCAGTTTGTGGCGTGTTCCCAAAATCATGATCAAGTGGGTAACCGGATGATGGGCGAACGATTGCCAGGCTTGGTTTCTTTCGAATCTTTGAAGTTGGCTTCGGGTCTCACGATCCTTTCTCCCTATTTACCCTTGCTTTTTATGGGGGAGGAATACGGCGAAACCAATCCATTTTTATTTTTTGTTAACTATGAGGATCCAAAATTGAACCAAGCGGTCCTTGAAGGTCGTCGAGCGGAATTCAAAAATTTTGATTGGAAAGGGGAACTTCCGCCACCGCCTGATCCATCCACATTTGACCAGTCCCGATTGCAATGGGAAAAAAGAAATTCGCAACCGCATAGAACCCTGCTGTGTTGGTACAAACGATTACTCGAATTGCGTCGTAGCCTTCCTGTTTTTTTTCAAGGAAGAATCGAGGATCAGGAAGCTTCTTCCGACGCCAAACGGCTTATTTTGCTTAATCGGCGCTGGTGCGCCCAGCAGCAAATCCTATTGATCGCGAATTTTCAGGAGGCAGAACAATCCACGAAGATTTCCATACCGAATGGATCAATCTGGAAGAAAACGTTGGATTCTTCGGCTCAGGAATGGAAAGGCCCCGGACCTTTGTCTCCCCAGGAAATAACAAAAACTCAGGAAATCCGGCTTGCGGCTCGGTGCATGGTTCTTTACCAATCGCCATTAAATCCAACCATTTCCCAAGACGTCTGAAAATTGTATGCCCATTCCCATCGCCACATATCGATTGCAATTTAATTCTGACTTTACATTTGCGCAGGCCCGCGGGGTTATTCCCTATTTGAAACGGTTAGGGATCTCGACGATTTATGCGTCACCCATTTTGAAATCGTGTAAAGGCAGCCCCCATGGTTATGACGTCGTCGATCCGGGTTCTATTGATCTCGAGCTAGGCGCCGAGACACAGTTTCTCCAGCTCAACCAGGAAGTCCGGACCTTGGGCTTGGGATGGATTCAGGACATCGTTCCCAATCATATGGCCTTTGACAGTGCCAACTCCATGCTCATGGATGTTCTGGAAAAAGGACCCCGATCAAAATTTTTTACATTTTTTGATATCAATTGGGAACATCCTTACACCAATATCCATGGCAAGGTCTTGGCGCCGTTTCTTGGAAAATTTTATGGGCAGGCTCTGGAAAGTGGAGAAATCCAGTTGGCTTATGGCCGGGAAGGATTCGGTATCCAATATTTTGAAAAACGATTTCCAGTTGCCATTGAATCCTATCCGGAAATATTGGAAAAAATCCGCACCAAACTTTCCGCCAAAAATTCCGCCACAATACTGATGGCCGATTTGGAAGAGTTGATGAGCCTATTTAAGGAAGCCGCCATGCCGCCGCCTGCCGCCGGCATGGAAGAAAAACTCGGCGAGGCCAAGCGCCGGCTTTGGGATTTGTATAACGGCCAGGCGATCCTTAAAGAATCTTTGCAGGAGACGGTGCGTGGCATGAATGGCCAACCAGGGGAACCCAGCAGTTTTGATCAACTCGACGCGTTTTTGACCAGGCAACGGTTTCGTCTTTCTTACTGGAAAGTGGCGGCGGAGGAATTGAATTACCGCCGATTTTTTAACATTGGCGAATTGATTTCGATTCGGGTCGAACAAGAAGAAACATTTTATGCCACGCATGCTCTCATTTTAAAACTAGTTCGCGAAGGACGCATCGATGGTTTGCGAGTTGACCACATCGACGGACTTTATAACCCCCTGGAATATTTGCGTAGGCTTCGTAAAGAAATCGGCCCAACTTATTTGGTTGTCGAAAAAATTTTTGCCTACGAAGAGGAGCTTCCGTCCGTATGGCCTGTGGAAGGAACGACCGGTTATGATTTTTTGAATTATCTCAATGGGGTCTTTTGTGAAAAGCGCAACCGGCGCGCCTTTGATGCCATTTATAATGACTGGCGGGATTCGCGTTTGCCTTATGCGGAGCTCGTGAGCGCCAAAAAACGTCTCATCATGGGCAAGCATATGGCCGGAGACATTGATAACCTCGCGCTTTTATTAAAAACCATCCTTTCTCGGGAACGTCACGCCGGAGATTTCACCTTGTATGGATTAAGGCGGGCCCTTGTGGAATTGGTCGCCGTGTATCCTGTTTATCGAACTTATTTGAGTCCAGACCAGATGACGGCGGCCGATCAAAACTGCATCCGAGCGATGATCGCCGCGGCGATCGATAAGAATCCGGATCTTTTACATGAACTGCGTTTTTTAGAAAAACTGTTTTTCTTCCAAACCGGTGATCATCTCGACGAAGAAGGCCGCAGGCTCAGCATCCATTTCATCATGCGTTTTCAACAACTGACGGCAGCGGTCATGGCCAAGGGTTTTGAAGACACCGTTCTCTATGTTTATAATCGGCTCTTGTCGCTCAATGAGGTTGGCGGTTTTCCCGATCGCTTTGGCATCAGTGTGCCGGAATTTCATCGGTTTATTCTCCGACGGAAAGAGAGCTGGCCTTTATCCATGAATGCGACCTCCAGCCACGATACCAAACGGGGAGAGGATGTTCGTTGTCGCCTCCATGTGCTCTCCGAAATCCCCAAGGAATGGGAGACAAAGATCAAACTCTGGGAACGCCTGAATAAGAAGAAAAAACACACGGTTCGCCAAAAGACGGTTCCCGATAAAAATGATGCGTATTTTTTCTATCAGAATTTGATTGGCGGTTTTCCCTTTTCCCCGGAGGTGTCTGCGGATTTCGTTCAAAGACTAAAAGACTACATCATTAAGGCCGTGCGTGAGGCCAAGGTTTATACAGCGTGGCTCAAACCCGATACGCTTTATGAAGAGGCCTATCTGACTTTCATTGACGATGTTCTTAATACTGCTGGGGACAATGCATTTTTAAAAGATTTCCTGGGCTTTCAGAAAAAGATTGCGCATTTCGGCGTCATCAATTCCCTTTCTGCGACCCTGGTCAAGATCTGTTCTCCGGGGGTCGTGGATTTTTATCAAGGAACAGAATTGTGGGATCTTTCCTATGTTGATCCGGATAACCGGCGACCGGTGGATTTTGAATGGCGCTCAAAATTGTTGGAGGAATTGACGGCTTGTGCCACGCAGGATCTGGGAGGGTTATTAAAAAATTTGTTAGGCTCGGCCTCGGATGGACGGATTAAACTTTTTCTCACCGAAAGAGCATTACAGGTCCGCAATGCTCAGACAAATTTATTCCTAGACGGAGATTACTTGCCGGTGCCCGTGCTTGGCCAGCATGCTTCACATGTTTTAGGCTTTATCCGGCGTTATGGCCGCGTCTGGTCCCTTTGCCTCGCTCCGAGGCTTTTGACCTCCCTGATTAAGGAAGGCTGGCCCTTGGGTCGAACTCTCTGGGAGAATACCCAGATTGTTTTGCCAAAGGCCGCACCTTCCGTTTGGGAGAATGCCTTCACCCGCCAGGTTTTGGAAGGCAATCACCTTTTTCTCGGGGACATTTTGCGCGATTTTCCCGTGGCCTTATTGATATCACGCCTGTAAAATGTCAAGGACCCACTTTCACCCCGGGGGTGAGAGTGAGAGTGGGTGGAGGGTCATGATGAATTTTTCCGATGAGCAAAAGGATAGCATCTGGGAACAAGCAACACAGGAGAAATTTCGAAAGATGATGCAGAAGATTCCGATTTTCCTTCGAGCAATTGCAGAAAAAAAGGTTTCTCAAAAAGCCGAAGAGATTGTCCGCTCCCAAAATCTCCTTCAGATCACCGAGAAAGAAATGGTGGATGCTTTTTTTGCGGAAACCCCGTTTGGATTCCATGGTCCCATGAAATGCGACATGGAAGAGATTGGCATCGATTACGCGAAATACGGTTATAAAAGATAACTTCGGCGGCGGCCCGCCGGCGTTGTCTTTGAGGCGGGCCGCCGACAGCCGCATGCAGGATTGACAATATTGCGGTTTGGCGCTAGGGTATAGGCAATTTTAAATTTTAGATTTCGGAGACCTGGGGGCTTAACCAGAGGAGCTTTCGTGAACCAATTCATCACGATTGTCATGTATTTGTTGTGGGCGGCGTCGCTTCTGGGCATCTTGCTCGTGACATTTACAAAGTTCCAGTACACGGATGTAAATCTCATTGTGGCGGTCCTTTTATTTTTTGCCCTCATCAACAGTTTGTTCACACGAAAAACGTAAAATCCATCCCTGACTTAATTCCCAAACCATGAAGAATTATGATTGCATTGTGATTGGCGCCGGTCATGCCGGCATCGAAGCGACTTTGGCAACAAGCCGCATGGGAGGCAGCTCCCTTATGGTGACGTTGGCCAAGGATACGATCGGCCAAATGAGTTGCAATCCGGCCATCGGTGGCGTCGGTAAAGGTCAACTGGTCAAAGAGATTGATGCCCTCGGCGGAGAAATGGGTCTGGCCGCGGATGCGACCGGAATCCAGTTCCGGCAGCTCAATGCCTCCAAAGGAGCGGCCGTTCGTTCCTCGCGCTGTCAGTCCGATCGCAAGCGGTACAAGCTCTACATGCAAAAAATTATTCTTAATCAGCCAAATCTTCAGATTTTGGAAGACCAGGTGTTGCGACTTGTGGTCCATCATGGCCAAGTGACCGGGATTCAAACCGCCAATCATGGAATGATTGCGGCGAAGACCGTAGTTATAACAACCGGAACATTCCTGCGTGGCCGCATCCATGTTGGTGAATCCATCGCTCCGGGCGGAAGAGTGGGAGAACCAGCTTCCTATCCCTTAGCTGATCATCTCGAAGAGCTGGGGTTTTCTCTGCTCAGTTTTAAGACAGGAACCCCGCCGCGTTTGGACGGCCGCACCATTGATTTTAGCGTCATGGAAAGACAGGATTCCGACGAACGGCCGGTTCCTTTTTCTTTTCGCACAAAAAAACTGCCTTCGGAATTACTCCCTTGCTGGATCACGCGAACGACCGAGGAAACTCATGAGATCATTCGTTCTTCCTTGCATTTGTCGCCCATGTATTCTGGCCGCATTCAATCGACGGGTGTGCGCTATTGTCCGTCCATCGAAGATAAAATCGTGAAATTCCAGGATAAGCCCACGCACCATGTGTTTTTGGAGCCGGAAGGCCTCGATACGGATGAATTTTATCCTAACGGCATCTCGACCGGTTTGCCCGCCGACGTGCAATTGCGGATGGTGCACTCGATCCGTGGGCTCGAAAAAGCCCAGATGATCCGCCCCGGATATTCGATTGAGCATGGGGTTGTCCCGCCGACCGAACTGAAGCCTTATCTGGAAACCAAAAAGATCCACGGCCTTTTTTTGGCCGGCCAAATCAATGGGACGACCGGTTATGAGGAGGCCGCTGCCCAGGGCATCATCGCCGGGATCAATGCAGCGTTGCACATCAAAGGTCAGGAGCCTTTTATTCTTGGCCGCGATGAGGCCTATATTGGTGTTCTTATTGATGACCTGGTTACCAAAGGAACCGAAGAACCCTACCGGATGTTCACCTCCCGTGTCGAGCATCGCCTTATTATTAGAGAAGACAACGCCGACCGGCGCCTGGCGCATTATGCATTGAGTTTCGGTCTTCTCGATCAGTCGAATTATGACCGCGTCCGGTCAAAATACGAAACCATTGAAAGAGAACTCGATCATCTGCGCACAACCCGGATCGGGCCTGGAACCGCTCTCGATAGTGAATTGGAAAAGGTCAACAGCCCGGCCCTGCGTCAGCCAACACGGTTGAGTGAAATCCTCAAACGTCCGGAAGTTTCGTATTCTCTCGTCGCCCCTTATGATGGGCAGTTGAAAGATTTCCCTCCGGAAATTATTGAACAGGTGGAGTACGAGATCAAATACGAAGGATACATCGAACGCCAGAAAAAAATGATCCAGCGTTTCCGCCACATCGAAAATATCAAGCTTCCCTCGGATTTGGATTTTTCGGTGATTCCGGGATTATCCAGAGAAATCCAAGAAAAGTTGCGGCGGTTTTCGCCTCTCACTCTTGGCCAGGCCAATCGGATTTCCGGGATCACACCGGCGGCCATTTCGATCCTGATGATTTATTTGCGCAAGCGCACCTTGCAGAATCGGACTTAAGTTCGAAGGTTGACATTTTTTTTGGCGCAGTGATATAATGCCGAAGTTCATTTTTTTTAATCATCAAACGAAGGAGCGCGCCTCATGAATATCGCCAAGGACATTACAGAATTGATCGGAAAGACACCCCTCGTCAGATTGAACAAGGTGACCGAAGGATGCGTGGCCGAGATCGTCGGGAAACTGGAATTCTATAACCCGCTTGGTTCGGTCAAAGACCGTATTGGCTATGCGATGATTGCCGCGGCCGAACGCGATGGCAAGATCAAAAAGGATACCGTCATTCTCGAGCCGACCTCTGGCAATACCGGCATTGCCCTCGCGTTTGTTTGCGCCGTTAAGGGTTACCAGTTAACTCTGACCATGCCGGAGACGATGAGCCTGGAACGCCGGGCTCTCTTGCGGGCATTGGGAGCGAACCTTGTCCTTACCCCTGGTCCGGAAGGGATGAGAGGAGCCATCGCGAAGGCCAAGGAATTGGCCGACTCGGACAAAAAATATTTTATCCCTCAACAATTTGACAACCCGGCCAATCCGGAAATCCACCGCCAAACCACCGCCGAAGAAATCTGGAAAGACACCGATGGCAAGGCCGACATCCTGATTTCAGGAATTGGGACAGGTGGCACGATCACCGGTGTGGCCGAGGTCATTAAAAAACGAAAACCTTCTTTTAAGGCGATTGCCGTAGAACCCAAAGGATCGCCGGTTCTTTCCGGCGGTAAACCTGGTCCGCACAAGATCCAGGGGATTGGCGCCGGATTCGTTCCCAGCATTCTTAATACCAAAATCATCGACGAAATCATTCCGGTGGATAATGACGAGGCTTTTGCCATGGCCAAGCGTTTGATTAAGGAGGAAGGGATTCTTTGTGGGATTTCCTCGGGCGCAGCGGTGCACGCGGCGGTGCAGGTCGCCAAGCGTCCAGAAAATAAGGGAAAACTCATTGTGGCCATCATCCCAAGTACCGGAGAACGCTATTTGAGCACGGATCTCTTTGCCGAATACCGAGGATAACCGAAACTGCGAAATGGTTTAAAGTTGTCATGGAATTTTTTTAGAAGCCCTGCCCCGGCCGTAAGGCCGAGGCAGGGCTTCTACATTTCTAAATTTTTTTCTAAAGGCCATGGGAAAAAAGAAACATCGACGCGAACAGTTTTTAAAAAAACAGCGTAAAAAAATCCAGACGCAGGCTGCCATCACCGCACGGCTCAATGGCCCGGAACCCTTCTGGTATAAATTCCGCAGTGAAATCCTGATTTTACTGCTTCTGGGCGTTGGCCTTTTTTTGATTCATCATTTTATTAAGCTCAAACAAAAGGATCCGCTGGTGGAGCAGTTCAATCAATCCATCCCGGATACATTAATCTATCAGCTGTCCCATCAATACCCCGACGGTTTTCAGCTCGTGACTATTGCCGAAAATCGTTTTTTGACTGTTAAAACCTCCAGCCTGCCCACAGAATTGAAGATTAACTGGAAGAAGGCGGAAGTGGTCAAAACGTTTTCTCCGGCGGAATTAAAAATACGGCTGCGGTACGTCGCCTATGAGGACGCCCTCCGGGATCTGGTTTTTGTTCTGGACCGTCGGCCGGGGGCGAGCAATTCGGCGAGCCTTGCCCCGGGGGTCGATCTGACGGTCGAATACTTAAGCGAGGATGAAGCCAAGATTTTGATGGCCTTCGGTTTAAAAAAATCAATTGAGAAAACTCCCTTGGGAGAATGATGATTGCGGATGCGTGTTTGCCTCGCCGGGCTGCGTTAAAAGAGATTTGGGTTAGAAAAAAACATTGAGATTCTTGCGAGTGAGCTTCCATCGCAGTAAGATCAAGTGACGGTGCCCCATGGCGAGCGAACGATTTTATTTAACCTATCAAGAAATTTTACAGGGCGATTTCCGGCCGGGCGATTTGAATCTGCTGTTGATTTTTCAGGTGAATTGTCCCGGATGTCTCTTGCAGGCCATGCCGGTCGCGATTAAATTGTGGGAACATTATCGAAAAAGACGCGTTTGTGTATTGGGGTTATCGACGGCCTTCGAAGATTTTGATTTGAATACCGTCGACAATACCCGGATCCTGCTCAAAAAAGGCGAACTGGTGGGAGAAACAAAGAATGCCTTGGCTCAGGCCGGACAAAGCGTGCTGCCTTACAAGATCCCTTTTTCCATCGCCTTCGATGAGTTACGGGAAAACGAGCCGGTTAACCTCGACGATGAAACGGAAGAATACTGCCAGCGCCTGGAAGGATTTGATGAGGCCCAGCCAGAACAGAAAAGAAAGATCCGTCAAGAGGTGCGCGGCTATCTTGCCAACAAAAAGTACTACGCCGAAACCTTTGACGGAAACTGCCTGAAAGGGACTCCCAGCTGGATTATTTTTAATAAGGATTATAAATTGCTTTATCAGGCCTTTGGTTCCAAGGATTTCGATTCGTTAAGAACAATCATGGAAAGTTTACTTGCGCCTTAATATGTTCCGCTTGCCTCTCATCCTTTTAGGTTGGGGCCTGATGGTGGCTGAAATTTTTTCTGCCCTAGGCCAGGAATCTTGCGCACAATACCAAGAGCAATACCGTCCGCAATCCCAACCGGAGGAAACCTACCGTCTGGAATTGCAGATGATGAAGCGCGGGCATTACTGTTATGATTTGCCTATTTTTGATGCCTCCTGGCGCCGGCGCTCTGACGAGCTTTTGAGTTCGTCCGCTTATCAGACCACCGCTGCGCAATTCGATCGTCCTTTTTCGACCAAGATTGAGGGAGATTATGCGGTGATTTATTATCCCGAAAATCCCTCGTTAGCCCCGGTCTTCCTTTATCGAACCGATTCAGGATGGGTTCTGGATCGGACCGCCGTTATCGAGAAGATTCATTATGGTGGAAAATGGATGGCCGATGACGGGGATTACCCGTACTTGAATTTGCTCAAATCGGTCTATACGCTGCAAAAAGGGACTTCCTCTTTTGCACAAACGGTTTGGCAGCCAGAATAATTCATGACCGAAAATCTTCAAGAGACCTACGTTCTCCGCCGGGGGATCGTTCGTCGAAAAAACACATTTCTCCTGGAACTGGCTTTTTTTACCTTCCTTGTCATCGCTGGCATTGACGGCTATTTCCATTGGAACATTCACACCGGTCTTAAAGCTTTTAACCAAGAACGCTATCCCGATTGTATCCGCCACTTGAACCGGGCAGGATTTTTTGCGCCGTTAGATCGTGGATTGTATTACAAAATCGCCCTGGCCCATTCGCGGCTTGGGCATGCCCAAGAGGTTGTCGATCTGTGCAACCGCATCCTGGCTATGCCCAAACCAGAATTGCCTTTTCAATTTTCATCCGGTATCCCGTCTCCTTCTCTGAATGAACTTTATCTGGGTTTGGCCATGGCCTATCTCAGCTTGCAGCAATATAACGAGGCCATCATCTATTCTCAATTGATGATTGCCCAGGACCGCAATGATGCCTGGGGATATAAAATTTTGGCCACGGCGCAGATGCAAAAATCCGTCATGCACAATGACCAAAAGGGCATGAAGGCGGCGATGGATTTTTATGAGAAGGCCAGGGAACTCAATTCCCAAATTTTGACTCCCGAAGATCAGCGGGCGTATGCGGAGCTGAAGGCTAAGTTGGGGACACGCCACAGCCTTTTTGAAAAGTGAACTCTTTTTATGCCTCGACTCATTCGCCATCCTTCCAAAATAAAATTAGCGGGAAATAAAACCAAAATCATCAAAGAGTATATTGGCCGGGTCAATTCCAAGACCGCGACTCTGAGCTTGGCCCTCATGCACAGCCCCGTCGGATGGGAGGAACCCGGACAGAGACCGAAGTTTAGCGAGTATACGCTCGTCCTCAAGGGGCGTCTCCAAATTGAATCAAAAAAGGGTTTCATGGTTGTCGGTGCCGGCCAGGCCGTTATTGTGCGCAAAGGCGAATGGGTGCGCTATCGTACGCCTTATTCCGGCGGAGCCGATTATGTTGCGGTATGTCTGCCGGCCTTTTCGCTTTCCAAGGCGCACCGGGATTCCACTTAATCAGATCATCATGGACTCACGTTCGGCAAAAATCGGTTTCCTCTTTCTTTGTGTGGTTTTTCTTTTGATCAATGGGACCACGCTTTATAACGGGCATGACTGGGGCGATGATTTTGCTCAATACATCCGCCATGCGCAGAATCTGCTGGAGGCAAAACCCTATGCCAGCCGGATCATGCTTGATCCCGGAGTTGTCAGCCCGCCGGGCTTTCCCCTTTTGTTGGTTCCGCTTCTTAAAATCTTTGGTCTCAACTTTATCGCTTTGAAGATTTGGAATATCGTGTTCTGGATGATTTTTGTCGTCGCGATTTATCGGCTCTATCAGATGCGTTTGTCCGAGGAGGAAGCCCTTCTGGGAGCAGCCGTGTGGTTTTTGTTTCCGTTCTTTTTTATGTTCAAACAGAGCATCTTGACCGATATCCCTTTTTTGGGAATGGCGATGACCGCCGTCGTTTTATTCGAGATTTATTTGCAGCAAAAGGAGCGGACGTTCCAATCGGGTTTCTTCCTGGGCTGGAGTCTGGTGGCCATGACCGCGGCCATGATGACCCGCTGGTTCGGAATGCTTCTTTTTGTAGCGGCTTTGTTGGTGTCGGGAATCTCGGGTAAAAAAAGAAGGGACTTATGGATCATCTTCGGTGTTTTATTTCTGAACGGCTTGGTGCAATGGATCTGGGGTGTGTCGTTCATGAGTCATTTAAAAGAAGCGAGCTTTCCTCTGCGTGATTGGCCGATGATTTTGCAGGACAATATCCGGAATAATTTCGTCGAACTGAGTATTCTTTTTTTTCCGTTTAAAATGAATTGGTCAGATTGGGTTTTTTCCTGGATTGATCCTTGGAGCATCTGGCTAGGCCTCGCGGTAGCCGGTTATCTCGTCGTCGTTTTGATTGTCCGCTTAAAACGACGAACGTTAACCATGAGCGATGCCTTCTTGACCCTGGGATATCTTTCCATTTTATTTTGGCCGGTTTCATCGGCGGGTCGATACCCTTTGCCCCTGATTGGTCTTCTTTTATTGGAAGGTTTAAAATTGCTTCGTAGGTTTCCGTTGCGCCGGGGATACCGCCACATGAGCCTGGGTATTCCCTTATTGATTGTTCTTATTTTTTTAAATGTGAGCAGCCTGGCGATCCATTTTGATTTTAACAGCGACGCCATTCATCAGCCCCAAAGCCTGCAGCTGTTTGAATGGATTAGAAATTCAACCCGACCCTCGGAACGATTCATGTTTGGCAAACCCCGGGCCCTTTGTCTGCTCACCGATCGCCCGAGCGCCGCTTACACGCTAGCCACGGATCCGCGTTCTTGTGTCGAACGGATCCGGGATTTAAAGATTGATTATCTGGTTTTTCTTAGGGATACCGGCGAGCTAAGCGAGTTACATCTTTATAATACGCTCATGCCCTTGGCGGAACAGAGCCAACCTTACCTGCTGACGGTTTCCGCAGGAGATGAAAAAATACTGGAGGGAATCGTGCGTGCCGGCGTGAAGGTTCGCCGAGTCTGGGAAAACAGCACCTATGCGGTCTTTCGGGTAGAAGCCAAATCTGGCTAAGGTATGATTTACTGACTGGAATCTTCGATGTTTTTAAAAGCCACCACACACAGGATCCGATCGTTTTGGACATTCAGGATGCGGATGAATAAATCCACCGCGTTGGCGCTCACCAGACTAGTGACCGCTTCCGGTTTAGCATAAATGGTGGCTTGGACATTATTGAGGGAAATTTTATTCGGACGATAAGTGAGGGAAGGCAAAAATAATTTGATTTCATAACCGTCATTGCTTAAAACCCGGGCTTCTCTCCAATTGATCTTAAAAATTTTGGAAAGGGTATCATCATGGGTCTGGATAATTTTTTCCCCGTCGATGACAATGACTTTAAAGCCCTGTGGATATTCGACCTGGAATTCAGCCTCATGGGCCTTCACGAGGGCAGATAAAGAATCGGAAACATGCTTGCTGGAATCCCGGAACGACTGTGTGACCATGAGCGTGGCAAAAAGAATAACGAATACGCCGATAATCACCCAAAGTTCGTAGTGCTCGGCAAAAAATTTTGACAGATCCTCGGCAAAAACGTCTTTGATCCGGTCCAAGTTAATCCCGCCTAACATGAGGGGATTCTCCTGCCCCGCATTCCTTTCCGGTTCTTTCTTTTTCTCGAGGGGATTCATTGGGCTTTTTTAATTGCTACGCAAACTAATAGGATTATCCTTTTTGCCAGGAAGAATAAAGCGCTGACGGGTTTTTAATCCTGCGCCAGTCTGTCAGAATCGGATCAAAATGGGATTTTTTAATTACGGCTATGATCTGGGCTAGAGATCGATGATCTTCAATATCGAACTGTGGATCCTGCTCATCTACCGCCTTGAGGGTATAACCCCCGACGGACGTGTTGGACCCTGCCGATAATCGCGTCACGCCTAATCCCAGCACGTGATCCCGAATCCAGGGACGTTCGCGAGTAGAAAGATTGATTCCCACTCGTGGAAAAAGGACGCGCGTCAGGCAAATGATTTTGATGAACGTCGCATCATCAACCGAAGCTTTGACAAAATCCTTGGCCTTGATGGGCTTGAGCCGAGGGAACGACAGGCTGTATTCCACTCCGGGGTAATTTTTTTCCATCAAGCGCAGATGCTGATACAGCGAGCAAAGATCTTCTGCCGGATCCGCCAAACCCAGAAGAATCCCTAAGGTGATGGAACGAATTCCCCCTCCGGCGGCTCGCTGGGGCGCTCGATAACGGAAATCATAATCCGCTTTGATCCCCGAACGATGGACTTGGCTGTAGAGTTTTCGATCATATGTTTCCTGATAGACCGCAATGCCATCAACGCCCCCGGCGAACAATTGAGCGTATTGCCCTGTTTCTAGGGGATGCACTTCCAAGGAGATGCTGGAAAAATAGTCATTGGCAATGCCGACCGCCTCCTGCAAATATTCCATCGGGGTCAACTGATATGATTCACCGGTCAAAAGCAAAATATTTTCAATCCCCTGATTGGCCAAATAGGCCATCTCTTGGCGCATTTCTTCCGGCGTGAGCTTAAAGCGTTTGATCCGGTTGTGCGAATGAAAACCGCAATAGGTGCAATAACTGCCACAATAATTGGAGAGGTACAAAGGGGCATACAAGCCAATGGTTCGGCCGAAATACTGTTGGGTCAATTGTGCGGCTTTGCCGGCGAGTTTTTCTAGAGTCGCTGGACTTCGATCAAGAAGGATCTGACGAATATGTTCAAGGGAAATCATTTTAAAAATTTTCTGTGGCTTCAAATAAAAAGCCGGTTAGCGGCGATGAGGCATTGGCCTGGGGAAGGGATTTGGCCATTTTGCTCAAATACGCCAAACGGCCGCCCTCGACCGCTAGACTAAAGGCTTTAGCGATCGCCGCCGGATGCAGGGCAGAGGCGATCGCGGTATTGGCCAGGACCCCCGCGGCTCCCAGTTCCATGGCCTCGGCAGCATGGGAAGGAGCGCCTAACCCGGCATCCACGATGATGGGCACCGCAATTTCATCAACGAGGATTTGAATAAACTCGCGGGTCTGCAAACCTTGATGACTGCCAATCAAGGAGCCCAAGGGCATGACGGTGGCGGCGTTCGCTTTCACGAGGGCACGGGCCGTATACAAATCGGGATACATGTAGGGCAGGATCGTGAATCCTTCCTTGGCCAAAATTTCGGTCGCCTTGACGGTTTCTTCATTATCCGGAAGCAAATATTTGCTGTCATTAATGACTTCGATTTTGATCCAATCCCCATAACCCGAATCGCGGGCCAAGTGCGCGATCGCCACGGCCTCTCGGGCATTGCGCGCTCCCGAGGTATTGATGAGGAGAGTCACATCCTTCGGAATGTATTCCAGGATATTCTCCTCATGGCGTTCGAGATCGATACGCCGCAGCGCCACGGTTACGATCTGCGTACCGCTGGCGGCGATGGCATCTTGGAGATCCTTTTTATTTTTGAACTTTCCGGTTCCCAGGAGAAAACGATTGGAAAATTCTTTACCGGCGATTTTAAGAGGCCGATCCGAGATCGAGGGCTCGATCGTTTCCATCATTTATCCTCCCCCCACAAAATGGATAAGCTCGACGGAATCTCCGGTTTTCAACCAATGGCCTTTCCATTGAGGATTTTTGATGGTTGATCCATTGACCTGCGCGATCACGTGACGGGTGTCCAGGCAGAATTGTTCGATGAGATTTTTTAAATTGATTTCACCAGCCACGGTTTTCATTCGGCCATTGAGGTTGATTTGCATTAAGCTTCCTTTCTCAAGCCAGTGGCAACTACTCTTCGCCCCGCTGCCTTGTCTTCGGGACCCGCTGTGTTCGCAGGGTTCCATCTTAAAATAATTTGATTCAATTTGCAAGGGGATTGAAACGGACCGTGGAACGAAATTTCGCATTTCATTGACGGACGATTATTCCGGTGTCATAATCGACTGGTTTTTCAAGAAGGAAAAGCCCCTTTGAGCCTTTCTGAACACGCTCCAGCTATCAGTTCCATGTGCAAGAAATGCCGCATCGGTTCGTGCTGTTATGAAGGCGTAGAGTTGAGCGCTCAAGAATTAAAGACGATCGTCAAGTTCCAACCCCGGGTTCCCAAACCCTGGTTCCGGAAACTTTCTCCCAGCGAAATCACCGACGAGAGACACACCTTTACAACGCTTGTCCGTCATGGCACGTGTGTCTTTCAAGACAAGCACAACCGTTGTTTGATTTATCCGGTGCGGCCAGATTTATGCCGGCAATTCCCGATGGAAAATACGGACTCCCGTATAAATAAAAAAACAATTACGGAAGCAGTACTGCCAACGCCGGCAACAAATTTTGACAATAAGACAAGTACCGTTATTGATGCGTTGGTCGGTCATTCGGCCGCTCCTTATTTTTCGCGGTTGTGCGTTTTGTTTCACCGGGATTGGGCTGCTGCGAGCCTGATGAAAAGGAATTTGGTCAAGCGCGAGGGCGTTCATCTAGAAAAAAAATTGCAAGAAATTGAAAAAAATATAGATTTTGCAAAACCTTTATAGTATATAGTAACTTGAGTTTGGCAAAATCAGACGCTGATCCGAGCCAGCGATTGTAAATCATTTAATGACACCTTGCGACGGAAGCAGTCAATGTTACGTCGGAAACTTTGAGAATCGGCAGCGGACA
>JAHFFW010000042.1 GCA_023247725.1 Candidatus Omnitrophota bacterium | reverse complement strand
ATTGAAAATCGTCGCTTCGCTCCGGGGTGGTAAATCTTGAGCGATCTGAGTGGTAAAGGCTGAGCGAATCTCCTGGTAATTTTAAACCGAAATCACTGGTAATTTTCCCCGCGCCCCGCAGGGATGGCGATGCCTTTTCGTTGAGCAAGATATTTAAACGCATCGGAAAAGCTAATTTTCTGATCCATCATGACAAAAGTAAAGACATCGCCACCGGCGCCACAGCCGAAACAATAAAAATATCGATGCTTGGTATTTACTGAGAACCTGGGAGTGTTTTCAGGATGGAAAGGGCAGAGAGCTTTGTGATGACGATCAAGTTGGACTCTTTCGCCAATGACATCTTCGATAGGATTGCTGAATTTTATTTCTTCTTTTAAATTATTTTGACTGCTCATAGTTTATTCCTTCCGTCTTCTTTCCCTTCTCAATCAATTTTTCAAAATCAGCTAAAACCTGTCGTTCAATCTCATCCGCCACTGGCTTGTTGATTGGTTTAAAACAATTAATCTTTAAACCGTTAAATAACGTCTTCGCCGGATAAACCAACCGATACCCTTGTTGATCAATCCGAGAATAAATCGCTACGTCGCCGACAAAGAACGAATCGTCGAGGACAAATGAAACAAAAGCAATCAATCCATCCTTTGGCTTGACCGGAACGATTTGAATTTCTGTTAACTTGATGGTCATCACTTCTCCTCTCCATAAAATAAAAAATCCCATGTAACAAGCTTCATTACACAGGATGACAGAGTCAAAATTTTTTGCTATTTACTGCAACAGGGATAAATTATATCAATTTCAGTCTACTGAATGATTACCGAAAAATGACGTTTCAGTATGGTCAACCCTTCTTTCTAGACTTGGGTGGAGGTTTTTTAACTTTTCGTTCCTTAAGATAACTCCTCCACTCCGCCATTCCTTGCCGTTTTTTAAGTTTCACTTTGTTTAGATATCTTTGATAATACGTTTTGTTGCGTGCACTTTTACCGCAATTTTTCCCTTCACTTAATAATGAACAATATTTCTTTTTCTTATCAAAAATAAAGGCGTTCCCGCAAGATGCGCACCGTCCGATGATCTTCTTGCGATATAGATCATCCAGAAGATCATCCAAAAATGAAAAACAGAAACTGACCAACGGATCTTGTGAATCCGAAACACTCGCAAAGAATTCATAAAGTTGACGGATGTAGTCGCTGATGATCTTCTCGCCCCAAATAGCCCAATGACTGAACGTCCCCACCATATCCAACAAACGGAAAAATTCCTTTTTACTTATCCCCTTATAATCAAGTTCGAAACAAAACGTGTCATACAGATGCCCAAACCATGCCCTGACTTCGTCCTTCATATAATGGGCAGAGTCAAAATAACAGGCCACGAACGGATAGCTAAATTCTGGGCAGGTATTCCTAGCATGCCGCGTCACCGGATCCACCTCCACAGTTGGCACCATGACCAAATTTACAAAAATTATGTCCGGCTTTTCCTGCAAGCGTCCCTTCAAATATTCGTTTTCAATCAGACCTATATTCTTTAAATCAATCGTTAAAGAAACGGGCAGTTTCTCTTGTTTGAATTCTTTATTTCCCGCCGGATATACTTGAGGAACCCATATGGATGTGACTGATTCAAACTCCCTTTCTGTTCTGCCGATGATCTTCCCGAACCGATACTGATCCCGCAAGGATCCCAAGTTAAATTTGATATTATCAAATGAATCATTGACCAGAACCAATAATCGGAGTTGATAATAAACTACTGGATCAGTTTCACGCACACCTGGACATTCATAGGGAAAATCCAACCCTTGCCCCCGAACATAATAACCTGGATATTCTTGGGGACAGAAAACTTCTATGGGTTTAGGGAATTTTCTAGCGTACGGATATTTATCAAGCGGTGCCTTGGGGCGGTAAATATAGCTCTTCGTCAAATTATCCTCACATCTTAAAAATTAAATTTGTTTCATCATAGCAAAAAACATAGAAAGAATAAACGAATATTGAAGGCTTAAGCCGAGCATTATTTGTAACAACAAAAAGCAAAGACTACCACAAGGAAATATGAGCAAAGGACTTTTAGAGGCCACACAGGAAATTTAAGTTTGCTAGCACAGTGCTAGCACGGAGAGTTTTAGTGGGAAAACCAAAAAGGAGCCGATGACGTAAGTCAAAGGCTCCTCATTGGTTACACTGGTTGCGGGGGCAGGATTTGAACCTGCGGCCTTCAGGTTATGAGCCTGACGAGCTACCGAGCTGCTCCACCCCGCGGTCATGATTGGACAGCGTGATGATTGGTCTCGGTTCCCCGCGAAAATCTGAAAAGTGAATCTATAACCAGAACCGTTTTTCCGTTACCGCTCTTTGTTCCCTAACACCGAGTTTTCACCCACCGGCGTTAATCGGTACACCACTTCGCCATCTCGAACCAAGCCCATCTTCTCGCGCGCGACCTTCTCTAAATAGACCGGGTCGTCTTCCAAACGGATTTTTTCCCGGCGCAGCTGGGCGTTTTTTAATTTGATGGTCTCAATCTGCCCTTTATAGGCTTCGTTTCTTTGTTTGAGATCCTGCATCATCGTGTACGACGGCAAAAAGACGACCAGGATGACAATCGTCGCGATAAAAAGCAGAAAAGCGTTTCGCATTTCTTGAGTTTAAAGTGTTAAGTGTGTGGGCAATCGGTCAGAAAGATACACGATTATATCACTGAGCCTTCCTTTGTACAACTTTCTTGCCCAATTCTCCTCTCCTAAGACTTCCCACTGGGCGCGGCCGTTCTCTCAAGGAAAATTTGTTACCAAATTTTTTCCCCAGACTAAGGTCGTCCCTCGAGAACCACAATATGGCTTCGGTCTACTCGGGGACCGGGGCCATTGTGGGGCCTAAAATTTACCAGATCTTGCCCCACAATGGCCCCGCGTACATCGCCTTGTCCTTCAATTCTTCTTCAATCCGCAAAAGTTCATTATATTTGCACAGCCGGTCCGTGCGAGACAAAGAACCCGTCTTGATTTGCCCAACGCCGGTCGCAACCGCCAGGTGCGCGATCGTCGTGTCTTCGGTTTCCCCGGAGCGATGCGAAATGATCGAGGTGTATTTGTTAGTCTTGGCCAGTTGAACCGCCTCGAGGGTTTCCGAAAGGCTGCCAATCTGATTAACTTTGACCAAAATCGAATTCGCGATCTTCCGCTTAATCCCCTCAGCGAGACGCTTGGGATTCGTGACAAAAAGATCATCGCCGACAAGCTGAACGTTCTGGCCAACCCGGTCCGTCAACTCTTTCCAACCGTTCCAATCATTTTCTTCCAGGCCATCCTCGATCGAAATGATCGGATACTTTTTGAGCATGTCTTCATAAACCGCGATGAGATCATCACTATTGAGCTTCTTGCCATTATAAGAATATTTTCCGTCCTGGAAAAAAGAAGTCGAGGCCGCATCGAGTGCAATAAAGATGTCTTTGTCTGGTTTATAACCGGCCTTTTCAATCGCTTCCAAAATAAGGCGAATGGCCTCTTCATTGTGAATGAGATTGGGGGCAAAACCACCTTCGTCACCGACGGAGGTGGAGAGTCCTTTGGATTTGAGTAAGCTTTTCAAGTGATGAAAGACCTCATCCGCCATCCGCAAGGCTTCGCGGAAAGTTTTTCCTCCCAAGGGTGCAATCATGAATTCCTGGATATCGAGATTATTATCGGCATGCACGCCGCCATTAAGGATATTCATCAACGGCACGGGCAAGATCTTCGCTTCTTCTCCGCCGAGAAAACGGTAAAGCGGTTCTTTGCGATCGGCGGCCTGGGCCTTTGCCACAGCCAAAGAAACACCCAAAATGGCATTGGCGCCCAAGCGCTCCTTATTTTCCGTACCATCCAGATCCAAAACAACCCGGTCCACCTGACGAAAATCGGCTTCCTGGCCGATGATCTTTTCGGTGATCGTGGTGTTGACGTTGGCAACGGCCTTAAGCACGCCCTTGCCGAGGAACCGTTTCTTGTCGCCGTCGCGCAATTCCAGGGCCTCGTGTTCGCCCGTGGAGGCGCCGGAGGGAACCGCGGCCCGGCCCATGACCCCGGAGTCCAGATAGACGTCAACTTCGACAGTGGGATTACCGCGTGAATCTAAAATCTCTCTCGCATGCACCTTGCTGATCTTCGCCATAGAGCATCCTTTAAATGGGTGTTTGTTAAAAAAGAATAGGCCCAAACTAACATAGTTTGTATTGGAAGTCAAGCGCGGGACAGGCGCGTTTGCAAAGGCTGCTGAGACTGTGAAGGTAATGAGGCTGTTACGTGAAGATTTCTTCGGCGAAAATTGTATTGAGCCGTCCCGACGGTTATGCTACGATACAAAAAAATTTTCGAGCTAACCCTTCAACCATTCTGCCGCAAGACAAAAGTTTTGAATCGATTTCATTGATGAAAAGATTCGTCCTCTTTCTTCAACTCAACTGGCTCAAACTCATTTTGATCACCGGCGCGGTCATTGCCTTTGTTATGATCACCTTCTTTCTGAATGAGGGTCTGCGCAATTTTTTTGCCCTCGAATCTTTTTCCCGCAAACAGCTTTCCGCCCAGATGGGCTTTTTCCTCATCGTCAGCATCTTTTCCATCTTCGTCCAGCTGCCGCTTTTTTTTGGCATGCACTATTACTTCATGCAGGGCGGCGGACTGGGAAAATTGGGCCAGGAACGCCTGGACCAGGCCAAGGTCAATGTCAAATGGAATGAAGTCATCGGCATGGAAGCGGCCAAACGCGAGGCCTGGGAATTGGTCAAACTCTTAAAAGACCGGTCGCTGGTCAAGGCCATCGGCGGAAAGATTATCAAAGGAACCATCATGATCGGTCCGCCCGGCTGCGGCAAAACCTATCTGGCCAAGGCCATTGCCACGGAATGCGGCCTGCCCATGCTTTCGGCCGTGGGTTCGGAATTCGTCGGAATTTTTATTGGACTCGGCGCCGCGCGCATGAAATCACTGTTTAAACAGGCGCGCGCTCTGGCTAAAATGGAAGGCGGCTGCGTCATCTTTATCGATGAGATTGATGCCTTTGCCCGGCCGCGGCAGGCGGATCGGGGTTTTGGCGGGGCCATGGATCACAACGCCACCGTTAACCAATTCTTAACCGAGATCGACGGCCTGCGCCAGGCAGAAAATAATATCGTCGTCATTGCCGCCACGAACTCCCCCGAAGATGAATTGGATCCGGCCATCATGCGCGCCGGACGATTCGACCGCAAGATCCATATCGCGCTGCCAAATCTGCCCGAACGCGTTGAACTCTTCAAATTTTATCTTGGCCGGGTGAAGACCGACGGCTCGGCCAATCCGGAGCTCCTCGCGCGAAAGGCGCTGTGGTTTTCGCCGTCGGATATTGATGCCATGGTGCGCGAAGCGGGTTTGGTCGCGCTGCGCGAAGGCCGCGACACGCTAAGCAAGAAGGACCTTTCCGAGGCTTATGACCGGGTGACCTTTGGCCTGAAGGCCAATATCATCTTAACCGATCGCGAAAAACTCTGGACCGCCTATCATGAAGCCGGGCATGCCGTCATTGCGTATCTCGCGCATCCCACGAACGATGTCATCAAGGCCACGATCGTCCCCCACAAAGGGAACCTCGGCTTCATCTATCAGCGCCCGACGGAAGAGCTGCATTCCTCGACCCGCGAACACCTTTTGGCTAACATCAAGGTGAGCCTGGCGAGCTTTGTGGCGGAAAAATTGAAATTCGGGTCAACGAGCGCGGGCGTGGGCGGTGGAAGAGGATCGGATTTTAACAATGCCCTGCGGATCGCACATACGATGGTTTGGCAATACGGCATGGGCAAGTCCGGCTTGCTCGGTGACTTTCATGCCCTCGACAGCTCTTTCATTTCCGAAAAAACCAAGGAAATCCTCGACGCGGATGTACAGGATATCCTGCAAACCTGCATCAAAGAGATTGAAGACCTTCTGTCGCAACACCGTGAGCTTTTGGAGCGCTTCGCCCAGGAACTCTACAAGAAACAAGAACTGGAGTATGACGAAATTGAAGACATCTTCAAACAATTCGGCATCAAATCCGCCTCCAAGATTTACGCCGAAAGCTCGGGTTCCAGCGACGGGGTTCCTATTTCCTAAATTTTGGCTCGCCGGCGTCTTCTTCCTATTCTATATGGGGTGTTCACCTCCGGCCGCTCCTCCCCCGCCACCGAATCCTTTAGCGATTGATCAACGTTTTAAGGAATTATGCCACAGCGAATACCAATTGCCTGCGATTAAGACCTTGCGCGCCGGCCGGACGCTGTGGGTGTACCTTCCCATGGAAAAACCTATTTTTGAATTGAAGATCAGTGAAGAGAACGAAGCATCGCCAGTGCCCCCGCCGTCCAAGCCACCGGCTTCGCCGCCGCCCTGGTCCATCCTTTATCTCAAAACGGAATTTAGGGAAAAAACCTTTTTTATCGAATATGATCTAATCCCTTCAACCAAGAGCGCCGCCGGCGATGGGGTTAGCCCGGAACACACCAAAGAATTCGCCGACGCCGAATCGCATTTGGTCGAAGCGGTGTCAAGGGTGTATTTTGACGCCAAACCCGGCGAAGAAGTGGATTTTGTCGTCTTCGTCATCGCGGATATCAAAACCGGCATCGCGGTCAAGGAAACCCTTTATCTGGAAGATCTCAAACGCCTTTCCACGGAATCCATCCCTCAGGAAGAATTTTTTCAACGCTTTCTCCAGGAAACGTGGGGAAAAAAGAGTTTGGTGGGCGATGCAACGGGTGCGAGCCTCGTCGCCCAAGGCGTGTCGTGGGGAGATTTTTTAAGCCGGCAGATCGAAAATCGCATTTATTTCAAATACGAAAAAAGCGATTTTCCACCCGGTGAGGATGTGGAACACGAAATCATGGGCCAAGTGGCGATTACCGTCGGAGTTTACAATTTCACCGACTTTGATTCAGTCAAGCTGCACAATTTGCGGGAAAAAAAGACGTACGATTTTCGGAAGGACCAGCTAGGAACATTCAAACAATAATTAGGTTTTTACAATTACCCGCCTTCCCCTGACCTGCAGCTTCCCCGTCACCAATAAGTTGATCGCGAGCGGATAAATCCGGTGCTCCACGGCATGGATTTTCTTCTCGAGGGTCTTCAGAGTGTCACGCGGTTCGATAAGGACCGCCTCTTGACTGACGATCGGTCCATGATCAATTTTGTCGTCGACCAAATGGATCGTGACCCCCGTCACCTTCACCCCGAATGCCAATGCATCAGCAATGGCGTGGCTTCCGCGAAAACTTGGCAAAAGAGCTGGATGAACGTTGATGATGCGGTTATGAAATGTTTTTACAAAATGCTCACTTAAAATGCGCATGAATCCCGCGAGGACAATGTATTGGATATCCGCTGTCTGCAATTGCCGGATCAGTTCCCGGCCATAACTTTCCCGGTCGGCAAAAATCGTTGGATCAATAAAGACCGACGGGATTTTAGCCTTGCAGGCCCGGGTTAGGGCATAGGCATCCCTCCGATCGGAAACGACCAGGGCCAGCTTCCCTTTAATATCCCCTCGTTTGACGGCATCTATCGTGGCCTGCAGATTCGAACCGAATCCCGAGGCCAGAACCGCAAAATTTTTATCCGTTATTGTTTTTCTGTTCGTCTTTACCCCGACCATTTTAATAAACCCCGCATCTGCGATCGGATCAATCCCCCCATCCCGACGATGGAAAAGATCACCCCCACCCCGATCAGAATCAAATGATGCTCGAGGCGTTCGGCCAATTTGGAACTGATCAACATCGCCAGCAAAAACGCCAGATGGATCACAATCTCCAATGAGCTAAAGACCTTGCCGCGCATCTGGTCTTCACTCACCTGATGAACAACGGTATTGGCAGCAATGACAATGGGGCCGATGATGAATCCCAAAATCCAGGCCAATAAGGCCGCCACATACACGCGCGGAGTTTGGTGGACGACGAGCGCAAACACGATCAGCATGAGCCCGCCGGAGATGAGAGATAAAAAGATGGTCCGAAAAGGGGAGATCTTTTGTCCCCACCGGCCATAAGCCATCGCGCCCAGGAATAATCCCACCCCTAAGAACACGGCCAACAGCCCCAGGTGCCGGGTGACGCTGGCAAAGGTTTCCTGAACAAAGACAATGATGACGACATAAATCGCCCCGGCGGCGGCAAAAAGGATAAACAGGGTGTTGATGATAAAACGGATTTCCTGATGCCGGAATAAATATTGAACTCCTTCGACAAATTCGGTCAGAATCGATTTGCGCCAAATCTGAATGACCTGGCGGCCGGTGGATAATAATTCTTTGCTGAAGGATTTGAATTTTAAGCGCGGCTTCATACATAAGACCAACCAGCCGGAAAGAAAAAATGTGATCGCATCCCAGAGAAAACCGCCGCGGGGTCCGACTTTCTCGACGATAAATCCACCCAGGGCGCAACCCAACACAAAGGCAATCATTCCGGTTACCGAGACCAGGGAATTGGCCATGATGAGATCTTTCCCGGTCACCAAGTCCGGAATAATCGACATCTTGGCGGGGACGTAAAACCGGCTCAGGCAAAAGGCCAAGAAGACAACCGCATAAATAGGGATCATGGAATGTTGCTGCAAGAAAACGAGCGGCAACGACAACACCAGGAGCCCGCGCAAAAAATCGCAAATAAACAGCGTGGTGCGCCGGTCCCAGCGATCGACGAGGACCCCGGCCAAAGGTCCGACGACAAAAACGGGAATGATCGTAAAGGTTAAGAGTTTGGCGAGTTCCCACGCCGATCCGGGCGTGCGGCCGGCCGTCAAACCAATGAGGGCCATTTGATTGATGCGGTCCCCAAACTGGGAAATCACCTGCGCCCACCACAGGCGCATGAAATCGCGGTTATCGCCGTTACCGATGAATTGGGTGACGCTCATATTTTTGTTTTTCTTATCTGAATGCAAGCCAAAGTACGTGGGACGTTGCCTGCCCGCCGATAATCCGAATTGGCAGGCGGGGACGAAGGATGTGGGACGTGGTTTTGACTATCATGACAATCTTATAACGTCCTACGTCCAAGCGAGGCCGCCAACGCTGGGCGAGCGGACGCCCTACCCAACTCGCGTACCTTAACGACCATCAATTACGCGCAAACGCTCCCGCGCGTACTGCCGCAAGGCGTCTTCCGTCGCTGGTTGCGCAAGAAAATATTCATAGTAATGGATCGCCTCGGGAGATTGCCCCAGCTGTTCATAGGTCGAGGCCAGATTGAACGCCGCCTCAGCCATATCGGCATCAAGCTCCAAAGCCTTTTGGTAAGCGGCGATCGCTGGCTCGATCTGCGCATTTTTTTGATAAAACACGCCGAGGCTGTAATAGGCCTGGGCGTTTCCGGGGTCCTTCTCGATCATTTGCTGGTATTTCCCGATGAGGATCTGATAAGCCAATTTCAAATTCCTTTGGTAAAGTTCGGCGTAGCCTTGCGGGTCGGAAACTTTTTCATATTCCTGGACCGCTTCAAAAGACCGCTCTTGGTCCATGAGGGATTTAGCCAAGGCGATCCTCGCCTGGATATTCCAGGGTTCTAACTCCAAGATTCGCCGGAAATAGGTCTCGGCCTGGTGGAATTGCCGTTTGTCCGCAAACAAGAATCCCACGGAATACAGGATGCGGGTATTGGTGGGATCAAATTGCACCGAGCGCTCCAGCATGGATAATTCCTGAGTGGCATAAATGTTATTTTGGACCGTCAGGGCAGATAAGTTTAACAGAAATGCCCCGATTAAGAAATAATAAAAGTCCTGCGAGAAGACGCGCTGGCTCTGCCAAAGCCTTGCCATCCAGAGAAAGCCCATTCCCATCAGGATAAAAATACCGACGGAGGGAATATAAAGAAAATGTTCGGCCAAGGAAATATGGCCGGGACCCACCCCAATCGAGGTCACCAGCTGCGATACCGGAATCAGTTCAATGAAAAACCAGGCCAGGCAAAAAAAGACCAGGGGATGAATCCGTTGACGCCAATACCAGAGTCCGGCGATCAGGGTTGCATAAAACCCCAATGCGATTATGACCGGCCCGTGGATAGCGGTTAAGACCGCCAGGGACCGATCGAAATGCAAACCAAAAGGAAAGAGAAACAACCTCCCATAAGTCAACGTACCCTGAATAAAGGTGAGCACCCCTAAAGCGTGGGCACCGAAGGTCGGCCAAAGGAACATCTGGGTCATTCCCAGGATCTTTCGCAACACCACATAAACACCCAAGACAAAGAAGAATGGAACGATCCCGAGCCTTCCTCGCCAGGAATGGTCTTTCTTTATCCAATAAAGATAAGCGATAAGAATGAATGGCAGCATGGCCGCCGATTCTTTGCACAATAAAGCCAGCCCAAACGCGAACAAGGCTGCGACATACCAAATCCGTCGGTAAGAAGCCCGTGCAGATTGCAAGAACAGCCATAAAGAGATCATCTGGAACACATGGCACAACAGGATCGAGCGCCCCGGGACATTCGCCACGGCTTCCCATTGAATGGGGTGAATGACAAATAACAAGGCCGCCCAGAACGCCGCGTAATCCTGCCGGAGGGTTGGCCAGGAATTCAAAGACTCCCGCAAAAGTTGCCGGGCCACGGCAAAGACCAAGAGGGCCCCCCAAAGATGCAAAAAGAGATTGTCCAAATAATAGAAGAAGGCATTGAGACCAAAGAGCTGGTACTCCAGCATGAAGCTCAAGTTGACGAGCGGCCGGTAGTACGAACGATCTTTGAAATAGCCATGCTGGAAAACCTCGTCGAGGTTGGCGGGATTCTGAATGAGCGGATTTTCCACGATAGAAAAGCGGTCATCCACGTTGCGGAAAGATCCATTGAGCATGAAGCTGTGGAGGAGAAAGCCTGCGGAGAGGATGAAGAAGATATACCAGCGGGGGGTTCGCAAAGGCATCATCGGATTGAATTGTGATCGTCTTAAGTTTGGATCATCATCGATTAAGGCTGAAGCTTGGATTCCAGTTCCTTTTTCAATAACTTTAAATTCTCATCGTCCGGCGCCAGAGGTATGGCTTTAGTCATCAAGTCTTGCGCTGCGAGCGTATGGCCCAATTCCAGGTCGCTGTGGATGGCATAAATGTAGGCGAGGACATTGTGCGGATCAAGATCGATGACCTGCTGGGCCACCAATTGCGCCGAATGCGGGTCATTCCTTAAAAGATACACATCCGCCAAATCCAAATAGGCGGGGATATAATCCGGTCTTAACTTAATCGCCGTCATGAAATGATGCATGGCATGCTCAAGATCGTTGACATAACAGCGGCCTAACTGATGGTGCACATAATAATCCTGGCCCATCGCATCCACAAAGGGATTGCGCGAAGGCAAATTCAGGTATGTGCCCAGATTCACCGCGGCTTCATCCAGATGGCCGTGCTGCAGATGAATCAATCCCAATTCGAGATAGGGTTTGCGGGCCTCTGGGTAATGAAAGATCATTTCCCGGCATGACGAATAGGTGTCTTTAAAAAAGAAATTCAAAGTAAAGGTGGAGGCCATCAACAAAAGCAAGATTCCCGCTTTGAGAATCATCGGCAGGCGCGCCAGTTCGGCTTTCTTCTTCAGTTCTGCAGAAAATTTTTCCACGCCGAGGGCCAACGCAATAAAAAAGGCGATCGACGGCAAATAGATAAACCGGTAAGCCAAGGGATTGGGCAAAAGCACGATATTCGAGACCGGAAGATAGGTCAGCCAAAACCATCCGGCGAGAAAGGTATAAATTCGGTTGTGGCGAAGGTATTGGAAAATTCCGCCGACGATGGAAACGAATAAGAACATAGAGACAATCAAAACCTCGGCCCCTGGGATCCCGCTGCTATCGGGGGCATACAGAGGTGGCAGGACGTGGACCTGGGTGGGAACAGCCAAGGACACAAGGTCATGAGAAAGAATCCGGCCCATGAGCCGCAATTGCGTCAGAAAATCATAATGCCAGCGGTAGAGAATGGAGCTATTCCCATTGGGAAAAACCCCAAGATAAAGGACCAGATAAAAAATGGCAATGCCGGCAAAAACGAAATAGGGAATGAACTTGCACCCTTCGCTTTTTAGCGCCGGGCGCGGGAAGCAAAGATCATGAAGGATGAAAACCAGTGGCAGAATAATCGCCGATTCCTTAGAGAGAAGCGCCAGGAAAAAACTGAAACAGGATCCGGTCAGCCACCGCGCGTTTTTCGCTGGTTTGTGCCAGGCCCGACGATAACACAGCAGGGAACACAGAGAAAATAACGTGGCCAACAGATCCGACCGGTAACTGATCGAATTGACCAATTCGGCGTGAATGGGATGCGCAGCAAAAAACAGCGCCGCCCACAAGGCAACGCCCGGGCGGCCCACCATTTCCAAAGCAAAGAAAAAAACCAGAACAGATACCAAAAAATGCAAAAAGATGTTAGTCAGATGGGCGCCGAAAGAGTTCGGCCCCCAGAAGAAGCAGTCAGAAAAAAATGTCAGGGCAACGACCGGCCGGTAGGAGACAAAACCCGAAAAAATCGGAGCCTTATTCGACGCGGCAAAATCCAAATTTTCAAACTGTAAAACAAAATCCTTGGAAAAAAGGCGGCCGATATGTTTTAGATCGTAAAAATAATCGTTTCCGATAAAAATCGAGGCATCGTCGCCGACGAAGGCATTAGAAAATGATTTGAGGTAAGAAAGGGAAACAACGAGGAGAAGCAAAAAAATGACGGTTCTGGTCTTCAATTTAATAATCGTTTTCAAGTTTAAGCCGTTCAAACGATTTTGCCTCAATGATCCAATTGCGTTTACCATCAAATGAATGTAATGCTTTCAGTTCATATGTCCCTAAAACATGTCCTGCGGTTGGACAACAGTTGGAATCACTCTTATTCCAAATGTAAAATTCAAAGCTTAATTCTTTCGAATTAAAGGTATTAATCTCTCCTTTCCAAACACCCTCCCCTTCCTGCAATTGATTTTTATAAGATTCTGGCGCAGGGATCAATTTTACCGATTCTAATTCCAAGTCATCATTATGTGGAACAACATGAAAGACATATTCTGTATTGATATGCCCCGTGCCTTCAGCGATAGAGGTTATTTGAATAAATTGTTCATTGCCTTCTTTTGTTTCAAACCAAAAAATATTTGGTTTATTAAAATAAGAGATTGGAGCTTCAATGCGTTTAAGCAGACGATAATCATTATTAATTTTCAAATAAACGGCAGCTATTTGCTGTGATTGTCCTTTGTGAACAGTAATGAATAATTCTTGATTACTCCATGACGGCTCGGTCAATCCCCAAATCAATTCGAGAGATTCTTTTGCATCGGCATTAATATTTGAGTCAGCTAAAATAGAATGAACAATGCTATCCTTTTTATACACCTCTTCTGCCAGCACCATTTCATTTAGCGTAACCATAAAAAAACAAAGACCTAAAATTGTTACAAGCCATTTCATTATTTCTTATCTTCACCTTTAGTAACGATAGTACTGTTCTTGATTTCTTCGATATTAGCAATATCAAAAATACTTTCGGGAATATTTTCGAAACTGTAATTTTTATATTCTTTCACAATTTTAATTTTTAAAGAATCCATGCCAAAATATGCTAAGTTTGCTTCTGTTTCTGTCTTTAAAGGCACCCCTTTATCATTCCATATCCAATATTTTTCTTTCTGCTCTTTTCCGTCAAGGTCATAAATGATTTCTAAAACGGTTGCCATCTTATCGCCCGCCGTTTCTGTTCCTAAAACTTTAAGTGATTTATTCTTTTTTAGCAGTGTCAACTTAAGTTCAAGCTCAAGAAATCGTGAATTAAAAGATGGGCCCCAATCGAATTTTTCGGTCTTATTTGAATAAGAATTGTAAATATATTCAACGCCTTTGGGCAAAGAGACCTGGATTACTTTCTTGGCATTTGCTGACTCCGACATAATCTCCTTACGAGAGTAGTCTTTCTTAAACCAAATCTTCGTTCTTTCAATTGCATCGCCAAAACTTTGAGGGAAGTTAGGCGTTTCTGCTATCGTTTCAGTGGTCTCAAAATATATTGAATTGATTTTCTCGGCTTTTGAAAGGATGTCAGAAATTTTATTTTCTTGAGCCCAACAGCATGCTGCGCTGTTGATAAAAAGCAAGGCTATGCCAATTAATATTTTTCCGTTGGTCTTCATACTGGTTTTCCTCCTAAATAAATCTTTATAAAAGAAAAGCCGACGAAGAGAATCGAACTCTTGACCCATGCTTTACGAAAGCATTGCTCTACCAACTGAGCTACGTCGGCATATGTTTAAACTAAAAACACTTCCAACGGTTTTCGAGAAAGTTTACTGACGTTCATCACAGAAAACCCTAAAATGTGACCTTTATCGTCAACTTTCTCCATTACCGCATCGTTCTTGGTTTGACGAAAAAAACCTGCTTTCTTTTCAAAAGTGACTTCTAAATAATCACCCTGTTTGTCGAACCAAAGTTTAATTATTTTCTTAGCCATATGATTTCTCCCTTCTTAATTGAATCCGTCAAATATGCTGTCAAAACAAAAGCATCTTTATTAACCATTTTGACTACCACACATAAATATTTATCACCAACTTTGGTACCAATGTAAAAATGGTAATACAAATGCGCATTCTTGTCACTGATAGATTGAATGACTCTTTGTGGCGCAGACAATGTTTCTTTTATGTGTTGCAACATCCCCTTCATTTCAGGATGTTCTAGAATATGCTTACGACGCTCTTCCGTTAAAAGTATACTTGTATCCTTGTAATCACGAAACGTTTTCATTGGCGAAAATTCTACCATATTTTTATAACTCTACCTGAACCGCTTGGCAAATCTTGAGGCGTTTTTTGGGACGTTCATCCTGTACTTTAATGTATTTTTTAACATGGCATTTCACCCCTAAGAACTTACGCATAAGCTCACTCGCTCTAACCCCCGCCACAAAACGTGCCGAGTCCGCCATGCTTTTTGGCGGAAGCTGAGCTACGCCAACAAGATTTTTTTAACGAATGTATTTTAGCGAAAGCGGCAGGAAGTAACAAACGATTGGATGAGAATTTGCCTTCGGCGGGCCATCGCTTTGAGGCGAGAACCCGCCGAAGTTTGGCTACTTGACTTCCGAATTAGTCACAACCGAAGGGGCTGCGGCCGGGGTTTTCTTTTCTTTGACATCCGCAACGACGGACGCGGTGATTTCCTTAATCTTGGGAAGAAGCTTCAAGGTCTGCGCTTGACCAATCGCCATCATTTTCTTGGTTAATTCTGGAGATTTATCAATGAGCTTTTGGCCGACGGGGCTTTTATAAAACTCGATCAGTCCGTGGAGATCTTCCTCGGAAAATGTATCTGCATAAGCCGAAATATAATCTTCTTTCACCTTGTCCCAGGTCATTTCTTGGGACATGAGATCCATAATCTTTCCCTGGACGGCTATGGACTCTTCCGGGACCTTGACATTCATGCTCTGACCCGCAGCGAGCATTTGCTCTTTCTGCATTTGCTTGATCTGGTCAAACATCTTAGTCTGCTGTTCATCGATCTTCATAATGAGAAGAAGATCTTCAGCGAGTTTTCGATTGGCCCCTTCGTCGGCGAAAACGTGAAAAGGATTTAAAACGAGCGTTAAAACAACAGAAGCAAAAACAAGTTTGATGAGGTTCATAGAGGCTCCGGGTTGAGGGTTAGGTTCAAATTTTTTCAAGAGGGCCATCCTCTTTTTCCCAATTGGTTCCCGTAAAAAGAGGATGGCCCCTTTCTTTTCTTGGGTTCATTTGGTTCCGAGATAAGAATCGCTCGAGGCCCGGAACCAATTAATGATTTTGTTCTCCGGTTAAGAGAACTATTTCATGCTCGGAGAAGTGCCGCCCTCAAATTTCCCCAACCGGTTCTCGGAAATTTGAGGACAGGCACCTTTCTTCTCTATATGTACATTTGGTTCTGGACTAAAACCGTTCTTGCTCCGGAACGATGTAAAAAAAATGTTTCTTTTAAAGGCCGCCCCTTTTTTCACAACTGGTTCTCCCAAAAAAGGGACAGGCACCTTTCTTTTCTTGAATGCATTTGGTTCCGGACTAGGAGCCGTTCTCGATCCGGAACCAAATGTGTAGAAGAAAGGTGCCGAGACCCAGACTTGCACTGGGGACGCCAGGCTTTTCAGGCCTGCGCTCTACTACCTGAGCTATCTCGGCAAGAATCTACCACAAAAATCAAAAACTATATTAAGAGAGGATTCTTGCCGTACCAACTACCTCACTTATTCCATTCCGGGAAAGTTGGTGCGGCGGAAATCTACCACAAACATAAAAGAACAATTTTAAGAAAAGATTTTCGCCATCCCGACTACCACAAGTTTAATTAGAAAAGCCGGGGCGGCAAATCTGCAAATATCAAAGCTTCTTGAAAAATTTTTCCGCTCCTCCAGTATCCACAAAACATGATCGAAAAGCTGGACGGCAATTTAAGCCTCTTACGGAAAATTAAGGCCTCATTCTAACGTAAAATGAGTTTAAAATCAACCTTCGACAAAAAGGCACCTACTGCAGTCATCCGGCTCTGGGGATGGGGCTCTTGCCCTCGACTTCGCTCGGGCAAGAGCCCCCGGAATTGTCGTATTCTATCTGTTCAGATTTCTTTAAACCAAGGCAGTCGTTCAATAAGAAGGCTAGTACATTGTTAAGTTAGTTGTTAATGGTTTATAATTTCATGGTATTATCTTCCGAGAGGAGATGACCCATGAGCCAAAAAAGCCATTGTGTAAAACTGAAGAAGCAAGCTCGTCAGT